>JAXMFZ010000029.1:0-53084 GCA_046347515.1 Gammaproteobacteria bacterium | reverse complement strand
GCTTTCTTTACCGGAAATCGGCAAGTGGCTGCCGCGCGCGACCATCGCCGCCGAGGATGCACGTTTTTTTCGACATCCGGGCTATGACCTCGCCGAAGTCGTCGCCGCGCTGGAGCGCCGGGCCGCCAATCAAGAACGGCTGCGCGGGGCGAGCACGCTCACCCAGCAACTCGCCAAGAATCTGTTTCTCGATAGCGAGCGTACCCTCGCGCGCAAACTGCGCGAACTGCTGTACGCGGTGGAGATGGAACACACGCTCGGCAAGCGCCGCATCCTCGAGCTTTATCTCAATATCGTCGATTGGGGATCGGGGTTGTATGGCGCAAAGCGCGCCGCCGAGAAATATTTCGGTATAGCGCCAGCCGACCTCATGCCCGAACAAGCAGCGTGGCTGGCAAGCCTGCTGACCAATCCGCGCCTGGCCTTGGAACGCCAACAGCGCACCGGTCGGATCGATAGCGAGCGGGTAGGGTGGATACTGGGCCGTATGCGTGGCTTGAGCGCCGCGGAGCGCGAGCAGGCGCTGGTCCGGCTGCTCGAAATAACCGCTCCTTAGCGCGTACCCATCAGGTGATCCACGGATGGCTCTCCCCGAGCTGCGACATCGCCCGGCCCAGCGCGCCCTCGACTACGATATCCATGGTGGCTTGCCGGAGCTTGTCGGCGGACAGCAGCGCAGTGAATTGGCCCAGGATATAGCGTTCATACCAGGCCAGCATGAAATAACAGTCGCGCTTGGCGATTTCCTTGTGATCCGCTCCGCCTACGTCGAAATACGGAAATCCGAAGCGGCCAAAGAACACCGCGAGTACCGCATCGACCCTGGCCTCCGGCGTTTGCTCGTGGTTGCTCTTTTTGCTGATACGCTTCACTTCATCCAAAAAGTTTTCGCACAACGACTGACATTCGCTGGCAGCGAATTTCACATGATCCAATTCGTGGCGCACCGTTTTTGCGCGAATCCCCGTGAAATCCGTGCTCCAGTGGCCGCCGCGCGCTTTGCCATCGTAGCTAATCTGTTCGTTTTTCGGCTTGACGTATTTGTCCGTGAACTGCGCAAGCGCTGGCTCAGCGCCGCCGGAATCCAAGGATGCTTTGTATTCGTCGTAGAGCGCTCCGAAATCACCAGTGTCCAGAAGTAGCTTTCGGGTTGACGGTGATAAGGGGCGTCAACTGTCGCGTCCGCGATCTGCAAATCAAAAGCGCCATTCGGTTTTTTGCCGAGCGCGAAGGTCATGAACAATTGAAACGTGGAGAGCCCGCGCGCGCCGGATAGCACTTGCTCGGTCACTTTCAGGTTTTTCATTCTCACCCTGAACGTGCCCGAGTTGCCGGAAGCGCCGCCGCCAGCGTAGCGATAAAATACATTGGTGCCTTTCGAGGAACCGTCCTCGCGCGGAATCTCGACGTAATCTTGCCGATCGTCAGGAAAAAATTTGTCCGCCATTGCCGTGTCCCCCATCGATTCGCCATGAAGATGATGTCCAACGAACTTCTGCTACCGGTCAGAATTACGCAACGGCGATCATATCGTCAATCGTACGGGGGCGCACAGCCTCGGGCCGTCCCGCCTTATCCTGTAGCGTATTGCATACACTGGGGAAAATAGCTTCGCGTAGTTGGGGTAATATTTACTTATTTTTCCTCTGATTATCTACTACAGTGCCGACGTAGCTGCGCGGTTTGCCGCGTAACGGAGTAATCGAGCGGGTAGATCAGCGCGCGACCAAGAGGTACCGCTATGCCAAGGGCGATCACAATACGGCAATTCGTAGAATCTTAAGGAGTGAAACCATGGCCCACTAGAACTTCGTTAGCTTTTCAGCGTGCTTTAAAATTCCTATTCATTTCATCGACGAGGTTGCCATGGCTTGGAATAAAATCGCGATTTATCAAGATGACAAAGAGCTAAAGCTCGTATTGGTCAAAACCGGGGATATGGGTGGTCCTGGAACCGATATCGGAAAATGGTGGATGTGCGGTCCTAATAAAGGCGTTGATACCTACTTGCGTATTCATGCTCCGGAAGACCTCCTCTGGACGTATATTGGCGGAGTTCTGGATATCGGCGGCTGGGAACGCTCCGGCTATGCGGGCAATGATAGCGAGCGTATTTACAAATCACATGTGATCCTGTGGCCAAGTAAGCGAGATTCGAGGGGCAAGCTTTCGGTGGCCTCGACAAGCGGCGACGGCAACGGGCGGTTGAGCGCCGGTCCGGGGACCTCAGGTTTCGTCATGTCGAACCCTGTGACTTGGGTGGCTATGGAGTTCGGCATCGGTTCGATCACTGGATCATGCTAACTCTTGCTGTGAAGCGGCTCCAAGATGTCAGCAACCGCGCTGAAACTGTACGAGTGGGCTACGATCATCCCAAAGCTCCACAACGCCAAACCGCTTGCTGGTGGAGGTTGTCTTCGGGCCGCCGTAGTGCCCATTTTCTGAACGCATGAGCGCTCGATCATTAGCCTTTCAAAAGGCTACCCCATTCTCCCTTGAGTAACTCGCCAGCGCGTCGATGAGCCGGTCGGTGATGGGCCGCTCACCGTTGCCGATGGATTGGCCATCCAGGGTCGCTACCGGCACGATGCGTGCCCCGGTGCCGGTCATGAAAACTTCATCGGCTTTGAGGAGATCGACGCGGCCCAGGCTGGCCTCGCGCGCCGATATGCCGATCTGCGCCGCGCATTCCAAGACACTGGCGCGGGTGATGCCCTCCAGCGCGCCGTCGGTCGGGGGCGGGGTGGTGAGCGCGCCGGCCAGGACGGCGAAGATGTTCGCCACGCTGGCCTCGGACACCAGCCCGTTCATGTTGAGGAGCAGCGCTTCGTCCGCGCCGCGCAGGCGCGCCTCGCGCTTGGCGAGCACGTTGTTCAGGTAATTCAGGCTTTTTACCCTCGGATCGAGGACGTCCGTCGGCGGACGGCGCACGCTCGCCGTCACCATGTCGATGCCGCGCTTCATCTTATCCGCTGGAAACAAGCGAATCTGATCGACGATGCAGATCAGGCTGGGTTTCTTGCAGGTGGCCGGATCGACGCCGAGTTCGCCGACGCCGCGGGTGATCACGAGGCGGATATAGGCTTCATTCTCGCCGAGCGCGCGCGCGGTCGCCAGCACGATATCCTGGATTTCGGCGCGGTTGAACGGCAACCCGAGGCCGATGGCTTTGGCGGAAACTTCCAGGCGGCGCAAATGTTCCGCCAGACGGAACACGCGCCGGTTGATGATGCGGATGCCCTCAAATACCCCATCGCCATACAGCAAACCATGATCGAGCACCGAGATCTTCGCGTCTTTCCCGGCCACGATGTGGCCGTCTATCCACACTTTCATTGCTGACCTCCAGGCGTTGTGCGATACGTGCGGCGGCGCCCGTCACCTGCGCCGCGAGCAAGTCGATTCCGAGGCTGTCGAAGCGCGCCGACACCATCGCCAGGGCGACGGCGGCGAGCATCCGCCCGCGATAGAAAATGGGTGCGGCCAGCACCGAAAGCCCCGCGATCCATTCATCGCGGTTGCTGGCCCAGCCCTGTTCGCGCGCGCGGTTCACGGTCTGCGCCAGCGCCGTGGCGTCGGTGAGGGTGCGCGCGGTAAAAGCGCCGAGGATGCCATCGGGCGCGGCAATGGCCTCGGGCGCGAAGGCGAGATACAGTTTGCCGACCGCGGTCGCATGGAGGGGCAGCGTCGCGCCGGCGCGCGGCGCGGCGCGCAGAAAACCGCTGCCTTCGGCCTTGTCCAGCACCACCAACTGGCTGGCGCGCGCCGCTACCAGAAAAAAAGTTTCGCCGAGTTCCGCCGCGGCCTGTTCCAGCACGGGCCGCGCGGCGACGGCGACCGGTTCGCGTTCCAAGGCGCCGAGCCCCAGCGCGATCAGCGCAATGCCAGTGCGGTAGCGCCCTCGTTCATCCTGTTCGACCAGCCCGCGTCGCATCAGCGCGGCCAGCAGCCGATGCACGCTCGATTTGGGCATATCGAGCGCGCGCCCCAGCGCCGTCAGGCTCTGGGGCTCGGCAGCCTGATGGAGCTCGAACAAAATATCGAGGGCTTTATCGACTGTGCCAAGATTAGGCTGTTGTTCCATTATATGGAATTAAGTTTCTATATTAGGAACAAAGCCTATCAAGAACAACGGCAAAACGCAAGACAAGCGCCAGCGCTCGGGCGTCAAAACTTGCTGGCAGCATCGTTGTTGCCGGTGAAATCCGAAGCGGATGACCGCTCGCCGGCGTCCACTGCAAACGGCAGCACGTTGCGCATTGGCGTCAATGGGCAAATCCAGCGCGCGTCGTAAGCGCATGAAGGTTGTAGGCGTAGTTGAAATCCAAGTTGATGCGCGTGCCATCGACGCCCAAGTCCGCGCCTTTGATCGTATCGTAGAGATAGCGGCCACCGCCGTAGGTTTCCTCGCCGTTCGTGGCGTCGCCGAAAGGCAGCCACAAGCCGCCACCGTACCCATCGATCCAGTAAAGCGTCAGCGCCGCCGCCTGGCCACAGACCGAGAACCGTACCCGGCCTATGCTGTGGGCGCGTAGTACGCCATCCTCGCCAAGCGCGATTTCCAGGGCGGTGCCGGCGGGGTCGGGTTCTATCCGCCCGACCACACGCCAGTGCGCGCGGTAGCCGTAATAGGACAAGCCTTGGAAGGCGCGTTGCGCGCCCTCGGCCAAGGGGGTGCTCGGGTGGGAGCGGAATAAGGCGTCGCGTTCGGTCCGGAACCGTGCGGCGCTGGCGGCGGCGCAATGCTCGGGCGCGGTCCTGACGGCGTGATAAAGCGCCGCCACCGCGCTACGCCAATGCGCGAGCCAACATTTTTCCTGGGCGGGGGTCATCGCATCGCCCTTAGTGACGACACGACGCCGCCAGGGCACGGGCCGGAACGGCCAACGGCAGGTACGGCATCGAATTCGGCGCGTTGCGCATGAATTTGCCCTGCTCCCATCTCCGGGTAAAGTTTAGGGGCGATCATCCACCGCCGGAATCGGCGCTCCGCCGGAATGCGTCACCGCTCCCCGATGCGCCGGCCCGACCAGGCGCTGGTATTTTTCCAGCACCCCGCTCAGCCGGGGCCGCTTGGGCGCGCGCCAGGCCGCGCGGCGCTGGTCGAGTTCGGCGGCGCTCAACTCGACGTCGATACGCCGTGCCGCTGCGTCGATGTGGATGATGTCGCCGTCGCGCAGCAACGCTAGAGGTCCGCCCAGCGCCGCCTCCGGGCAGGCGTAGCCGATGCAAAGCCCACGCGTCGCGCCGGAAAAGCGCCCGTCGGTGAGCAACGCCACTTGTTCACCCATGCCCTGGCCGACAATCAGCGCGGTGGTGCCGAGCATCTCGCGCATGCCGGGGCCGCCCCGCGGGCCTTCGTAGCGGATGACCAGCACCGAACCGGCTTGGTAAGCCCGCTCGCGCACCACGCGGTTGCCATCTTCTTCGTTGTCGAACACGCGTGCCGGGCCGCGGAATTGCAGCGTCTTCAGGCCGGCGACTTTGATCAGCGCGCCGTCCGGACAGAGGTTGCCTTTCAACACCACGACCCCGCCGGTCGGCGCGATGGCGTCGCCGTGCGCGCGCACCACTTCGCCATCGGGGGCGGGTGCGTCGGCGAGCGCTGCGGCCAACGTCTGGCCGCTGACGGTAAGGCAGGAGCCGTCGAGGTGACCAGTAGCGAGCAGGGCTTTCAGCATCACCGGCGCGCCGCCGATCTCGTGCACATCCTTGGCGAGGAAACGCCCCCCCGGTTGTAGATCGGCAATCAACGGGGTAGCGTCGAATACGGCGGCCACATCGTCCAAGGTAAAGGGGATACCGGCTTCGTGGGCAATGGCCGGAATGTGTAAGGCGGCGTTGGTCGAGCCGCCGGTCGCGGCTACCAGCGCGCAGGCGTTGGCGAGGCTCCGGCGGGTGATGAGGTCGCGCGGCAGCGGCCCGCCACGTTCGAGAATCTGCATGACCAAGTGGCCGGCGCGGCGCGCCACGCCGGCGCGCTCCTGGTACACCGCCGGAATCATCGACGAGCCGAGCGGCGCCAGCCCCAGCGCTTCCGCGACCATGCCCATGGTATTGGCGGTGAACTGTCCGGGGCAGGCGCCGATGGTGGGTGCGCACACGGCTTCCATGCTGAGCAAATCTTCCTCGCTGATCTTGCCCGCCAGCAGCGCGCCGATACCTTCGTAAGCGCTGAGTATCGTGATTTCGCGCCCGCGCCAGCGTCCCGGCAACATGCTGCCGCCGTAGACGAACACCGCCGGTACGTTGCAGCGCGCCATCGCCATCAGCATCCCCGGCAGCGTTTTGTCGCAACCACCGAAGCCGACCAGGCCGTCGTAGGCGTGACCCTCGATGACGGCTTCTACGCTATCGGCGATGAGTTCACGCGATACCAGCGAATATTTCATCCCCGGATGCTGCATGGCGATGCCGTCCGACACCGAAATCGTGGTGAACTCGCGCGGTGTGCCGCCGGCTTCCTTGACGCCATTCTTGGCCCAGGCGGCTTGCTGGCGCAGTCCCATATTGCAGGGCGTCATTTCCCCGTCGGTGGTGGCGACGCCGATGAAGGGGCGGGCAATGGCCTCGTCATCCAAGCCCATGGCGCGCATGAAGGCGCGGTGCGGCAGGCGGTCGAGGCCGTCGGTGGTAATGCGCGAGCGATACGGACGGGGCATGGCGTCGATCTCCAGGTGGGCGATGGTGATGGTAGCGCCAAGCGTAACGCCGGCGTGGGTGCGCGGTAAAAGCTTGGCTAAGTCCGTGGATTTTCGCCATACTGACAATAGATCATTCGCGGAGACATGCCATGGCCGACACCAGCGACCTACCCCCTGCCAGCAAGGTCGATTTACGCGGCGAAGCCATCCACTGGGACCTCGGCCAGTCCCTGAGCTATAGCCAGTATCTCCACCTCGACCGGCTACTCGATTGCCAAAAACCGCTGTCCACCGCGCACGACGAGGTGTTGTTCATCGTCATCCACCAGACCTCCGAGATTTGGATGAAGCTGATGCTGCACGAGCTCGGCGCGGCGCGCGCGCTGATCGCCGGCGACCTGCTCGATCCGGTATTCAAGATGCTGGCGCGCGTGCAGCGCATCCAGGAGCAGCTCATCCAGTCCTGGAACATTCTGGCGACCATGACGCCGCACGATTATCTATCGTTTCGCAACAAGCTCGGCCACTCTTCGGGGTTTCAGTCCTATCAATACCGCTTATTGGAATTCTGCTTGGGCAACAAGAACGCGCAGATGATCGAAGTGCATCGCAACGAGCCGAAGATTTATCAAGATTTGCAAGCCGCGCTGGCGACGCCCAGCCTCTACGATGAAACCTTGCTGCTGATGGCGCGACGGGGGTTCGCGATTCCAGCGGAAATCACCGGGCGCGATTGGCGTGAACCGCATGTGTTTCACCCCAAGGTCGAGGAAGCCTGGCTCGCGGTATACCGCGCCGCCGACACCTACTGGGATTGCTATGAACTCGCGGAAAAGCTGGTCGATATCGAGCAGAAGTTCCAGCAATGGCGCTTCAGCCATATGAAAACCGTCGAACGCATCATCGGCCACAAGCGTGGCACCGGCGGTTCCGCGGGCGTCGACTACCTCGCGAAAGCGCTGGAACTACGGTTCTTTCCGGAACTCTGGTCGGTGCGCACGCTGATGTAGGCCGGTGCTGCTGATGTGGAATATACAATCTGAGGAAAAATGATGACGATGACGACTGGTTGTCAACGCGGATGGGCGGGCCTGCTGTTGCTGTTCGGTGTCGTGCTGGCGGCGCCAGCCGCGGACCAGCCACCCGCGGCGCCAGCGCTCGGCGCGCTCGCGGATCAACCCTATCTGCGCGGTGTGCTGCCGCCGGATACCCTGGCCTATATGCGTATCCCCAGCCCGTTGGGCTATATCGGCGAACCCAAGGGCAATGTATTCGACCCCGCCCTGAAAACGCCGAGCGTACGCGCGGCACTGGCGAACCTAGGCACGGCTCTAGGCAAGAATCTGTTGACGCCCTTGCAGCCTTTGCTAGGGCCGTTGCCGGGCGTATTGTTCGCGGAGTTACGCTCGCCGTTGGAGATGATCGTGCTGCGCCCCGCCGCGCCGCAAGCGCCGCCGGCGACCTTGTTGTCGGTCAAACTCGACAGCCCGACCGTGAGCGAGGTGAACCATTTGTTCGCGACGCTCGCCGCGGGCGAGCCGAATTGGCAGGTGGCGGCACCGCTGGATAGCGCCGGTTTCGGCCAGTTAGTGCTATGGGGAACGCCGGCCAGCATGTTTTTCGACGCCGGCGGGCGGCGTCTGTTCCTCGCGCCCTTGCAGGACCGCGCCGACCTGGAGCGCTGGCACGCGGCGCTGAAGCCCAATCCGAATCCGCCATTCGCCAAGGTGGAGGACGCCTTGGATCAGAGCGGCCAAGGCTTATTCTTGTGGCTCGATGGCAAACCGCTGGGCGAGTTGGCGGCGCCGCTGGCGGGGGAGGCGGTAAGCCAGCAAATTGCCTCCTTGAGGATCGAATACCTGGCTGCCGGCGTGGGCGTAAGCCATGGCAAATCGCGGATGCGGATGGTGGCTGGTATGCCGCCGGGCGGGATGCGCGCGCTGCTGCCGCCGGTGGATGCCGCATTCGATTTCACTTTCGAAGGCGAGCCCAGCATGGTCGCCATGCTGGCGCTGCCGAGTACGGGCGCGGTGCATGATCTGGAGCAATTCATTGGCGCGATGACGCCCGATAGCGCCGAGCTGTTTGCCGGCATACGCCAGGCCGTGCTGAACGCGACCGGCTCCAGCCTCGATGATTGGCTGGACAGCCTAGGCCCGGAACTCGCGTATATATCGAATGCGCTGAGCAATCATATCGTGTTACGGCTGCGCGACCCCGACAGGTTCGTCGGCGTTTTACAGCGCTTGCAGCAGCAGCCGGGTATTCGCTATGAAACCCGCACCATCGCGGGCAATACCTATGCTCATCTGCAGATCGCAACCTCGTCCGCGCTGCCCGCCAACTTGGCGGGAGGAGATGCGGAAATGGCGGCGTTGCAACAATTGTTGACGACGCATTTCACCCCCCTCTTGTCCTCACATGTGTATTGGAAGCAGGAGGGCGCTTATCTCATCATCGACAGCGTGCCGCAAACCCTCGTCGATCGCGACCTGGCGGCCAGTAAGACGCCGGTAGGGCAATGGCTCGCCGACAGCCAGCGGATCAACGCGCGCAATGCGCTGGCCTTGCTGTCGGTGCGCAGCGCGGGCATCCCGCAGACGCTGTATGGATGGAACCTGGAATTGCTGCAAATGGCGGGCGACCTCGCGCAGCAGCCGGTCGATCTGTTCGTTTTGCCGAGCGCCACCCAGCTCAATCTTCCGACCCAAGGCGGGTATAGCATGAAGATCGGCGCCGGCGAGCGCGAGGTCGAACTGGAATTGACCTATGAACACAATCCACTGGAAATCCTGATGATCGGCAATGGCGCCGTGCTGACGACGGTCGCCGTCACCGGCATTCTCGCGGCGATTGCCATCCCTGCCTATGAGGATTACACGGTGCGCGCGGAAGTGGCCGCGGAGCTCAGCCGGCTGGATGCGGTCAAGGCCACCCTCGCCGAGTTTTATCTCGCCAAGGGCCGCTTCCCGACCCAGCGCGAACTGCCGAAAATCCTGCAAGCGGTGGGCGGCCCGGGGCTGGAGAAGCGGCTCAAGATCGAGCCCAAGAGCGGCGTGGTGCGGTTCACGCTCGCGCTGGATCGCTTGGGTGAGGACAATGTCATCACATTGACGCCGCAAGCCAGCGGCGACCAGATCAACTGGCGGTGTGTGACCACGATCCTGGCGAAATATCTACCGACGCCGTTGCGCGATGTCTGTGGTCAGAGCAACTGAAGGCAAACGCTTATAGCGCCGCCACTTCCACCCGTGCGTCGTTGAAACACGCGCCCTCGCTGAGGTCGGCTTTGTGGCCGGGGGCGAGCGCCGACACGGTCTGGCCGTTTGCGCTGGTGCGTAGCCAAGCGCCTTTTTCCGAGCACACCACGCCGGGGCGGATGGCGTCGGTGACGCTGAGCGGCAGATGGACCTCGCCCAAGGCATTCCATACCTTGACCCAGATGCCGTCGCGCAGGCCGCGCGCGGCGGCGTCGCTAGGGTGCATTTCCAGCGCCGGTGTGGCGTCGTTCGCCGCCAGGCCGCCGAACGTCGAGGTGGTGCGCTGGTCCGAGGCTGGCGTGATCAGCGTCAGCGGGAAATCCACCAGCAACGGGCGGAAGGTGGGCAGAGGCGCGCCGTAACGCGCGCCGAGCAGCGCCGATTCCAGTTCGATTTTGCCGCTCGGTGTCTGTGGCAGTACGTTCTGGAACAGCACCGGCTCCGCGCCGCCGTATTCCATGCGCAGCGCCCGGTCAGTGGGAATCTGGCTGGGGCGCAAGCCTTGCAGCCGCGGATCGGCGCCATTGAGCGCATCATCCATCAGTCCCGTATCGCTGGATTTGAACGCCGGATCGTCGAAGCCGAAACGCGCCGCGAGTCTGCGAAAAATCTCGGTATTCGGCAGGCTTTCGCCGACCGGGGGAATGACCGCTTCGGCGCGTTGCAGATACTGCTGGCCATAGGCCGGATACACATCGGCGTGCTCGAAGTGGGTGCAGGCCGGCAGGATCACGTCGGCGTAGGCCATGCTGTCGGTCATCGCCACTTCGATGCCGACGGTGAATAAATCCTCCCGCGCCAGCGCCCGCCGCATCTGGTTTTGCTCGGGATGGACGATGAGCGGATTGTGGTTGTAGATGAACAGCGCCTTGATAGGCGGCTTGAGGCTATCGTCTAGGATCAGCCGAGACACGTCGAGGATATTGACCGTACGCGTGCCTCGCGGCAGAAAATCGGGCCGGGTCAGTTTGTCTAGGGTCTTGGGGAAAGCATAGCCCGCGCCGCCCACCAGACCTCCGCCCGTCACCCCGAATTTGCCTGCCAGCGCCGGCAGCGCGGCGATGGCGCGCAGGCCGGAGCCGCCATTCTGGTTGCGCTCCAGGCCGTTGCCCCAGGCGATGACGGCGGGCGTGGCGTCTTGGTACCAGCGCGCCAAGGTGCGGATGTCCTCGACCGCGAGCCCGCAGATGTCCGCTGCGCGTTCGGGCGGATACGCGCGCGCCGTAGCCATGTAAGCCTCGAAGCCGAGTACGTGTTGATCGATGAATGCGCGGTCGAATCCGCCCAGCCGTTCCAACTCCACCGCGAGTGCCCAGCCTAACACCACGTCGGTGCCGGGGCGAATCGGCAAGTGCAAGTGGCTCTGCTCGGCCACTTTGACGCGCTTGGGGTCGATCACCACTAATTTCGCGCCTTTGCGCTTGGCGGCGTTGATGTGGCGCATCAGGTGCAGATTGCAGGCAGTGGCGTTGTTGCCCCAGACCACGATGAGCTTGGCCAGGCTCACCTGCTGCAAGGGCGTGCCGGGAACCGCGCCGAAAGTGCCGGCGTAAGCCTCGCCGCGGATGCCGCCACACAGCGGGCGGCGGCTGAGGAGCGAGGCGCCGAGCTTGTGGAAAAACCGCAGCGACATCGAATCGCCCGCCAACATCCCGTGCGGTCCGGCGTAATTGAGCGGCAGCACCGCTTGCGGGCCGTGGCGCGCCACCACTGCGCTCACACCTTGCTGCACCCTATCCAGCGCTTCGTTCCACGAGATGCGCTCGAACTTGCCCTCGCCCTTGGCGCCGATCCGTTGCAGCGGATGGCGCAAGCGGTTCGAGCCGTGCACGAACTCCGGGTAATGATGGGCGACCTTGGCGCAGATCGCGCCGTGGGTGAGCGGGTTGGCGCGCGAGCCGCGCACCGCGACCACCCGGTCGTTTTCGACCTTGACCGCGAGGCTGCAAGTATCCGGACAATCGAGCGGGCAGACGCTGGCTTTGTGGATATTCATGATGGAAACTCTTATAGTGTTGTCGTCTAGCATAGCTTAAACTGCCCCTAACGATAAGCGCTGGCGAAATTCGCTAGCTTCAGAAGAACGAGGTGTGGCCATGATCACGACAAAGCGCCCGTGGTGGCAATGCGGATGGACACTCATTTTCGCCTTGCTGATGAATCCAGCGGTTCGCGCTGCCACACCCATCCTCGTGGGCAACGAATCGAACTCGCTCGGTTTGGGCGCAGCGGTGTGTGAAGTTGACGACCCCGCGGGCTCCACGCTCGCCGGTGTGATGCCGGAGAGCTGCGCCGCTGGCTTGGTTGCCGGCGATTCGCTCGCCAAGATCGGCTGCAACCCGATCAGTTTTACTACCGCATTGGACGCTACTGCTCCCGCGGCCAATCCTGATTACGTGGCGACCACCGGCACCCAGACCGGCCGCCTTCTGCGTAACGGCGTTGCCTCTTCGTGCGCCGTTCCTAAAGCGAATCCAGGGCTGAACGACGCCACGGTAGTACGCCGCTACGACGCCTACGTCATCACCCCTTCCCAAAGCGGCTGCGTGACTTTCACCCTGACCCAGCCGACGACCACCTTGTTTTTCTACGCGGTCAGCAACTTTGTCCCCGCCACGCCCGGCGTGAACTATCTGGCCGACGCCGGTGCCAGCGCCGCAACCACCAGCTTTTCCATGAATGTCACCGCCGGTCAGCCGTTCACACTCGTGGTGCATGAGGTCAATGCCAACGGCGGCCTGAATACCACTTATTCCATCAATGTTTCCGGGGTATGCACCGGCGGCCCGCCGGCCGTCGCCAGCAGTGGCGGGGTGACGGCATTCGTGGAAGGTGGCGGCGGTGTCGCCGTCGATGCCGCGCTTACCGTGACCGACCCCGACGATACTACCCTGGCGAGCGGTGCAGTCAGCATCAGTGCCAACTTCCAGACCGCCGAAGACGTGTTGGTGTTCACCAACGATGGCGCGACGATGGGCAACATCGCCGGTAGCTTTGACAGCGGAACCGGCGTGCTGAGCCTAACCTCCGCCGGCGCCACCGCCACTTTAGCCGAATGGCAAGCAGCGCTACGCGCGGTTCAATACAACAATAGTTCCGATACGCCGAATATCGCCGACCGTACCGTGAGCTTCATGGTTAACGACGGCGTGAATGACAGCGCGCCGGCGACCCAGACGGTCAGCGTCACGCCGGTCAATGATCCACCCACGATTGCTGCTCCTGGCCCGTTCGGCGTGACCGAAGATGTGCTTTCACCCTTGACCGGATTGGCGTTTGCCGACCCGGACGCGGGCGTGGCAACGGTCACGGTGACGCTCGCCGTTGGCGCCGGCAACGGTGTGTTGGTCGCCGCCGACAGCGGGGGTGTCACGGTCGGCGGCGCGAATTCCAATACGTTGACGCTGACGGGTACGCTGGCCGCCATCAACGCTTTCATCGCCGCCGGCAACGTCGGTTTCCAAACCTCGCCCAATGCCACCAGCGATGTGACTTTGACGGTCGGTATCGACGACGGCGGCAATACCGGGACCGGCGGCGCGCAGGCGGCTTCGACCAGCGTCACGCTGATCGTGGCTGCCGTCAACGATCCGCCCACCCTGACGGTTCCCGCCACCCTGACCGGGATCGTGGGCGTTGCCAGCGCTGTGACGGGTGTCGCGGTCGCCGACCTGGACGTGGGCGCTGGCACGCTTACCATGACGTTCTCCGCGCCATCGGGCGCGTTTTCGGCGGCAAGCGGCGGCGGAGTCACCGTGGGTGGCACAGCCGCTGCGCTGACCCTGACCGGTGATCTGGCCAGCCTCAATGCCTATCTGGCGGCAAATAGCCTCAGTTATCAGGCGGCGGTTGGCGGGGTCATCCCGCTCACGCTGAGCGTAAATGACAACGGCAACACCGGCAGTGGCGGCCCGCAGAGTGGGGCTGGCGGCATCACGTTCAACGCGAGCGTCGCCACGACTTTCGCCATCGACGATGTGTCGGTCACCGAGGGTAATGGCGGTACGGTCAACTTGGTTTTCACCGTGACCCGCACGCTCCCGGCCGGCACTCAGGCGGTTACCGTCGCCACGATCGCAGGCGGTACCGCCACGGCAGGCACGGATTTCGTCAGCCTGCCCGCGACGACACTGACCTTTACGGGTGCGCAGGCCACGCAAACCGTCAATGTGGTGGTCAACGGCGATGCCGTCGATGAGAGCAATGAAACCGTGTTTGTGCGATTGTCCAACGCCACCGGCGGCGCAACGATCAGCGCTGCGGATGGTGTCGGCACGATCATCGACGATGACAACGCGCAACTGACGGTGAGCGATGTCACGGTGAACGAAAACGCGGGTGCTGCGATCTTTACCATCACATTGAATATTGTCGTACAAGGCGGATTGACTCTGGGCTTTGCCACCGCTAACGGCACCGCCACGGCGGGCGCGGATTTCACCGCCAGCACCGGCACCCTCACGTTTGCGGGAACCGCCGGCGAAGTGCAAACCGTGACGGTGCCGATCAACGATGACGCGATAGACGAAGCCGATGAAACCTTGTTCGTCGACTTCGGCCCGATCAGCAATACGGCCGTGGGGTTCGATAGCCAAGCCAGCGGCGTCATCACCGACAACGACGGGGCAGGGATCACGGTCACGCCGAGCAGTGGATTGACGACGACCGAAGCGGGTGGAACGGCCACTTTCACCGTGGTGCTGAATTCGCAACCGTCGGCCAATGTGAGCATCGCCCTGGCGAGTTCGGATACCAGCGAAGGCACGGTAAGCCCGGCGAGCCTGACCTTCACCCCGGCCAATTTCGGCACCGCCCAGACGGTGACGGTTACCGGCGTCGATGACGCCGCTGTCGATGGCGACATTGCGTACCAGATCATCACCGCCCAGGCGGTCAGCACCGATGCGACCTATGCCGCGATCAATCCGCCCGATGTCGCAGTCACCAACACCGATGACGACAGCGCGGGCGCGCTGTTGGATACGACCATGATAGTCAATGGTAGCTTCCTGCCCGCGAGCCTCAACACTTACACGGTCACCATCGTCAACCAAGGCGACGGCGATCAGCCCGACAACCCGGGCAATGAGTTCGTCCTGGTCCTGCCCGCCAGTCTGGAATTGCAGAGCGCGAACTTCAAGGCGAGCGGAGCGCTGAGCGCTGATCTCGACACCAATACCGTCACCTGGAATGGGCCGTTGGCGGCCAAGGCAAGCGTCGTTTTCGACATCGTGGCGCGCCTCAAGCCCAATGTGATTCCCGGTACCGAAGTCAGTGTCCAGGGGCAATTCAGCTACGATAGCGACGGCGATGGCGTGAACGACGTTTCCGGCCTCACCGACGATCCAGCCACCAGCCCTACCGACGATGCGACACTGTTCACGGTTTTGGCAGCCGCCATCCCGACGCTTTCATTCGGGGCTCTGCTCTTACTTGTACTAGGACTCTGGCTGGGCGCGGTCAGCCTCGGGGGCGGCAGTCAGCTCCAATGGGTTCGAGGCCAGCGTGGGCCGCGTAGTGGCTAGCGCGAGGGCATCAGCCATTCTGATCACTCGCGGTTGTTGCTATGAAAGAGCGATCCCATCCGCCGCAATCCTGACAACGCACTCGGTGATTGGTATATCGATACTGCCTGCATCGGCTGCGGCGTGGATGGCGCAAGCGGTTCGAGCCGTGCACGAACTCCGGTAATGATGGGCGACCTTGGCGCAGATCGCGCCATGGGTGAGCAGGTTGGCGCGCGAGCTGCGCACCGCGATCACCCGGTCGTTTTCGACCTTGACCGCGAGGCTGCAGTATTCGGACAATCGAGCGGGCAGACGCTGGCTTTGTAGATGTTCATACTGAAACTCCCATCGTTCGGCCGTGCAGCATAGCCCAATCCAGCGGTCACGATAAGAGCGGTCCGTTTGGTCATTCAGACAGGATTGCCAGATTACTCGAAGCTGTCCTGAAAGATGAGGCCAGCGCTCCCGCCGCCGCTGCGGGCCTGCCGCCAGAATCCGCCGGGTGAAGCGCAAACGCGCCGCCGCTCATGGTGTTGCTGGCGTCGGGCTGACCGATGGTCGTGGTGAGGCTGAATACGCCGCCCGTCGAACCCCGCCGCCACCGTCGATGGTGTCGGGGTTGAGGACGAAGGCGCCGCCACTGGACGGGTCGGCGCAGCAGACGATGGGCCATAATAGCGCAGTACCGACGAGGATTGCTTTACACCGGCTTATCATGGGAATGCACCTCATCTTTGCGCCTGAAAGAGCATGTCGATTTTTGCTTCCAGCGCTTCCAGATGGGCTTTGAGTGCGGCGTTTTCGGCCTTGAGCGCATCACGCTCGGCTTCGAGCTTGCGGTTCAGACCTTGAATGGCGGCGAGCGCCACGCCATCGGCATCGACGCCAGTGATGTAGTGTTCATCCTCGCCGACTCCAAAGGCGGCATGGAAGTCTTGCGCCATCGGGCCGATGTGGCGGATGCCCTGGGCTTGCGCCAGGTAACGCCACCGGCTGATCGGCAGGCGCAGGAGCGCATCGAGTATGGTGTCAGGGTCTATGCTCTGGACATCGGTCTTGACCGCGCGGTCGCTGATGCTGCTCCAACTGCCGCCGCCCGCGGCGAGTTGCACGCCGGCGGTGGCGCCGCCGCCCGCCAGGGGATCGATCGCGGATACAAAACGCACGCCGCCAAGGGAGCGCACCTCGAATCGGTTCGCCCCGGTCGAAGTGAACGGGAGACTGCTGCTGGCGTCGGCCCATACGAAGGTGCCCGCATCCACCGCGTTCACGACGGCGTGCTGCCCTGCCGCGAAGCTGAAAGCGCCCGCCGCTTGATTTTCAAAGCCGCCGGCTACGGTGCTGGCGAGACCGCCCGCAGTGTTGTTGATACCGCCACCGACGGCGCTATGATCGCCGTTCGCGTTGTTGGTGTTGCCTCCGCTGACGGTGCTGTCAGCGCCGCTCGCGTGATTGGTGCTGCCCCCGGCGACTGTGCTGTAAATGCTACTTGCGATGTTTTGGAAGCCTCCGCCCACCATACTTTGGGCGCCACTGGCGGTGTTCAAGACGCCCCCGCCCACCGTGCTGTGGGCGCCGCTGGCGCCGTTCCCAGCGCCCCCGCCGACGGTGGCAAAGATGCCGACGCCGAGAGTGGCAATGTCGGCGCCCGCAATGTTGCCAGCCCCTCCGCCCACGGTACCGTAAACATCCGTTACGCGATTGGGGCTGCCACCGCCGACGATGGGATCCGTGACGCCCATCGCTAGCCCGCCGCCTGCGATGGTGGCGCCCCGTACCCCGGCGCTGACACTGTTGGCGGGGTTACCGCCGATGATATTCGGGCTGAGCGCGTTGGCTTCGAGGTGCAAGATGCGCTGACTGTTGGCTTTGAGGTCCAGCGGTGTCGCGTTGCTAGTGCCGAGGAACTGGCCCGCCGCGGCGGCGTTTCCGGTGAGCGACCAGGCCGTCGTGGTCACGGCACTCGGCGGTACCGACAGTGCCCGCAGCGCATAGGGCGCGGCATTGAGCTTCTGGCGGGGAAGAAGCGGCGTGTAGGCGCCCGTCGATGTGCCTGGCCGCATCCGCACTTCCAACCAATATTGCTGAGTCGCGGCGAAGGGCGGGAGGCCGTAATCGAGTTCGAGGGTGAACAAGCCTTGGCTCACGGGGGCGTCGTTCACCGTGACAGTGCCGATGGCCGCACCGCCCGAGGCGGCGCCAAAGAGCGCGATCTCGAAATCAAACGGGCCGTTGGCGGGTGCGCCGCTTTGTTTGAGTTCGCCTTGGTAGGTAAACGCCGTGCCAAGCGGAGCGGCTTGGCCGAGGATGCAGAATCCGACGAGCAACAAGCCGACTGCGATACGAGTTGTGTGATTCATGGTGTTCTCCTGCCTGATGTCTAACGCGGAAGCTTCCCCGCCTGCGCCCACCACAATACTCGAAATCACGAAACAGCTTGCGGGTCGGATGGAGCGCACCGTGAGGCGCGGATTACGCGAGCGGTGTGGTTCGTTCCTCACCGCACCCTACCGTGCTATTCTCTCCGGTAGCTGCTCATCTCGATACTTGATCCAGTACTCCATCAACGTAAGCGCTGAGCGGTAATTCAGAAACAGGTCTTGGTCTATCAGGGCCGTTGCTTCCGGCAGGGCCCGGCTGCAAAAGATAGGCAGACCATTGCGATTGATTGGTGTTCGTATGGCGGGTAATGCGTCGCCGCCATGGTTCGGCGTGTGAGCGGTTCAATAATAAACCAACACCGTTGATATACTGCCGCTCGGCTCCGATGCCATAACAATCGTCCCCATTCGGGTAATTCATGTTATTTCGGCAGGAGTTATTGTGGATGCCGATATGGTCGATTCCCAGCGCATGGGCAATTTCATGGAGCGCTACTATTTGACCATCATTATTCCCAAGAATATCCCTATCTGAAAGCCTTCCAGTCCGATTGGATCGATTGAAGTAGCTACGATATGTCAACCCATTGTCAAAACGACTGTCCAGACGTACAACCTCGAAAGCGCAAGACGCTTGGGTGGGATCGTCAACAACGCGTAATTCTAGGGCACACCAAATATTGGGGCGAGTGATAAAACGTCCAGGAGGCCAGTCAAGTTCCGAATAAGAATTCGGGGGCCTCAACCAGAACCTATGGTTCCAATAATGATTGCACTGCCATTCAAGTCTTCTCTTGTAGTTGGCCCATTGCTCTCTGGTCCAATCCAATACTTGGAATAATCGCTGTGGAGATTGTTCTACGTCTGTTACAAAGCCCTGGCCAAGCCGTTGATTATACACTGAGGCAGGGGGGAAGCGTCCATTGAATTGAGAGCTAAAAGCAAGCGGTGGGGTGTTATTGGAGTTGATCTGAATGAGGTGCACACGCAATAGTATGGTAAGGACCCAATTTGGGCAATTCGCACCGGAAGGCGGGCTAAGCTCAGAATCAAAAGGTACAGATGAACCTTCCGACATATAATAAATGTTTGTTCTCATGAGAGTATCAACCTTCGGTTATTGATCTGTATCGACCTGCATACTCCTTGAAAAATCAAGGTCCCCGCAGACCTGGATTCGACCGACGCGGAGCGCTTGCAGCCGGGCGCGGGTCGGGTGGAGCGCACAGTGAGGCGCGGATTACGCCAGCGGTGCGGTTCGTTCCTCACCGCATCCTACCGCGCTAAGCGGTAATTCATACACTCATCATCTGATGAGTGTATTAGTGCCTAGGAATACAAGTATTAAGAGTAGGAGCATAATTGCCTACCACTCTTCGTTCACCATCACCGGCCCTATAAGAAACGAGCGCTCCGTACCACACATCCATTCCATTTCGGAAGTCAAAGGATTGGAAGTTAGGAGAAGACAGGACTTCGCAATTCACGATCTGTGCCAAGCGGCGACAGGTTCGATTGTTGTCCCAAAGCCCACTATTATTGTAGCTTGCATCTAAGCCTGAGGCAGCCGCGCCGCACACTCGCATCTCGATCTTGTCAATCCGCCCGCGAAGTGGGCGAAACTTCTCAACGCTCTTCAGGGAAATGTCGTTCCGCCCGAATATAATCCCGTAGCCAAGATCGCAGCCGGCCTGTCTCCCATGCGCGATGATTCGTAACGTTCGAGTGCTCACAAGAAGGTTTGAATCAGACGAAGTTAGCGCCTCAGCCCATCGGACGATGTCTTCGACCACGATGACTAGCCCAGTGTCAGCTCTAACTGCATAGTATCTGTCATCTGGATTAAGCGCCCCTATCTGTGGTAGATGCAAATCACTTACCCGAACGTCATATGCTGTAAACGTAGGCATTGTCCTATCCTTAAGTTAATCAGTTTTCATATTCTTTGGTTGTCAATATGAAAAGCACCAATGCGGGTACAATCTAATTACCGATGATGTCTAGAATGTTGCCTCGGTTGAGTTTGCACTGCCTGGCGCGATTGGGGTCTGTAAGCCCAGACCTGACCACTGACCGTTATATTCCTATTGTCTGGAGTGGTCTAGCTGGCGACGAAAACTATGGCAGTTCCTACAGTTCGAATAGGTTGCCGGGAACCTGGGTAAACCATATTTTGCTCGGCAACTCGGAGCGTACCGTTACCCAGGATCTCTATTACTATGGCAGTATGTAAGGGATTTCCACGTAATTCAGTTTGCCCTGTTCCATCGGCATTACGGATGATTGTCCGGTGGTTTCTGAATTGGAGAATATCCCCTAGTTCCACAGAGGTCAGTGGAATAGGGTTACCCCACACGTAGTTTCCATTCTGGGCAGGGTAACGAGTCTGGGCACCAGCGGCACGTAAGGCTTCAGTTGCTAAGTCTGCGCATTCTCCTCTTCCGACTTGTTGTGAAATGTGATTCATTGCAAAGTTACGCACTTGTTCCCCTAAAACAGACATATTGGATTCCCCGTCCAGTTTGTGTTAATTCAGCTAATGTCTGATGCTGAAATCCACGAATTGCTGTTCCGAATAATGACCATAAGAATCGATGGAAACCGCGATAATCCGGTAGTGGCCGTTTGCCAATTGCGGGAGCATCCACTTCCATGGCGCTGTCCAGGTCATGTCGTCGTAAAGCCATGTGCTCAGCCAAGTCCCGGGTGTGGGTATCCAGTGATCACGGCCATTCCACGCGGCATCGCCATCCATGCTGAAAAGTGCAACCCTGACGTTCGTAGTCAGATCAGCCTTGTCATAGCCTTCGATCCGATCCAGGCTGGTCAAGACGGCGCCATCGGCAGGGTAGGAAATGACGACTTCCGCATTCGAGAAATTCGCCAGCGCCAAACCCGATAGGCCAAGCGTCGCTAGAAGAAGGGATTTGACCGAGCGCGATTTAAGAAAACGTTTCATTGCATAACCCCGTAATAAGTTGAAGTTTCATTGAGCCCAATAACCCCTTGGGCATCCGCTACTGATCTGTTGTTATTCCCCTCGCAGCGGCAACCACTCTACCCAAACGTCGCTGACGATTCTCCCGAGAACGATGAATCTCCGCTGACGAACGCTGATGATCGATGAATGGCCGTTTTATCGTCATGCCGTGCGGTACAATGGCGCTTCAGCAAACAACATGATTCATCGGTTCGCCCAGCCAGGCCAGGAAGTCCGTATGCGCAAGCGTGTGGTGTTCGTCGAGGACGACGACGTGATTCGGGAAAATTACACCGAGTTGTTGACGGAGGAAGGGTTCGAGGTCGAAGCCTTCCGGGATCGCTACGCCGCGCTCGCACGGGTGAAACAATCGGCGCCGGATTTGGCGCTGCTCGACATCAGCCTCGACCAAGAACGCGACGCCGGGTTTCAGCTTTGCGCCGATTTGCGCAGGCTTTACCCACGCTTGCCCATCATTTTTCTCACCTCGCACGACGCCGAGGTGGATAAGATTTCCGGCATCCGTTTGGGCGCGGACGATTACCTCACCAAGGACGTGAGCCTGGATTACCTGATCGTACGCATGGAAGCGCTGTTGCGCCGCTTCGAGGCGCTCGGGGGCGGGGCTGCGAAAAGCGCTGCAAGCGATGGCCAGTTCGTGGCCGGGGCCTTGGTCATCGACCGCCAGCAAATGCTGGCCTCTTGGCGGGGGCGGAAACTCGACCTCACGCTGACCCAGCTTTGGATCGTCCAGGATCTTGCCGCCAACCCCGGCCAGGTGCGGCGTTACGAGCAACTCATGAAAGCCGCGAACATCGTGGTCGAGCCCAACACCATCACCGCCCATATCAAAACGATCCGGGAGCGCTTCCGCGCCATCGATCCCGAGTTCGATGGCATCAAGTCCGAGCGCGCGCTCGGTTATCGTTGGGTGGAAAGCTGAGTGGCCGGCTCGGCGCGCGCTTTGGCGAGCGGCAGCGTCACCTTGAACACCGCGCCGGCGTGGCCCACGGGGTCTTCGGCCCAGGCTTGGCCGCCGTGGGATTGCGCGATGAGGCGCACGACGTAGAGCCCGAGGCCGAGGTTATCGGCTTTCTTGCGCTTGGAATCGCGCATCGACACGAATAACTCGAACATGCGCTCTTTGTCGGCGGGCAGGGGTTCGCCTTCGTTGGCGACCGAGAGGAGGGCCTGGCCGTTCTGCACCGTCACGGCGACGACGATGGACGATTCGGCATTGCTGTAATCGACGGCGTTGGCGATCAGCTTGTCGAGGAGTTGAATGATCCGCGCTTCGCGGCCCAAGATCTCGACCAGCGGCAGGCAATCGGCGGTGAAAGTCCGTGCATATAAAGCCCGATAATCCGTTACTTGGCGCTCGACCAGGGTGGAGAGATCGAGGCGGGATTTGTCTTCCTTGTAAAAGCTCGCTTCGAGCGAGCTTGCATCGCTCACGCTCTCCAGGAGTTTGCCCATGAACGAGACGCTTTTGCGCCCGCGCTCCAGATAAGCGCCGACTTTGTCGGGGTCGGAATGGCGTTCGATGAGGTCGAGCGAGGTGCGGATGCCGAGCGTGGTGTTTTTGAGTTCGTGTCGCAGAAACCGCGCCAGGGTTTCCAGCCACTCGATCCGCCGCCGATGGGCTTCGGCCAGTTCAGCGCTGCGCGCCGCCACTTCTTGTTCCAGCTTGGCGCTATAGCGGGCGAGTTCGGCGTCGCGCGCCTCGATTTGCGCCAACATGCCGTTGAAGCCCTCGATCAGCCTGCCGAGTTCGTCGTCGCTCGCGCGCGCGACCCGCACGGTGTAATCCTGGCGTTCGGCGACCACGCCCATGGCATGGTACAGCGCCAGAATCGGCGACGTAATCAGCCGTTGCAGCCGGACGGACATCAGTAACGCCACGCCGAAAGCCAGCAGCAATAACAGCGTGATCAAGCCGGCGAAACCGAGCAGTTTGCTGCGCAGTGCATGGAGGTCGGCCTTCAAATCGTAGGCGATGCGCACTTCACCGATGCGTTCCCCGTCGAGGACGATGGGTTTGCAAACCGGCAGCAACAGCGCGTCGGCGGAAGTATCCTCGCAGCCAGGGGTGAGATCGGCGCCGCTTGGATTGGCCTGATAGTGCGCAAAGCGCCCCCCTGCGCGATTGAATATCGCCGCCGACAGGATGTTGGGATCGGCCCGCAAAGCGTTCAGATTTTCCAACGCCGCGTTGGGATCATCAAACGTGAGCGCCGCCGTGCTGCGCGAACCCACGACATCGGCCAGCGTAGTGAGTTGTTCGATGCGGTTTTCATGGATCGAGCGTTTCTGGTTCAGGGTTTCATTGATGACGATGATAACCGCCATCAGCGACGCTACGCTGAAGGCAGTGATCAGCATGATCGCCAGCAGCTTGCGGGTGACGGAAAGGCTCTGGAGGAAGCGCATCAGCGCGCGCCTCCGGCATCGACGATGCGCGCCAGTTCCAGGAGCTTGGAGCTGAGTTTTAGCCCCGACCGTTCCACCGCCGCGGCGTTGATATCGAAACGGAGCTTCTGGTCGGCCAGCACCAGGGTGATCATGCCGCCGCGCTTCGAGAAATCGGGTATATCGCTCACGGTGAGAATGGGCAGCGCGGCCAGGTTATTCAAAATAGCGTCCAACCGCCATTGTTCGGAGCGGCTCACGAACACGATATGGCAATCGCCGAGCAGCGCGACGCGCGGAAAGCGTTTGACGGCGAGCGAGCGGTTCTGGACGCGCTGCCCTTCGATGTTAGTGAGTGCGGTGCCGAACGGATCTTCGCCAAGGACACAAAGGTTGAGCGGCGCGTCTGGTGGTGCTTGGCCGCGCGCCGGCCAGGTCGTGAATTTGGCGAAGTTGTAAGTGTAGAGGGCCATCAGCTCGTATGCCCCCGCGGTCTCGCAGCGGGCGGGCATGGCGTGCGCCAGCGCCAGCAGCAGCGCGGCGCTCTGCCAAACGCGGCGAACAAAGCCCATGAGAGCGGGCGCGGCGGCGCTAGAAGCGCCAGCGCAGGGTGGCGAAAATACTGCGTTCGACCTTGGTCGGTACCGGATTGGATTCGAGTAGGTATTCCAGGCGTGGCGAGTCGAGTAGATTGCGTCCGATGAGAGACAGATCGAAGTTCGGCGAAGGCCGCCAGCCCAAGCGTAGATCGAGGGTGAGGTAGTCGTCGATGGTTTTGGAGTTCAGCGTAGCGATCTGAAGTTCATCGATGCGACTCACGTAACGCAACCAGACATCGAATTCGACACTGTCCGAAAAGTTGAACGACGAGCGCAGGCTGGCTTGATGGCGCGGATCTCGATTGTTCGAGAAGCTGAGGAGCGGAAATGCGAGATGCGGATCCAGGCCATCCCGCTCGAAGCTGGTACGCAGATAGCTATAGGCGAGCTGCATCCGCCACCAGGAGCGCGGCCGCCAGTCCGCGGCGAGTTCCAAGCCGTAGGTTTGGGCTTTCTCACCGTTGATGAGTTGCGCAGAAATGATAGGCGCATCCAGCCCCGGTGTCGCGGTTTGGGGATTCAGCACGGTGAAGCGCAGATCGTCATAGTCGTTGTAAAAAGCGGCGAGGTCGAAATAAAGATTATCGAGCGGCCAGGCGCGGTAGCCGAGTTCGTACGCGATCACCGACTCTGATGCGAAATCTTCGCTGCCGCGCAACTCGATGCGGGTAGGTGGATTAGGAATTGCGAGGAGATTGACGGCGACGTCGTTATCCGCACGCGAGGGGGTGCGGGTGGCGCGCGACACTGCGGCCCAAACGCGCTGCGTGGCATCGGGTTTCCACAGCGCGCGGAGGCTGGGCTGGAATTCCCAGCCGGTGAAGTCATTGTGTTCGATTTTACTGCCGAATGTCAGTTCGAATTTATCGGCCAATAGATTGATGCGGTCCTGCGCGAAGCCGCTGAACAATGAGTAATCGCGACTGGGGGGGCGCATGGCGATCAACTCGGCGTCGTCGAAGGTATCGCTGTTCAGTCGATACCCCAAGCCCCAGATGAACTCCTGGTTGCCGGTGAGCGCCAGTTCATGTTGGAAATCGAGGTCGAAGGTGTCCAAGTGGTAGCGAGCGAGGAGGTCATCGCGCTGTTCGTGTTGGTAATAAAATCCGAGGGTGGTGCGTGAGTTGGGCGAAGTGCTGTGCTCCCAGCGTGCTTGCAGGCTATGGCCGGAGAGCGTGCCGTCGTCGAGCACGGTTTCCGCGCCGTTCGGCGAGGTTATCGAAGGCAGGGCGAAATTGCGCTTGAAATCGCCGTGGTAGAGATCGCCTTGGAAGAGCAAAGCGTCCTTGGACGAGGCGCCCCAATCGATGCGGAATCCGCCGCGTGCCAGTCGCCAGTCGTCGCCGGCGTCTTGGCCTTGCAAGGTGAGCGCGCCGTCGCGGTCGAGGACTTTGCCATAAGCCCGAGCCTGAGCGTTGTCGCCGAGCTTGGCGCCATAACGCAGACCGACGATGGCGCGCTCCTCATCTCCCGCCGTAAGGCTGAGGAGGCCGCCCTGGGTGTCGCGCGCGTGCTGGGTCAGGATATTGATGATGCCGTTGACCGCGTTGGCGCCCCACAAACTGGCGCCCGGGCCACGAATGACCTCGATGCGCTCGATGTCTTCCAGCAATAAGTCCTGCACCTCCCAGAACACGCCGGAAAAGGTCGGGGTATAAACGCTACGGCCGTCGATCAGCACCAGGAGTTTATTGGCGAACAGGCCATTGAAGCCGCGCGCGCTGACCGCCCAGCGGTTGGCGTCGATGCGCGCGACCTCGATGCCCGGCGCCAAACGCAGCGCTTCCGGAATGCTGGTGACGCCAGAGCGGCGAATGTCCTCTTGGGTGATCACGGTGACGGCGGCAGCCGAATCGACCAGTTTCTGCGGGGTTTTCGCCACCGACGTGACTTCTCGGTTCATGAGGTTTTCGATATCGATACCGGTGCTATCTTGTTCAACTGCTTGGCCACCGCGTGGACAACATAAGGCGAACGATAGGAGTAGAGCATGGCGTGATATCATCGTGAGTCCTCGTAGGATAAAACCGCAGCTTTCATCCACTATTGCCGACGTTTCCTGCTCTTTTACCATGATTTCGTGAGGTAAGTTAGCCCGATTGGAAATAGCGCAAAAATCGTCCTTGGTGTAGCCTTTCCGCCCTTATCGCACACAGAGTTCAGAGGAGAGAAGTGATGGTAATCAAAAGCATTGGCATTGTCGGCGCCGGCACCATGGGCAACGGCATCGCCCAAGCGTGCGCGGCGAGCGGGTTTCCGGTGGTGATGCGCGATCTGTCGATGGAATTCGTGCAAAAAGGCATCGGTAACATCGGGCGCAGCCTCGACCGGCTGGTCGCCAAGGACAAGATCAGCGCCGCCGACAAAGACGCCGCGCTCGGGCGCATCCGCGGCGTCACCGAACTGGCCGAACTCGCCGACGCCGACCTGGTGATCGAGGCGGCCACCGAGAAAATGGATGTCAAGCTCGAACTGTTTCGCGAACTGAACACCCTCTGCAAACCTTCGGCGCTCCTCGCTTCCAATACATCGTCTTTATCGCTGACCCAGATTGCCGCCGCCAGCGGACGGCCCGCGCAGGTGGTCGGCATGCACTTCTTCAACCCGGTACCGGTGATGCAACTGGTGGAAATCATCCGCGCGTTGCAAACCTCCGACGATACCTACCATGCGGTGCGCGAACTCGCGGCCAGGCTCGGCAAGACGCCGGTCGGGGTGAAGGACAGCCCCGGTTTCGTCGTAAACCGCATGCTGGTGCCGATGATCAACGAAGCGGTGTTCGCACTCTATGAAGGGCTGGCGAGCGCGGAGGAAATCGACGCGGCGATGAAGCTCGGCGCCAATCACCCGATCGGGCCGCTGGCGCTCGCCGACATGATTGGCCTCGATGTGTGCCTGTATGTGATCGAGATTCTCCAGACCGAGTTCGGTGATTCCAAATATCGGCCCTGCCCGCTGTTGAAGCAGATGGTGAGCGCGGGTTATCTAGGGCGCAAGACCGGGCGCGGTTTCTTTGTGTATTCCTGACTAGGAGCGGGTGATGAAAGCCTACGAGATACAGAAATTCGGCCTGGAAAACCTGAAACTCGCCGAACGCGACACACCCAAGCCCGGCCCCGGCCAGGTGCTCATCAAGGTGCGCGCTTGTTCCTTGAATTTCCGTGATTTATTGATGGTGAAGGGCCAGTACAACCCGCGCCAGCCGTTGCCCTTGATCCCGTGCTCGGACGGTGCGGGCGAGGTGGTGGCAGTGGATGCTGGAGTGAGCCGGGTGAAGGTGGGCGACCGCGTCGCCGGCATCTTCGCGCAGAAATGGATCGCGGGTGAGCCCACCCAGGAGCGCGTGCGTTCGACGCTCGGCGGCCCGTTCGACGGTATGTTGACCGAATATGCCCTGCTCGGCGAGGAGGGTGTGGTCAAGATCCCCGCGCATTTGTCGTTCGAGGAAGCCGCCACGCTGCCTTGCGCAGCGCTCACCGCCTGGTGCGCGCTGACCAAGTACCGGCCCTTGCTGGCCGGTCAGACTCTGCTGTTACAGGGCACTGGTGGAGTGTCGATCTTCGCCCTGCAATTCGCCAAAATCCTCGGCGCGACGGTGATCATCACCTCCAGCAGCGATGAAAAACTAGAGCGCGCCAAAGCGCTCGGCGCCGATCATCTGATCAATTACAAGATCGAGCCCGATTGGCACAAGAAAGCGCGTGAGTTGACCGGCAAAATCGGCGTCGATCACGTCCTCGAAGTCGGCGGCGCGGGCACATTCGAGAAGGCGCTGGCCGCCACCCGCATCGGCGGCTTCGTGGTGAGCATCGGCGTGCTATCGGGCGTGGCCGCGCCCTTGAGCCTGACCTCGGTGTTCATGTCGGGCCTCACCGTGCAAGGCATGCTGGTCGGCAATCGCGACGATTTCGAAGCGATGAACCGCGCCATCGCCCAGCACGGCCTCAAGCCGGTGGTGGATCGCGCATTTGCGTTTGCCGATGTCCACCAGGCATTCGCCTTGATGGAGCAAGGTGGACATTTCGGCAAGATCGTGGTGCGGGTGGATTGAGATCGGACACGGTAAAGTGGACAGCGTAAAAAAGACAGGCTCGGGACCGTACTGCCCGAGCCTGAATACCCTGCCCGTGGTAAAACCCTAGGCGGGCGATTGGCACGGATAACGATAATCAGCCGATGTGTCAGTACGATGACGCGCGGGGCTCGCTTGCTGCTGACTTTGCAGCGTTGGGTTAAGCGGCTAAACTACCTCGTCAACGATAACAACACTCATTGACGCTACCCATGGCTAACGCCGAAATCCGCCATCGTTATGATGAGTTCGCCGCTCCTGCGAGCAGCGATGGGCGCTACCGTTTGCAACTACCGTTGGATGGCTTGCGTGCCGGCGTTCGCATCAAGGCCGACATCCAGCGGCCGGAGTTGGTGCGTGATGGCTTGCTGGTATTGGCCGATGTGCTGGCGAGCGACCTGCGCTTTCGCGCCCGTGATCGCGCCGATTATCTGGCGTATCTGCTGAGCCGGGGCAAACGCGCCACCCAAGCGGTGTGGAACGCGCAACAAGCCTTCCTCGCCGCCAAGTACGGCGAAGCGACGCAAGAGGAGGCGCCCCTCGATCCGCTGTTCAGCGTGAGCGAAGCCGCCATCGGCGTCGAGGTGTTCTCGCGCGATGAATCGACTTACGCCCGCCTGGAACTCAAGGCGGGCGAAGCGTACCGGAGCGAAGAACAAACCGCCGGTACTTCGCATTTGGCGTTCACGCCGGCGCTGATCCGCGCGCTCGAAGGCATACGCTCGTATCGCTCGACTTCGTTCGATTGCAGCGCGTCGCCGGGCGGGCGGGAGAAAACCGTGCGCGTGCCTTACCGCTGGTTGCGGGCGTTCGGCCAGGTACAGGCGGCCACGACGCTGCCCTGCGAGCGCCTGCGCCTGAATCCCATCGATCTCTACAACGTTTTGCTCCAGCTCCGTCTGCGCAAAGCCACGATCGCGCCGCGTGCGTTGCGTTACGAACTGGTGCCCGGCCAGCCGCCGCGCCTGGTTCTCGAACCCTGGGAACGGGTGCTCGAAGCCGGTGGGCCGGCGTATCAAGGCGCGGTGCCGCGCGTCGTGCGCACCTGGGGGCGCCAGCGTTTGAACCTGCTCGGGCGCGTGTTGCCCCACGCCAAGGCCATCGATGTGTTCTTGCTGGGCCCTGGGTTGCCGGCGTTTTACGTGGTCGATCTGGGAGCGGCCAGCTTGACCCTGGCGTTGAGTGGTTGGACCGATAGCGGCTGGGCGGGGATCGCGACCTTTGATCTTCTCGCCCCTGGCGCGATCGATGAAGTATTGGCCAGGCGCGTGATGAAGCAACTGGAAATCCAGCCGTTCACCCTGGATGCCCTGTGCGCCGGCCTCGGGCAAGCCAGGTCGGTGGTACGCCAAGCGCTGCTCGGCGAACTGATCAAGGGCGGCCTCGTGCATGACATCGCCAGTGGTTTGTTTCAACGGCGGCCACTCACCGCCGAGCCTCTGGAGTTGGAGCGGCTGCGCTACCGCGACGAGCACGAAGCGCAAGCCCACCGATTGCTGGCCGCGGAAGGTCGGGTACGGATCGTCCGCATCCACGATCTGGGCAACGATGGCACCGCGATCGATGGCGAGGTGGACGATCATCACGCCCACCGCCAGTATCGCACCTCGTTCACCCTGGACCGCGAGGGCCGCAGCGCCAAGGCTAGTTGCACATGCCAGCAGTTTCGCCGCGCCGCGCTGCGCGAAGGCCCATGCCCGCACATGATCGCGCTGCGCTTGCGTTACGCGCGCGAACAGGCCGCGCTGGAAGACGCGCGCGCCACCGATGCTGGCCGCCGGCTTATCCGCGCCGAAACCCGCACGTTGGTCCGCCGCGAGCGCGGCATCGCCCAAAGCTTCAGGATCACGCTCGATGAGCGCCAGTTGTTGCTGCGCTGGGGCGTCCGCCCGGACGCGGAGCGCCAGCAGCGGCTGCTGTTCACCAGCGCCGAAGACGCGCGCGCGGCCTATTTCGCACGCTTGGATAGCCTGCTCAGCCAAGGTTTCATCGACGCCAGCGCGGCGCAAGCCGTATGAACCAACAAGACTTTGACAAAGGAGCCAAAAGGCCGTAGCGTAACAAAAGCCGGAGCGTGGGGTGTTCGCCATTAGCCGTATGGGCGGTGTTGCGCCGCCCGGGTTTCGCAAGTCACCATACGCCTCAAGGTAGGCTGTTCTTGGCTGGCTTCGCCCAACACCGTCTCCGGTGACTGGCGGAGCTGGGCCAACCACGCCACCGCGGTTTCCGCCAGTCACCGGAGGCGGTGTTGGGCGGCCAGCCGGTGAGCCTACCGTGTCCCTTGTGAGAAGTAGCGGTTTACGCCCCGCGCTCCGGCTTTTCACGCCCGCGCCCGACGACACATGAGCGAACCCCAACCTGGCTGGGACGAGATCGCCCAAGCGGGCGGCATCGATGCGTGGGTGGCCGCGCGGCTCAAGCAACTTGGCCTCAGCGACGAAGCCACCGACCCCAGCACGCTGTCCGGCGCCGCCCTCCAGCAATTCAAGGCGCGGCGCGAAGAAGAGCGGCGCATGCGCCGTGAACTACGGCGGCGGGCGTGGGCGGTATTCAAGCAAGCGCATCTAGTACATTTGGGCGCCGGCGTGTTCTATCACGATGTCGCGGACATCGATCGCTATGACCTTCCCGAGATCGAGGCGCGCCGCGACAACAATGCGCTGCCCGCCCTCAAGGACGCCCAGGCGCTCGCCCGCGCGCTCGGCCTCGGCATTCCGCAACTGCGTTGGCTGGCGTTCCACCGCGAGGTCGACAGCCGCAGCCATTACCACTACTGGACCATCCCGAAGCGCAATGGCAGCCCGCGCTTGATCAGTTCGCCCAAACCCACACTGAAGCGGGCGCAGCGCTGGATTTTGCGCGAGATCGCCGAGCATTTACCGGTGCATGGCGCGGCCCACGGCTTCCTCGCCGGGCGCAGCATCGTCAGCAACGCCGCCATCCATGCCGGCGCACGACTGTTGGTCAAGTTCGACATCCGCGACTTTTACCCGACGATCACCTGGCGGCGGGTCAAAGGGCTATTTCGCAAAGCGGGATACGGCGAGCAGGTGGCGACGGTGCTGGCGCTGCTCTGCAGCGAAGCGCCGCGCGAGATTCTGCCGCTCGCCGGCAAGCATTATTATGTCGCGAGCGGCCCGCGCGCTCTGCCGCAAGGCGCGCCGACCAGCCCAGCGCTCAGCAACAGCATTGCTTTACGGCTGGATTGCCGGCTGAGCGGGCTTGCCCGCAAACTCGGGTTTCGCTATAGCCGTTACGCCGACGACCTCACGTTTTCCTGGCATGAGAAGGGTGACGCGCAGATGGGGCGCTTGCGGGGCGGCGTCAATGCCATCCTCACCGCCGAGGGGTTTGCCGTGCAGCAGCATAAAACCCGGGTGTTGCGCCACAGCCGCCGCCAGACCGTCACCGGTTTGGTGGTCAACCGCGCGCCTACGGGTAGCTCCACACGGGTGTCGCGCGCCAAGCTCAGGCAGTTGCGCGCCGCGCTTTACAACCGCTTGCATGGCAAGCCGCATGGTGGCGAGAGCTTGGCGCAACTGCGCGGCTGGGTGGCTTACGTAGGGATGGTCGATCCCGAACGCGCCCGACCCCTGCTCGCGCAATTGCGCCTACTGGAGGAGCGTCAGCCCCATGAGTGAATGGCAGGTTCACCTGATTTTTCAAGACGATACATCCAATAAATTCTGGCGCGCGCGTTGCGTAGGCAATGCCCTGGAAGTCAATTTCGGGCGCATCGGCAGCGACGGTCAAAGCCAAATCAAACGCTACGATTCTCCCGACGACAGCGCCAAGGAAATGGCCAAGCAGGCGCAGGCCAAGCGCAAGAAAGGCTATGTCGATGAAACGGGAAGCGCAACCGCCGCGGCGCCCGCTCCGGCGCCGGCTGCCACCGCGCCGCAACCGGTCGCGCCCGCCGCTGAGCAGTGTACGCTGGTGCTGACGCTGGGCGATCGCAAGCTGGAGTTGCGCATGAGCGTGGAGGGCGCGGATTTGCGCACCGAAACGGTCGAGCATTACGCCAGCGCCGATGCCGCGCGGGCTGCCTACGCCGCGGTGCGCGCGGCGTTGGAAGCCGACGGCTATCGACCCCGTTGAGCGCAGGATTCGTCATGGCCCAAGACCGCACGGTTTTATTCACCGATCTCGAGTACGCCGCCGCCGGGCGCGATCCGCAATTCGTGCAACTCGTATTGGAATTCCTCAACCTCCCGGACCCGCCGCCCGGCGAGCCGGAGGACCCGCCCGAGGATTACCAAGCACCGATGTTGGCGCGTGATGCCTGGACCTTGGAGCGCTTGCGCCGCGCGCTAAACCCCAATGCCCTGGCCGGCAAGACCGGCGAGGAACGCAAAGCCATACGCCGCGCCGCCTGGGAGGCGTTGCTCGCGACTCCCCATCCACCACCACGCCTGCAGTTGGGCAAGCTATTGCTCGCGCTGTATCAGGCCGATGATGAACCCGCCCGGGCGCTGCTCTTGGAGTTGATTCCGCAGTTGCCCGCGTCGGCGTTGGCTTGGGGGGTTTGGCAAGGCATCAAAAGCCTTTATAAACAAGCCGAGCGGCGTCACGACCTCGCCATGCTGGGGGTGTTGTGCTATCGGCTTGACACGCAGTCCGCCGGCGGCGTCGAGGTTGGGCGTGGCACCTGGCTGTACATGCGGCGGCGCGCCTGGCGTTACCTGCGCCAGCTTGGGCAGGCGTTGCCCGAACTCTATCCGGTGTTCGCCGGCCAGGTGCTGCGCCACTATCGGCCGGGCGATGACCTCAGCCGCTGCTGGATCATCCAGCAAGTGTGGGACCATAAAAGCCTGATCGGCTCGACCGACCAAGGCCGGTATCACCAACCCCAATATCAGCTCGAGCGCCGTGCTTTCGCCGACGCTTGGAAGTTGAGCGCCGCGCCGTTACTGCGGTTGCTGGAAGACGCCCAACACGACACGATATGTGGATTCGCCATCCGCTCCCTGGAGGAAGATTTCAAGAATGCTCTGCGCGACCTGGGCCCGGCATGGATCGCCCGAATCGGTGTCAAACCGCTGAAATCGGCGCACGAATTTGTCATCAAATTGCTGCGTGACAATCCCGAATTTCACCAATCCAAGCTCAAGCAACTCGGCTTGCACGATATGGTGCTGGGGTTGCTCGCCAGTGAAAGCGAAGCCGCGCGGCGCTACGCCATCGATTATGCGCGCGCCTATGCAACCGATCTGCCGGTCGCCGAGTTGGTCAAGCTGGCGACGAGCGGTTTTGCCGAAGCCCAGCGTTTCGCGGTCGCGCTGCTGGAGCAGCGCCCACCATCCGCGATCGGCGTTCCGGCATTGCTCAAGCTGCTCGCCGTGGAGGCCTCCGCCAATCTTGCCAAAGCGAAGCTGAAACAGGGCTTCCAACCCATGGACATCAGCGCCGAGCAATTTTTGCAACTGGCCTTGGACGCTTCCCAATCCAGGGCCTATGACTTGATCATCGAGTTTTTCCGCGACCATAAAGTCGCCGTGCCTGCCGCCTATCATTGCCGGGTGTTGGATGACCCGCGCCACAGTATGCGCGCGGGGCGGCGCGCGCTGGCGGCGCTGGAGAAATATCCGGGCCGCGAGATTGGGCGCGACTGGCTGCAACGGGCGCTACTCAACCCGCAACTCGGCGACACCATTTCCAAGTGGTTACAGAGCGGCATGCTGAAGGGCGAAGACCTCGACATTGAGTGGCTCAAGGGTCTGGTGTTGCGCCCCAATCTGCGGCCACTGGCCTTCGCCTTGCTCGGCGACCGTGAACTAGTGGCGCCGGCGCGCGTCGGCCTGCCCTGGTTGCTGGCGCTGGCGCGCCAGGCGGATCCGGCGGTGCACGACTTCGCCCAGCGCTATCTCCTGGAGGCTTTCCTGCCCAATGATTTTGGTGGCGCCGAACGGTTGTGGGAATTCTTCGGCGGTCATCAACCCGAGTCGCTACGCCAGTTCGCCGCGCGCTACCTAAAAGCCCACCACCCGCAGCTAGGCCCGACGCTTGCCGAGACCCGCGCGCTCGGCATCAAACCCACATTGACCCATGCGGATTATTCGCTCGCCCGGTTCCAGCCCTTGCTGAACGACGAACGGCCCGATGTACGCCAATTCGCGGTCGCGATTGCCCAGGCCGAAGTGTTGCGCTGGAGCGACCCGGAATTGCTGTACCGGCTCGCCGCGTCCGCACACAGCGAGACGCGCGCGTTCGCCATCCAGCAATTGCTACGCTTGGGCGATGCCCAGGCCGAGCCAAGGCTGCCATTGGAATGGTTGCTGCCGGAGCGGGTTTTCCAGCTCGCCGAGAGCCGCCATAAAGCCGCTCGCGAAGCGGCGCTCACCCTGATCCGCCGGCACTATGACCGAATCGGCGGCGCCGCGCGCTTGGCCTGGCTGATGGAAAGCCCCGAACGGGAAGTCGGACTGTTCGCCGTGCGGTTATTGTGGGAACGCCATCGCCCACCGCCCACCCCGCTGGCCTGGAAACCCGCCGGCGGCGCTTGGCAACGGCCCAGCGGGCAGTTCGATGCGCCTCGGGAACTGCGCCAATTCTTGCGCAAGACTTTGTTCGGTTTGCCGCCGGGCCGGCTCGAACGGCGCGAATCGACAAGCGGTGATGCATTGCCGGATCGGCCCTGGCCGGCCAGCATCGGCAAACAGCGGTTGGTCGAAACGTTCAAGAGCTTGGCCTTGGAAGATCGCGCATTCGCCGAGTTGGCCGTCCCCGTGCTGGAAGAGTTTCGTCACTCGGCGGCCAAGGGCGAGTGGCAGCCGTGCGTCGCCGCCTTGGTGCAGATTCGGCGTGCCCATCCGGCGCTTGCCATCGACTTGCCGCGCGACCTGGTGCCGGCGGGCAGGGCGCGCGCCGCAACCGGTTGAGGAGCTTGACGTGGCCAAGCCAATATGGACCCCACCTCGAACGCTTGCAGGCGGTGGCCGCCAGCGGCGGTTGGCTTGCCATCGGTGGGCGGCGCGATGCCCCCGACGTCAGCGATTCCAGCGTCCACTTGCTGCAACTCCCCAGGCTCGATGTGCGCTTCAGCGCCGCGGTCGGCGCCGCGGTCGGCGCGCTCGGTTTCGCCGACGATGATTGGCTGCTCGCCGGCACCAGCAGCGGCGAACTGCTAGCGTGGAACCTCCACGCTGGCGATGCGCCGGTATTGCGCCGGCCCTTACATGGCGGCGCGCTGGAGGCATTGGCGCCGATTCCTGGCGCGCGGCGGGTGGTCAGCGTCGGCGCTGATGGCGTGCTGTGCATCGTGCAGATCGACGCCGACGGCGGAGGATACCAGGCGCGCATTCAGGCGCAACGGCGGTTGAGCGCCCAGGCGCTGCATGCGGTGGTGGTGGACGTGGCCGGCAATCGAATTGTCGCCGCCGGCGCCGACAGCACGATCTACGTGCTGGCGCTCGCCGATGCGAGCAATGCCGAGCCGCGCGTCATGCCCTGCGGCGAACGCGGCGTGTTTTCCCTCGCCCTCAGCGGCGATGGCCGCATCGTCGCCGGTTGTGGCGACGGCTCGATCCGGGTGTTGTTTCTAGAAGGCGCGGTCGATGAGGAAGACCGCAGCGGCGATGACGCCCACAAGGGAGCCGTGCGTGGCCTGGCATTCAGCGCCGCATTGCTCGATGACCAAGGTCGACCGCTCGCGCGCCGGCTGTTTTCCGTCGATTCCGACGGCGAGCTGAAGATTTGGACCTTGGACAACCGGCGCAAGCCGCGCACCATCGCCGTGGGAAGCGGGGCGCGCGCACTGGCGCTCAGTGCCCGGTCTGCCGATGCCGGCCCCGAGAAGCGCGGCGGCGTGCTGGCGGTGGTCACGGAAAACCGGCGCCTGTGGCTGAGTCCGGTCAATCAGGATGGTTATCCCCAGGACAAGGGCGAATCCTGGGATTCGCGTTTGCAACGATTGCTCGATGATCTGGCCGCGCAGAAGCCAACCGCCGCCACCCTCGACACCTTGGGGCAATTGGCGGAGGACGAAGCGCGCCAGGCCCTGGAGCGCGTGCTCGGCGCCGATCAACGCCCGCCGTTCCGCGCCCAGGCCGCGCAGTTGCTGGCGCAACGCCGCCGCAGCCGACCCGCGCTGGCGCGGGCACTAAACGACGACCATCCCAGTGTGCGCCAGGCCGCGTTCGCCGCGTTGCAAGTACTGGCCGGCGATACACCCCTCGCGCCGCTGCAAGCGGCGCTGGCGAGCCGCCATGAGGACATCCGGCTCGTCGCCGTGCAGCGCTTACCCGAGCTGCGCAAAGCATCGCCTTTGGTGCCGAGGCTGCTCGGCGACAGCTTGAAAGACAAATCGGAAAAAGTGCGTGAAACCGCTCTGGATGCCTTGATCGCGCTAGAGCCGGATGCCCCCGGCGCGAGTTTGCGGGCCGCGTTCGAGCGCGGCTCGGCCGACGTGCGCCAGGCGGTGCTGATTCGTCTCAGCCGCGCGGGTGAGGCCGTGGTGGCGGAGCGCGCGCAACTGCTCGGCCAGGCCTTGAATGACGAAACCTATGAAGTGCGCCGCGCCGCGTTCTGGATCGCGGTCGCCATGCAACCCCGACTGGCCGCGCGCTTGGATGAGGCGAGCGCCGATTTCGCCAAGATTTTTGCTGAACTCCAGAAGCGCGGCGCGGCTGTTGCCTTCGCCGCTGAGCGTGGCAAAAGCGCACTGGCCGATACTGAGCTGGAGCCGTTGTTCACCGCGCTCGCGGCGCGCCAGAGCGATATCGCATTGCAAGGGGCGGTGTGTCTGGCGCTGCTCGGTGACAGCCGCGCCAGCGGCGCGTTGCTGCAACTGAGCCGGGAGTCCAATCCAGCGGCGCGCCGGATGGTGACGCGCCTCATCACTAGCGCCGCGATCGCGCTGGCCGATCCGCAACTGCGGCTGCGCCTGCTGTGGTTGCTGAACGACACCGACCCGCAAGTGCGTGCCGAAGCTTTCGACGGTTTGGCGAAGCTCGCCGAGCCCGAAGGGCCGCGCGGTGAAGTCGAACTCGCGGCGGCGGCGCTGCGCACCCAAAGCCCCGATATACGCGCCCGCGCCCTGCAAGCGTTGATCAAGCATGGCGCCACCGCGCAGGGTGAGATGGCAGGCCGGATCGACGGCTTGCTCGGCGATGCGCTGGATGACGAGGCGGAAGTGGTGCGGCGCGAAGCGCTGCGCACGCTCTGGGCATGGTATAGCAAGCGCCCCGAGGCGACGCTGCGGCGCGCCGCCGACTCCAGGCACGGCGACGTGCGGCGCTGGGCGGTGGACGAACTCTTACGCCAGCCGCGCGCCTGGGCCAGGGAGATGCTGATCGAGCGGATCGGCGACGCGGTCGCGGAGGTCGGGCTTGCCGCCTACGAAGCGCTGACCAAAGAAGACAAAGACAAGAAAGTCCCCGACACCCATCTGGCCGCGCTCAACGCGCCCACCGCCGAGGTACGCTTGGCGGGCCTGAAGGGCGCGCTGGAGGTGCGGGATGCGGCGCCGCTGCGTAGCCGTATGGCCGAATTGCTGAAGGACGAGCGCGCGGACGTCTTCAGCGCCGCCATCGAGGCGTTCGACAAGCTCTTGCCCGATGATGCTTACGCGTTCGCCCTCGCCTTTGACAGCCCGTTCTATCTGTTGCGGGTGCGCGCCGCCGAGTTGTGCGGCAAGCGCCGTGATACGCGCGCCGTCGGCCCCATGCAAGGCTTGCTCGGCATTCCCCAATCCGCCGCCGACCGGCCCAGCGACAGCTTGCGCCGACGCGCCGCGGGCGCGCTGGCTGACGTCGGCGATGCGGCCAGTATTCCGTTCTTGGCGAGCCTCCTCAAGGATGACGACGCCCTGGTGCGCGAACAGGGCGCGCGCGGCCTCGCCACCGCCTGTCGCAGTGGCCAGGAACAACCTCTGCTCGACGCCCTGGATCATCCCGATCTCGCGGTGCGCAGTTGGGCCGCCGATGGCCTGGCGCGGCTCGGCGATACACGCGCTCTGGCCGTGCTCGCCGGCACCCAACGCCACGACCATGCGCCGATCCGGCGCGGCGCGCTTTACAGTTTCGTCGCGCTCGGCGGCGCCGGCATGCAGGGCATACTACAGGGGCTGGAAGACCCGGAGCGCGAGCTGCAAGAACTGGCGTTCGCGGTAGTGGTGGCGCGCGACATCGCGCTCGCCCGCGCGCAACTACCGCCCGACTTGTTGTTGAGCGCGCTCACCGCCGCGCAGCCGGAAATCCGTTACGCCGCGGCGCGCACGCTGGAGGCGCGGTTGCGTGCAGAAGACAGCGCGCAATGGGCGCCGGAACTCGTCGGGCCGCGCCAGCCGGAGAAAGCCGGCGACATGCGCAACTGGCCCGAACCGGCGGAGCGCCCGCGTCTCCTGAACGCCCTCATCAATGCCCTGGCCGGCCATGCGCCGGCGCGGCGTTACGCCGCCACCCAAGTGTTCGCTTTGCGCCCACAACCCGAGGCATTCTGGCGCGAGGCCAAACGGTTGGCGGGCGCGGAGGCCGACCAGGCGCCGCAGACCGGAGCGGAGGGAGAAGCCTCGATCGAGCGTAAAACCGGCTGGATTCGCAGTCTGTTCAGCCGCGCTAAATCCAATGAAAAATCCGCCACCCAGCGCGTGCTCACGGTTTTACGTTTCGCCGGCGGTGGCCGCGCCGTGCCGGCGCGGCAGGATCGCCCCGCCGATGCCGATCTCTGGCGGTTGGTCTTTGGCGCTTATGCTGGTCTGGTTCGGCAGGCGCCGGTCGATAAAGGCGTCGACGATGCCCAGCGCGTGCGCCGCGATTGCATCGCGCGGCTGGCGACCCTGGTCGAGCAAGCGCCAGTCGGGCGCGACGCGGTGCTGCCGGTGTTGCGGCAAGCGCTCAACGATCCCCATCATTTGGTGCGCCAGGCGGCGCTGGAGACGCTGCGAAGCTTGTATCCCAAGGATGCCGTCGAGCCCTTGGCGCTGGCGCTGGGGGCCAACGCGGGGGATGTGGGGCGCAACGCCTTCGATCGGCTGCTCGCGGTTGCGGCGACCGGCAAGGATATCGCCGCCGAGTTGGCGCGTGGCGCGCTGAATGCCCCCCATGCCGAGGTGCGTCTTTATGCCCTCGAGCAATTGCCACGCGCGTATCCCGAAATCGGCAGTCTGGAGCCTTGGCTACTGGCGTTGGACAGCCGCTACGATGACGTCCGGCTCGCGGTGGTCGATCTTTGCTCGGCGCCGACGACGCACGCGTGGCGCAGGCGCTCAACCGCGCACTGGAAAGCGCGCATGACGATCTCCGGTTGCGCGCCGCGGTTGGCCTCGCCCAACGTGGCGAGGCGCGCGCGCTTTGGAGGTGCTCGCTGCCGCCTTGCGCAATCCAGCAACGGCGCCACTGGCGCTGGAGTCCTTGGTTGCGCTCGCCCATGCGCGGTCCGATGCGACCACCGCCGCTGGCGCGGCGCAGGCCATCGTGGCGCGTCTGGAAGACGATCCCGACCAGACCGCGCAGCTGCCCGCCTGCCTGGGCGCGCTGGCTGAACTCGGCGCCGGAGGCGCTGCCCCTGTTGCTGCGCTGGCTCCAGGACAAGACCGGGCAGCGCCATGGCGCCGTGCTGGAGGCATTGCTGGAGTTGCTGCGGGACCGCATCAGCCCACCCAAAAGCGTGGCGATGGCCGCCAGTATCCACGCTACCGCGAAGCGCTGGCGGTGCAAACCCTGGCGCCGCTGCTGGCACATGGCAATCCCGCGGTGCGTGGGCGCGTCGTTGAAGTTCTGGGCGATGTCGAAGCCAAAGAGGCGGAAGCACTGTTGGCCAAACTGCTCGACGATCGCGACGAGGGCATCCGCGCGCAGGCTTGCGGCCAGCTCGCCCAGCGTGTCACCACGGGCGTTGCCGGCGCGAGCCTAGAGCCATTGACCAAGGCGCTGACCAGTGGTCGCCGTGAATTGTTACTCGCCGCCGCCGAGGGTTTGGCCGAGCAACGCCGCCCCGAAGCCTTTCAGCCGCTCTTGCTCGCGTTCAGCGCCGGCACCGAGGTTGAACGCAAACGCGCGATCGCGGCGCTGGGCAAGCTCGCCGATCGGCGCGCACTGGAATACCTGGAACCCTTGGTGGATGCCAACGCAGAGTTGGCGGCCGATGACCGCGCACTGGCGCCCGATGCCGCGGAAGCCCTAGGCGCCATGCTACCCAAGCTGGATGACGCCGACGCACGCCAACGCTTGCGCGCAACGCTGGAGCGGCTCGCCATCGAGGCGCGAGGCGAAACGCGCTGGCGGGCATTGAGTGGCTTGCGGCGTGCCGCCGACGAGCGCAGCCGTGGATTATTGGAGCGCATCGTCGCCGATCCCTACGAGGCCGCCGAGGCCAGCATGCGGGCGGCGGCTGAATTGGGCGAGCTGGGCAATGCCGCTTCCGAACCGGTGCTGGAAGCGCTGCTCCATCAGGGACGCGCGGAGCTGCGCCAGTCTGGCTTGGCGGGATTGCGCAAGCTCTATCCAACCGATGCGACGCGCGTCAATCTGCTGGCTTTGCGCAGCGCTTACGCCGAAATCAGTCAGCCCGCAGCGCGCTATCTGGCGCGCCAGGCCGACCCGGCGACGCTCGCCGAGCGGTTGGGCGAAATCGACGACGCCCAGGCGCGACGGCGCTTGCGGCGCGGATTGATCCGCCGCCAAACGCCACCGTTGGAGGCGTTGCGCGGGCTGTTGCAAGGCGAAGCCCCGGCGCCACGCGCGGAGGCGGCGTGGATCGCCGGCGGTTGCGGCGCACAGGAATGGGCGGCGGCGTTGCAAGCTGCGGCGGCGCGCGCCGCGCGCGGCTGGCGCCAGGCCCATGATGAACACCTGGGAGTACGCGCCGAGGCCGAAGCAAACGCTTGGTGGGCGAGTCTGTGGGCGGCGCGCCAGCTCAAGCTCGATATCGGCCAGGAAGCGCGCGTCGCATTGGCCGATAGCCGCCCGCCCAATCCCGTACGGCGGGCCGCGATCCACTGCTTGGCGCAGTGCGGTAATCGCAGCGACAGCCGGTTGCTGGCCCCGCTATTGACGGATGCCGACCCTGGCATCCGGTCGGCTGCCGCCGATGCTTTGGCGAGCCTCGATGGCGCGCAGGCGGGAAGCCAGATGGCGGAGCTTGAAGGCGCCGATGGAGCGGCGCTGCGGCCTATGTTGCGCGCCGCTTTGCCGAACAGCGCGCCGTTATTGGCAACGCCCGAGATACGCCAGATCAGCTTGCCGGTTTATCTCGAGGAGCGCCACAGTGCGGGGCTGATGAAAAGCGCAGGTGCGGCGGGCAAAGCGCCGGCGCGCTTGAGCGCCATCGCCGCGCTCGGTCGGATTGGCGACGAGCAGGCCAAGACCACATTGGCCGACATTTTGGCGAACCGCAGCGAAGACGGAGAAGTACGGGCGGCGGCGTTCAAGGCGTTGCGCCGCCTCGAGCGCAATGCGGCGCGGGTGAATGCCTACACACCGCCGTAGGGAGCGCTAAGCCGCGTTGTCGTCCAGCACCGTGGTGCGGCGGATGACGCGGCGGGCGTTGCCATAATCGTAAGCGGTAGCGCGGTGCAGCACCGCGCGATTATCCCACAGCACGAGGTCGTGCGGGCGCCAGCGATAGCTCAGCGTGAATTGCGGCTGGGTGGCGTGGGCATTGATTTTGGCGACCAGCTGGCGGCCCTCTGCGAGCGGCATCCCGACGATATGCGAGGCGTGCCCGCCCAGATAGATGGACTTGCGGCCGGTGGCCGGGTGGGTCTTGATGAGCGCTCGCTCGACCGGCGGCGCGGCGGCTTTCTGTTCTTCCGTCATCTGATCTTTGGCGGTGGTAAGGCTGCGCGAATAATTGAGGTCATGCACCGCGCGCAGCGTCGCGTAATAGACTTTATCGGCCTCGCTCAGGGCGTCGTAGGCCGCTTCCATGTTGGCGAAATCGGTGTTGCCGCCTTGGGCCGGCACTTCGATTCCGTACAGCATCGTGACTTTCCCCGGTCGTTTGTTCCAGGAGCCGTCGGAGTGCCAAATTTGGGCGCCAGGATCGGGGTGAAAACCCTGCGGTTTGCCGTTCTTGTCGAGGTTGGTGATCATGATCACTTCCGGCCGGTCTGCCGCGCGGTACTGATTCAATACATGCACCTGCAAGGTGCCGAAGCGGCGGCTGAACGCGACTTGCTGGTCGGTGTCGAGGTGCTGGCCTGGAAACACCAGTACGTGATAGCGGTGTAGGGCTTCTGCGATGGCGTCGAACAGCGCATCGGTCAGCGGTTGGGCAACGTCGACACCGATGATTTCCGCGCCCAAGACCGCGGACAAGGGATGTACCTCGAACTGGCCTTTGATTCTTTCCGCGCGTGGTAGCATCGTAATCTCCTCTCGTTCAGGCGGGTTCATCGGAGACCTTGACCAATTGCTTGCCGAGGTTCTGGCTGGTCAGCAAACGCAAAAAAGCGTTGGGGGCGCTCTCGAGTCCCGTGGCGATATCGTAGCGTTGTTTGATTTTGCCTTCCCGGCGCCAGGCGGCGAGGCGCGCCCAAGCCTCCGGGTAGCGGCTTTGGTAATCCAATACCAGAAAGCCCTGCACACGGGCGCGCGCCACCATGAGGTTACGCAGGAAACGCGGGCCAATGTCGGGTTGACCAAAAGTGCCGGCCAGGCTCACCGAACCGCACAGTACGATGCGGGCGCGCGGCGCGAGGTTTTGCAGCATAGCATCGTGGATCGGTCCTGCGGTGTTGTCGAAAAACACATCGACACCGTGAGGGCAAACCTTGGCGAGTGTGGCGCGGAGGTCGGGCGTGACCCGGTAATCGATGCCGTCGTCAAAGCCGAGTTCTCGGCACCACGCGAGTTTTTCCGTGGAACTGGTGATGGCGATGGCGCGCCCGCCGGCGAGTTTGGCGAGTGGCCCGACCAACTGCCCGACCGAACCGGCGGCCGCCGACACCACGACGGTATCGCCGGCGCGCATCGACGCCGCGTCGAACAGCCCGAAGTACGCGGTGACGCCATTCAGCCCCAGGATGTCCATCCAGCAGGGCAGTGGCGCGAGCGTGGCATCGACGCGGCGTAAGGTAATAGGGTCGAGTACCGCATAATCCTGCCAGCCGAACCCGAAATCGGTGACTACGATATCGCCAGCTTTGTAGTCGGCGCTATGGGAGCGCACGATCTTGGCGATACCGCCGCCAACCATCACATCGCCAGGGCTGACGCCGGCGGCGTAGTTCTTCTGCGGGCTGATGCGCCCGCGCATATAGGGTGCGACGTCGAGGTATAGCGCCTGCGCCAGCACCTGGCCGGGCCCGGGTTCGGGAATGGCGCTTTCGCTGAGCGCCCAGTCGCTCTCTTTGGGCATGCCATCGGGATAGGCGGCGAGGCGCCATTGGCGATTACGATTGCGCATGATTTAGCTGTTCGGGCCATCGTAAGGACGGACTCTACGCCCGTCCAAGGTGAAACTGACCGAGCCATAGGTACTGTCGGTGGGTGCGATCTTGAAGCGCCCTGTCACCCATACCGGCGCGGTCAAGCCGTCGAACGGTACGCCCTCGTTCATCGCCACGTAAACCATCTGATTGGGTGGCGGCGGCGGCACGTGGATGCAATAACCATAGCTCGGCACCAGCAGAAATTTCTGCACGGTGTCGGGGGTGTCGTTCTCCAGCGGTACGATGAAACCGGGTACCTCTACGGTCACGCCGTCCAGTGATTTCAACGCCGCCGACATGGCGCCGGTCTTATAGTCGAGCTGCAACAGCGCATCCCAGCCGACTTTGGCGGAGGGTTCGATATCGGCGGCCAACAGATGAACTCGATAAGCATACGCGATAGCACCGCTTGCAAGCGCAACGACGGCAAGCGCAACAATCAGCCACAGGCGTTTATTCATATCATCTCGTATTGGTGCAGTCATAGCCAAATCATCGGCCCAGCGGCTAGACGCCGGCAATAAGCGAATGTCGATGCACGGGCGCGCTACCCACCACGACAACAAATAGAGTAGCACAAGGTCGAGCGAACAACCGAACCCGGCCGGTCGCGCGTCATTTGCCCGGTGGGAGGTCAACGCCACGGAATGGGATGATTCCCAACCGCTATCGAAACACCTTACCATTTCCTTGGCACAAGGCTACGGAACGAAAGCAAAGCGAACATGGTCATCATCGTGATGGGGGTCAGCGGCACCGGTAAGACTACGGTGGGTAAATTATTGGCCGAAGCGCTGGGTTACGCGTTCGCCGAGGGGGATGATTATCACCCGCCGGAGAACGTCGCCAAGATGCGCGCCGGTACCGCTTTGGAAGATGCGGATCGCTGGCCGTGGCTGAAGGCGATGGCGGCGGACATCGATCGCTGGTTGGCGGAAAAACGCGATGTGGTGTTGGCCTGTTCCGGCCTAAAACGGGTCTATCGGGATTTGTTGATCGGCCAGCGTCAGGGTGTGCGGTTGGTGTATCTACACGGTTCACGCGATCTGATCGCCAGCCGCCTACGGGGCCGGCATGGCCATTACATGCCGACGAGCTTGCTGGATAGTCAATTCGCCGCGCTGGAAGAACCCGACCCTGACGAGCACGCCATCGTGGTCGATGTCGAGCCGCCGCCAGCGGACATCGCGGCCAGCGTGCGGGCGCGGCTTAGCGCACTCGGCCCCGATAGCGAAAATGGCCGGTGATGGGGTATTGGAACAGCATATCCTCGAGTTTCGGGCCGAGCCCAATGTTGTGGATGATCAGCGGCCGTAGGCTATCCGCCGAACGGCGGTCGGTGACGATGCCGATATGTGGCAAGTTGCCGGGTAGCACCCAGGTGACCAGGTCGCCGGGGTGATAATCCGTGCCTTGGTCGGTCGTCGCTAACGTTTCTCCATGGCGGCGGAAAAATACCTGCAGATTGGGGACGCGGCGGTGGTCGATGTTGGGGTCGGGCCGGCTCAGGCCCCAGCGTCTGGGATATTGAGAAAAATGCGCGCGCATGTCCTCATGGACTTGTTGCTGCAGATCGATGCCCACCGCGCGGTAGATGCGAATGATTTCATCGGTGCAAACACCCATGTCGGCGGGGACGTCGCCGCCGGGGTAGGCGATGACCCGATACGCGCCATCGTAGCGCACCGCATGCTGCGGGCGTTCGAGCGCGGCGCTGACCAGGGCTTGGCTGAAAGCATCAGCGGCGGCACCAGCCACACTCGGCATGAGCAAAATCAGCACAAGCCAAAGCGCAATACCGCCCATGGCTAGAATCGATAGCCGAAATTGTCCTCGAAACGGGCGCGGAATCCATCCAGGGTGAACCGATGGTTTGGGTGCCCGCATGCTCGATCTTGATCGCGCCGCAAAGGGCGGCGATGCGCCCGGTCGTCTCCCAGTCCAGGCCGTTCATGAGGCCGTACAGCAAGCCCGCGCGGTAAGCGTCGCCGCAACCGGTGGGGTCGATGACGCGCGCCGTCGCCGCAGCCGGGATGACGATACGGCGCTCGCCGGCGAGGATGTAAGACCCCTGGCCGCCTTGGGTGACGATGAGCGCTTGCACACGGTCGGCGAGTTCCGGTTCGCTCAGGCCCGTGCGCTCTTGCAGCAACCCGCATTCGTAGTCGTTGACCGCGATCCAGGTCGCCCGCTCGATCAGGCTCAGGAGTTCGGCGCCGCCGAACCGGGTGATGGCCTGGCCGGGATCGAAGATGAACGGGATGCCGGCCTCGGCGAACTGGCGCGCGTGCAGTTTGATGCCTTCGGGTCCGTCGGGCGATACGGTGCCGATGGTGATGCCGGCGTCGCGCGGCACGTCCAGGCGGTGCGAGAAGTCCATCGCGCCCGGGTGAAAAGCGGTGATCTGATTGTCGTCTTGGTCGGAGGTGATGAACGCCTGCGCGGTGTAAGCGCCGGGGATGGTTTCCACGTAACGGGTGCCGATGCCGTGGCGTTGCAGCCAGCCGGCGTAGGGGCCGAAATCCTCGCCGACGGTGGCGAGGATATGGCCTTCGCCCCCCAGCAGGTTGAGATTGTAGGCGACATTGCCCGCGCAGCCACCGAATTCACGGCGCAGCTTGGGCACTACGAAGCAGACGTTGAGCGTATGCACCCGGTCGGGGAGGATATGGTTCTTGAAACAGTCGTCAAACACCATGATGATGTCGTAGGCGAGCGAGCCAGAGATCAGCGCTTTCACAATGGGTTTTTACCTCAATGGATCAGAATCAGTAACCACACCAGACCGGCGTTCACCAGGGCCATCATCACCGCCGCCGAGCCCGCGTCCTTGGCGCGCTTGGACAGTTCGTGGCGTTCCAAGCCGACGCGATCCACCACGGCTTCGATGCTGGAGTTGATGATTTCAACGATCATGACCAGCATCAAACTACCGATCAGAAGCGCGCGTTCGACCCCGGTGCCGCCCAGCCAGAACCCGAACGGCGCCAGGATGATACACAACAACACTTCCTGCCGAAACGCCTCTTCGTGGCGCCAAACCGCCCGCAGGCCGGCCCACGAGTACAAGGCGGCGTTGAGCAGGCGACGCGGTCCGGTAACGGACGAGTTCGCCATTCGGCCAGCGCCGCTGCCCAGATGATTATTTGCCGAGGGCGGCCAGCGCTGCTTGATAGTTCGGTTCGCTGGCGATCTCGGGGACCAGCTCGCGATGCACGACTTTATTGTTCTGATCGAGCACCACGACCGCGCGCGCGGTGACGCCCGCGAGCGGACCGTCTTCGATCAGCACACCGTAATCCTTGGCGAAATTGCGCGAGCGCATCATCGACAGCGGTACCACGTTTTCGAGCTTTTCACCCGTGCAGAAACGGCTCTGGGCGAAGGGCAGGTCGGCGGATACGATCAGTATGACCGTATCCGGATGGGTTTTGGCGTGATCATTGAATTTCTTCGTCGAGAGCGCGCAAGTCGGGGTATCCAGGCTGGGCACGATGTTGAGCAGTTTTTTCTTGCCAGCGAAGTTCGCCAGATTGACATCGCTCAGGTCACCCTTGGTGAGTTTGAAGTCGGGAGCCTGGCTGCCGGTAGCGGGCAACTCGCCGTTGGTGTGGATGGGATTGCCGCGCAAGGTGATATTCGCCATGAGATTGCTTCCTTATTTTTTGTGGAATGGTTGAAAAACAGTGGGATCAGTGTTCTTCGATGGATTTTTCGTAAGCGCCCGCGTCGAGCAATGCGCCGAGTTCGGCGCCGCGCAGGCGAAACAGCCAGCCGTTGCCATAAGGGTCTTCGTTGAGCAATTCCGGTTGATCGGCGAGCGCCGCGTTCACTTCCAACACCTCGCCGTCGATGGGGCTGTACACATCGGACGCGGCTTTCACCGATTCCACCACCGCGCAGGCCTCGCGCGCCGCCAGTCGGCGCCCGACTTCCGGCACTTCGACATAGACCAAATCGCCGAGCTGTTCTTGGGCATGGTCGGTGATGCCGACCGTGACCGTGCCGTCGCCATTCACCCGTACCCACTCATGGGATTGGGTGTATTTGAGATCGCTGGGAACATGACTCATGCCGATTCCTCCCCCTAAGGCGCTTTAGCTCTTCTGCCGCGGTACGCGGCCGAGTAAATAAAATTCATGGTTGGGCCACATCCCCGTTACCGCTGCCAGCCGGTTGGACATGGCGTAGAACGAGGCAATCGCACCGATGTCCCAGATTTCATCGCTGCCAAAGCCCGCCTGATGCAGCCTGTCCAAGTCGTCGTCCTCGATGGTGTGGGAAGCGGTCGCCACCTGCAGCGCGAAGTCTAGCATGGCGCGCTGGCGTGCGCTGATCTCCGCGCCTCGGTAATTGGCCGCCAGTTGGTCGGCTGAGCGGGGTTCTTGGGTAAATCCGCACCAGGGCGCCGTGCGCGATCACGCAATACGGGCAGTCATTGGCGGCGCTGGTCGCGACCACGATCATTTCACGCTCGGCTTTGCTCAAGCCGGACTCTTTTTCCATCAATGCGTCGTGGTAGGCGAAGAAGGCGCGAAACTCATCCGGGCGATGAGCAAGAACGCTGAACACGTGGGAGCGCAGGCTTCGGCTTTTTCCTGTACCGCCAAGATCCGCGCACGCGCATCCTCCGGCAGATCGGCAAGCACGGGTACGGGAAAAGCGGCTCAACGGCGGTATAGTCATCGGCGATGGCTCCGGCATGGATAGTCAGGCCGACATTATACGGTGCCGGCGCGTAACCTCTAGTGCGATGCCCGTGCCACCAGGGTGGCAACGCCGTTGATTTGGGATGAAGCGGCAGGTGTCATCAAACGGTCACGAAAAACGGCGATACTGATGTATCGAGCATTATCTATGCCAGTTGCGGAACGATAAAAATTTTTCTCCACCAGATCAACGAAAAGTCCAAAATCGCGGCCTGGCCCAAGTCCGAAAAAGATTTTACAACCTCGCAATTAAATTAAAAAAATCAGATTTATCCACAATACCTGTGGATAACCTAGGGGGTTGACTTCGTGCCAGCGCCGGTGGCTGCACGCGTTGAGTAGTTTGGGGAAAAAATCACCAAGGCCAAGGATCGTGATGAATGGCGACCGCAACGATGTAGCCGAACACCAGCAGAGCCAGAATCCAACCCACCGCCCGCAACGGCTTCGACCTGCCGCGCAGCGCCAGCATCCCCAGGCCGATATAGGCGGCCAAGGCGACGATCTTGGCGGTCAGCCAGGCGTCTACGAACGGATATTGACGGATGATGGCCACCAACGCCACCGCGCTGGCGAGCAAGATCGCATCGATGATGTGCGGAACAATCTTTACCCAGGGTTGGTGTAATTTCGATGAATCGGCAAGCATCCACAGGCCGCGCAGCGCGAACAACGAGAGGCTGAGGGTGACGGCGGCAAGATGGATGTGCTTGAGGGCGTTATACATGGGTCCGGCTCGGCAAGCCAGCTCAGCGCGACGGTACCAGAGGCGGTCCTGGCCTGCGCTCGGCCATGCCGTCGGCGCGCGGTCCGCTCAGAATCGGCGCATAGACCATGACGAACAGAACGAATGCGGCGATCCATGCCGCGCCCGCCGCATCGGTCAGCGCCAGCGTCCAACCGCCCCCCACCAGTGGCGCGAGCATGCGGGCCGATGCGGCGATGCTCAGCAATGCGTAGGCCGCGACGGTGGGCGGTGCCGCTTGCAAAGGCCGCCCGGTGTGGCCGAGCGCAACCCGCGACATGACCGCCAGTATCATCGTGCCGATCGCACCGATGGTGAGCGCGTGCAAAGCGCCGCTGCGCGGCAGTGCCAAGCCTGCAATGGCAATGGCCAGCGCGCCATAGCCTACCACCAGCCAGCCGTATGCGACATGCAATACCGCGAGCAGCGGATTGGACAGGGTTGCGAAGCCACGCCAGCCCGCCAGACGCGTGCCGTGCACCAGCAACGCTGCCAGCGCCAACAAGCCGGTGAGCCAGGCTTGCGGCGCGATGCCGTAGGCGACCGCCAGCGCCAGCGTGACCGGCAACGCCAAACGCTCGATTAGCGGGCGCATCACGGGTAGGTCGGAGTGGCCCGTGAACCGCAGCCAGTTGGCGGTGAAACTCGGAATGATACGGCCGCCGATCACCACGATCAGGGCCAGCGCGACATGCGGCACGGCCATTACGAAGCGCTCGGCGTTCGTCGCAAGACCTAGCCGACCGGCATGATAAACCCCATCGGCTACCGCCAGCAGCGCTACCAAACCCGCGACTCCGTAATTGCGGCGATTGCCGCCGGCGTGTAACTCGCGTGCCACGGTGAGGGCCAGCAATACCGGAAAAGCCAGGTCCGCGCCTGCTGTCAACCACGCTGGCAGAGCGGCGGACCCCATCATTGCCAGGCGCCCCGTCAGCCAGGCGGCGGCGAGTACACCCAGTGGCCTGCCCTGCAGCGGTGGGCGTCCGGTCCATGCCGCCATGGCGGTAAGCAGGAACCCCGCGATGGCCGCGCTGGCGAAACCAAACATCATCTCATGGACGTGCCAGACGATGGGGTCGCGCGGCGCTCCCCGCCATGTCCAGCCATGTAGCAACGCAAGCCATTCCATGCCGATCATGATCGCACCCAAACCAGCGAGCAGGAAGAAGATGCGGAATCCGTAGTTGAGTAAGGTGAACGGTGGAGTGAGCGTGGATTTCATCAGTAGGATTGAATAACGCTGAATTTCATATTTACGATAAGAAGCGGTATCGGGTCGTGCATTGATTTGGATCAAGGACAATCGCCGCATTCGTAAATAGGCTATTGAATATTGGAGGTCGGTCGATCGAAGCCTTTTCGTCAGCGCTGTGAACCGGCGTAGGAAATCTGGCTGGAATGGACGAATTTACGCAGCCTTTCGGTATTGTGGACGCCGATGGTCTTGCCATGAATGGTGACGATGCCCTCGCGCGCCAGGGTATGCAGAATGCGCGAAAATGTTTCCGGGGTAATGGAAAGTTGTGACGCGATGAGCTGCTTGGGTGCGTTGAGGTCGATCACCGCCGATTCGGCCTTGGGGTCGGGGAGCGCGTCGATTAGATAGCTGACCACCCGGAAAGTCGCGTTTTGCAGTGTCAAATAGTCGATTTCATTGAGGCGGGCGTGCAACCTCATGCTGAGGTCGCCGAGCAGAGCGAAACACAACTCATTGGAACTACGTAGCAAATCGGTGAAAGTCTGGTTGTCGAACGAGTACAGCGTCGTGGGACGCAGCGCTTCGGCGCTGACAGGGTAGTGGCGCTGCTGCATGAACATCACGGCTTCGGCGAACAGTTTGCCGGGGCCGATGAGTTCAATGATTTTTTCGTTGCCCTCGGGCGAGACGCGATAAAGCTTGATCATGCCGGCGACCACGAAAAAAAACCGCTCGCCGGGTTGGCCGAAGTCGAATAAGCGCTCGCCTTCATCCAGTGCAAGTACCCGCGCGTTGTCCACGATGTGCGCGAGCTGTTCGTCACTGAGGCAGGCGAAAAGATGTATGTATCTGATAATGCGCAAATCGATCGTCGATTTAGTCATGACTGGCGTAGCTTAGCTAATCGCGTTCGCTGGCGCCGGGGAGGCGCATGTGCAAACTCTTTATTTTACGGTAATCGCTATCGTACTGTATTTCATCGCCGATGCGCTTCTGGATCGCATCGAGCGCGCGCGCGCGCGGCGTTTCGAGTACCGCAGCTTGGTCTTTTTCGTCATTCTGTTGACGCTGGCATTAATCGTTTTCGGCCTGATCCGGCGCTTGACATAAATCAATTACAGCCCCGCATCCATTTTCCTAAAGTCAACCACTCGTTCAGGGAGTTCCTGTAACGAGATGACGGGCGAATATTCTGGCCGAAATGGAGGGGCAACATATGACCGACGATCACGATCGCGACGAACCGCAGACTGGCCAACACGACCATGAGCCGGAGCGTATCCCGTTCATGCAACGCGTCCTGGACAATCCGTTTCTATTATTGTTTTTGGGCGTTACCCTGCCCACCGTGCTCTACATCATCTGGGGGGTCATGGAAATCGCCCAGATCCCGATAACGAAGTAAGAGGAGAGGCGACGATGGCCATTACCCCTCCCAGTGAACGCATCTGGTGGAAAGAACCAGTCGCGCGCATCGAACTCATTTGGATCATCGTGGCTTTTCTGTGGGGCCTGGTGATGTTTTTCATGATGATTTACTGGCACGGTGCGGGCAAGCAAAACCTCTCCAACGAAGCCTACCGCACCACGCCGGAAGCCTTCGCCGCCAAGGCCGAGAACATGATCAAGCAATACAAGGTGCGCGAGGAGGCGGGGTTGCCGGTCGTGCATCCGCCGGCAGGCGCCGACGTTTTTCTGATCGCGCGGCTCTGGCAATGGTATCCCATCCTGGAATTCGAGAAGGGTCAGAGTTACCGCCTGCATATTTCATCTCTCGATTGGCAGCACGGTTTTTCGCTGCAACCGGTGAATATCAATATGCAAATCCACCCTGGCTATGAGATGGTCGTAACGCTTACTCCCACCGAGACCGGCCAGTTCGGCATTGTCTGCAATGAGTTTTGCGGCATCGGCCATCATACGATGACCGGGCGCATCCATGTCGTGGATAAGGGAGGCGCATAACATGGCAGCCGAAATCTTCCGCATTTGCCCGGCCACCGGGCTGAAAATCCACCGCTCCGCCGAAAATCTGATCAAAGCCAATGCGGTGGCGGCGGTGATATTCCTGGCAGTCGGCGGCTTGTTTGGGCTGACCGTCGCGCTCACCCGCTGGCCGGCGGTACATCTGCTTCCGGCCGACTGGTTCTATCTCGCGCTCACCGCGCATGGGCTGGACGTGCTGATCGTCTGGATCATTTTTTTCGAGATGGCGCTGCTCTATTTCGCGTCGGCCATCTTGCTGAACTCGCGTCTGGCTGCGCCGAAATTCGCCTGGTTAGGATTCGCGCTCATGCTGATCGGCGCGATCACCACCAACATCGCCGTGCTGCATGGGGACTCTACGGTGATGTTTACCTCGTACGTGCCGATGAAAGCGACGCCGCCCTTCTACCTCGGCATCATCCTGTTCGCAGTGGGCGCGTTGATCGGCTGCTTCGTATTCTTCGGCACTTTGGTGATCGCCCGCGACGAGCGCACCTATCAAGGCTCGATTCCACTGGTGACCTTCGGGGCGCTGACCGCCGCCATCATTGCCGTGTTCACCATCGCCTCCGGCGCCATCATCCTGATTCCCACGCTGTTGTGGTCGATGGGCCTGATCAGTTACATCGACCCTCTCACCTACAAGCTGGTATGGTGGGCGATGGGCCACTCGTCGCAGCAGATCAATGTCTCCGCCCATGTCGCGGTGTGGTACGCCATTGCCGCCATCGTGCTTGGCGCCAAGCCGATCTCGGAAAAAGTGAGCCGCACTGCGTTCCTGATGTATATTCTGTTCCTGCAATTGGCGTCTGCCCATCACATGCTGGTCGAACCGGGTATCAGTTCGGAATGGAAGATCTTCAATACCAGCTATGCGATGTATCTGGCGGTGCTGGGCAGCATGATCCACGGGCTCACCGTGCCTGGCTCCATAGAAGCCGCGCAGCGCAAAAAGGGTTATACCAACGGGCTGTTCGAGTGGCTGCGCAAAGCGCCATGGAACAATCCGGCGTTCGCTGGCATGTTCCTATCGCTGGTCATGTTCGGGTTTCTTGGTGGTATTTCCGGCGTGGTGCTCGGCACCGAGCAGATCAATTTGATGATGCACAACACGCTGTACGTGCCGGGCCATTTCCACGCCACCGTGGTGGCCGGCACCACTCTCGCGTTCATGGCCATTACCTACCTGGTGGTGCCGCTCATCTTTCAGCGCGAGCTGGT
>JAXMFZ010000028.1:0-53530 GCA_046347515.1 Gammaproteobacteria bacterium | reverse complement strand
CCGACCGGAGCGGCAACCATGACTCTAAACATTACCGGCAACACGATCCGGAATTGGGCCACCAACAACGGAATCGACATAACTGCAGGTGACGGAGGCGCCATCACCGGCCCCAACGTGAATCTCACCATTACTGGAAACACCCTGCACCTCGACAACTCCACGGCCAACCAGCTACACGGCATCAGCGCCGTCATGGGCACTACCTCAACCGGTGGCGCCGTAAACGCTTGCGTCGATATCGGTGGATCGGGATTGCAGAACAACGTCGCGGGATCCATTGGCATCGGGGGGTCTGAGATTCGCGTGCGGCAGCGCTTTGCAGCGAACGTTCGACTGCCCGGCTTCCCTGGTCCCAATAATAATGGCGGTACCAGCGCGGCCGCTGCGGTCACCTATCTCCAAGGCCGCAATACGGGGGCGGCCAATGCGACTGTCACCGTGAATGCGACCGGGGCTGCGGGAACGGGAACCTTCACCGGCGGCTCTGCCTGCACGCAGGCACCGTAGCGTCCTAAGTAATGGGGTCAGATCTTAAAATACCGGCTTTCGTGATGGTACATCTCGCATAGAGCAGATCAGCCGCATCAACAGGATCGGGAAGTGCAGTGGGAAATCCAGCGAGCGCCCTCACGCCCGGCTTGAATACGCCATCGATACGTTCGAGAGTTATCTCTCTGCTCATCCCTGATCGGGATCCAGCCCGGCCTGGCGCAGTAGTTCCGCAAGGCGTTCGGTGCGCTGGCGCTCCTAGGCCAACAAGTGCTCGGCGCTTGCCCAACCGCCGTCCGGATCGCCTCCCTGTGGGTTTCCCAGCCTGGAACCGGGCCGTGGCGTCAGGGGCGTGGCCCCATCTGACCCGACTCTCGGCCGCCGTTGCTTGAGCCGCCGCACCCGGGCAGGGCTGGCGCCGAACCGCTCGGCCACCGCCTGGGTCGTGCCGCCCGCGGCGCATGCCTCCAGCATGCGCTCGCGCAAATCCCTGGAGTAGGTTCTCATCTCTCCTCTCCCAGCCCTCGAAAGTGTTTCGCTTTAATCCCATTGACCTGATTGCGCTACATGATTTCAGGAACTGCTCTAGCGTCTGGCGGTGGTTCCTATCTCAAGTTTGCGCTTCAGTCCAAACTCGTTTGACGAAGCGAATCGACACAGGCGTCCACGAATGTGCGCACCGTGATCGACCGCAGTTTGACGTGCGGATATATCACATGGACCGGCAGTGCCGCAGGTTCATGCTCTTCCAGTACGTAGCGCAGCTTCTTCACTGCGCGGTACGGGGCCACCTGGTACGAGAGAAACATGCCGATGCCCACCCCATCCACGCAAGCCTGCATCGCCGCGTCGACTTGATTGCACGACAGCACGCAGCGAACCGGTACGCCGACCTCGCGCCGGCCGCTGCGAAAACGCCACTCGCCGCCCGCCGCGAGCGCCGTGAAGCCAATGCAGCGGTGTTCGCGCAAGTCATGCGGCGTAGCGGGTATGCCGTGGCGTTGCAAGTATCCGGGGCTGGCGCACACCACACGCCGCACCTGACCGACTGGAATCGCGATCAGCGAGGAATCGCGCAACTGGCCGATACGGATTCCGGCATCGAGTCCTTCCTCGATCAGATTGACCACCCGGTCGAGCAGCAACAGCTCAATGATGAGAGCCGGATAGCGCACCACGAAGGCATTGACGATCGGGGCGATGTAACGCCGCCCGAACAGCACCGGCGCGGTCACGCGCAGCCTGCCCTGCGGCTCTTCCTGCCGGGACGCGAGCGCGGCTTCGGCCTCCTGTACCGCGGCGAGAATGGCTCGGCAGCGCTGGAAATACTGCTCCCCCTCGTCGGTCAAGCGAATGCGCCGTGTCGTGCGGTTCAGCAGGCGCACACCGCGATCGCGCTCCAATGTGGCGAGCGTGCGCACCACCGATGGCAGTGATGTAGCGAGCGCTTGCGCCGCCGCGGTCAGGCTGCCCTTCTCGACGATTTGGACGAACGTCGTCATCGCGGCGAACTTATCCATGGGGTTATTTATTACTCCGATTTATTGAATAGTCTATTACAAATTACCCCATTTATTTCGATCTCTGCCATCGTCACACTATCCGGGCAGTGGCAAGAAACGGCGGACAGTCCGCGTGCGGTTCTTCCGCGCTGCACAATTTGTTACTTCCAACCTTTGGAGAGTCATTATGCTTGGCAAGTTCGGAAGATTAGTGAATGTTACCGCCATCGTCATGGGACTAGGCGCGGCTGTATTGGCGCCGGTTGCGTTGGCCGTAAAACAAACGGGCGGTGAGTACAATACGCTCTATGCCGGTCTCGGCGCGAAGGGCTTCAACGTCGTGGCGTACTTCACCGACGGCAAGGCGGTGCCGGACAGTGACCGCTACACGTCTGATTTCGGCGGTGTGAAATGGCAGTTCGCCAACCGCCAACATCGCGACTTGTTCGCCGCCGACCCGCTCAAGTACGCGCCACAATATGGCGGCTTCTGCTCCTGGGGTGTGGCGGAGGGTAAGCTGTTCGATGTCGACCCCCAGAACGGGTGGACGATAGCCGGCGGCAAGCTCTATCTCAATTTCAACGCCGACATCAATGCGACCTTTGCCAAAGATGCGCAAGGCTTTGTCAATATGGCCAATCGCAATTGGCCGATGTTGAATCAGTGAGCGCTAGCGCCGGCATGCGGACGATGGCGGCCAAACGCCACGTCTGCCACCTGGCGCTGGGCCGAGAGTCGACTGGAGAGATACCATGACGTCTATGAGTGATGTTGCCTTTACCCCCGCCGTCAAAGCATGGCAGGCTCGATTCGGTTCGCGCGCCGGCTACGCCCGGCTGGAGGCCGATGGCGGATGGCGGGACCGGGTTACGCTCGAACTACGCGCCTTCCTCGCCGCGCGCGGTTGCTATCTCGCGAGCGCGGCCGGCCAGCCTTATATCCAGCGCCGGAACGGGCCGCCAGGGTTTTTGGGCGTGCTTGATGAGCGCACGCTCGCTTTCGCTGATTATCGTGGCAACCGCCAATACATCAGCACCGGAAATCTGAGCGAAAACGCCCGCGCGTTTTTGTTCCTGATAGACTATAAAAACCATCAGCGCATCAAAATCTGGGGTCGGGCCGAGGTCAAGGACGCCGATGCCGAACTCGAGCAGGCGCTCGCGCAAACGAGGCAGTCATCATGAGCACTACCGAAGAAGGCCGTCCGCCGTTTCCGCCCTTCACGCGCGAAACCGCGATCCAGAAAGTCCGAATGGCCGAAGATGCGTGGAACACGCGTGACCCGGCGCGCGTGGCTCTGGCGTATACCCACGACAGCCAGTGGCGCAATCGCGCGGAATTTCCGCTGGGGCGCGCGCAAATCATCCAGTTCCTCACCCGCAAATGGGCGAAGGAACTCGAGTATCGACTGATCAAGGAGTTGTGGGCATTCACCGACAGACGGATCGCGGTGCGCTTTGCTTATGAATGGCACGACGATTCCGGCAGTTGGTTCCGCTCCTACGGCAACGAGAACTGGGAATTCGCCGACAACGGTCTGATGATGCGCCGCTACGCCAGCATCAACGATCTGCCGATCAGCGAACCCGAGCGCCGCTACCGCTGGCCGCTTGGCCGGCGACCAGACGATCATCCCGGATTGAGCGATCTGGGTCTGTGAGGCGGAAGTGTGGGCCGCGGCGGTACTTGCCGCGAGAGCCAGCCCTCGCCGGGAACAGGCTGCTCACGCCACCGTTGGCAGGCAAGTCGGCTCGATCGGGCCGATGCTCACCAGCAGCAGCGTGGCCGCCTGCGGCCGATACGGGGGATCGTCATCAAGTACTGATTGGGTCATGGTGCTGATCGCCTACGGTTGTCATACCAACGCTCAATCATTCCTAACGCATTCTCCCACCAACTCCATTCGCCCGTTGCTATGCACCGTCATCAAGCGCACGCTAAAGCCCCATAGCCGGTAGAGGTGTTTCAATACTTCGTCGGTACTCTGGCTCAGCGGCTTGCGGTTATAGCGGTTGTGGATCAGGGTGAGAGAACGGTCACCGCGATGGTTGACGTTATACACCTGGATGTTGGGTTCCTGGCTGCCGAGGTTGTACTGATCGGCGAGCGCAAGCCGCAGCCGCCGATAGCCCTGCTCGTCGTGGATGGCGGCGATTTCGAGTTCACGCTGGGTGTCGTCGTCGAGCACCGCGAACAGCTTGAAATCGCGCATGATCTTGGGTGACAAATACTGGGAGATGAAGCTCTCGTCCTTGAAATTACGCATGGCAAAATCCATCACCTTGAGCCAATCGCCGCCCGCGATGTCCGGAAACCAATAGCGATCTTCATCGGTCGGGGTTTCACAAATGCGCTTGATGTCGCTGTACATCGCGAACCCCAACGCATAGGGGTTGATGCCGGAATAATAAGAGCTGTCGAACGTCGGCTGATAGATGACGTTGGTATGCGACTGCAGAAACTCGATCATGAACCCGTCGGTGACGAAACCCTCGTTGTACAGCTGATTCAGCAAGGTATAGTGCCAGAACGTCGCCCAGCCTTCGTTCATTACCTGGGTTTGACGCTGGGGATAAAAGTACTGCGCGAGCTTGCGCACAATGCGCACCACTTCGCGCTGCCAAGGCTCCAGGAGGGGAGCGTTTTTCTCGATGAAATACAAGAGGTTTTCTTGCGGCTCTGCGGGAAAACGGCGGTCGGCTTCGAGGTTGGCCTGTGCGCCTTTGATCGGCACTGTGGCCCGCCACAGATCGTTTACCTGCGATTGCAGATAAGCCTCGCGTTCGCGCTGGCGCTGCTTTTCCTCGTGCGCCGACAGCGGCGAGGGGCGTTTGTAGCGATCCACACCGTAGTTCATCAGCGCATGGCAAGAGTCGAGTAGCAGTTCTACTTCCTGCTCGCCATAGCGTTCCTCGCATTCGGCGATGTAATTCTTGGCGAACAATAGATAATCAATGATGGCGTCGGCGTTGGTCCAGGTGCGGAATAGATAATTGCCCTTGAAGAACGAATTGTGGCCGTAGCTGGCGTGCGCGATCACCAGCGCCTGCATCATCATGGTGTTCTCTTCCATGAGATAGGCGATGCAGGGGTTGGAATTGATGACGATTTCGTAGGCCAGGCCCATTTGGCCGCGGCGATAGGTCTGCTCGGTGGCGACGAAGCGCTTGCCGTAGGACCAGTGCTTGTAGCCGAGCGGCATGCCGACCGAAGAGTAGGCATCCATCATCTGCTCGGCGGTGATGATTTCGATCTGATTGGGGTAGATGTCGAGGCCGAAATCGGTGGCGATACGGCCGATTTCGTTCTGATAGCGCCCCAGCAGTTCGAAAGTCCATTCCGACGAATCGGAGATTACCCGCCAAGTCATGCCGCGCGCCTTTGGAACAGGTCTCGGAATACCGGATAGATATCGGCGGGCCCGTCAATCTGGCGCATGGCGAAATGGGGGCACGCCGCTTGCACTTCCAAATAGGCTTCCCACAAGCTCTGATGGCGATCCGGGGTGATTTCGACATAGGCGAAATAGCGCACCAGTGGCATCAGGTCATTTTGCAGGATGTCGCGGCAAGTGGGCGAATCGGTGTGCCAGTTGTCACCGTCCGAGGCCTGCGCGGCGTAAATGTTCCAGCTTGCGGTCGGGTAGCGGGCGCGGATGATGTCGCGCATCAGTTCCAGCGCGCTGGAGACGACCGTACCGCCGGTTTCGCGCGAATAGAAGAATTCTTCTTCGTCGACCTCCTTGGCGACGGTATGGTGACGGATGAACACCACCTCGATATGCTCATAATTACGGCGCAGAAACAAATACAGCAGAGTAAAGAAGCGCTTGGCAAGGTCTTTGCGCGCCTGATTCATCGAGCCGGACACGTCCATCAAGCAAAACATCACCGCCTGGCTGGAGGGTTTGGATTGCTTGATACGGTTATTGAAGCGCAGATCGAAAGTATCGATGAATGGAATCGCGCGGATACGCGACTTGAGATGCGCGATTTCCTGCTGCAGAGCCTGGACGCGTGGATCGTCCGCCGCCGTCTGCGCCAACAATTCGACTAGCGCCTCTTCCAACTCCCGCAGCCGGCCCGCGTAGGGCGAGGCCATGGCTTTGCGACGCATCATCGCGCCCTTGAGCGAGCGCACGATGTTGATGTTGCTCGGCACCCCGTCGGTGGTGTAGCCCGCCCGCACCCATTTGTATTCCTGAATCTTGGCGAGTTCGGTCTTGACCAGATTGGGGAGTTCCAGATCCTCGAAGAAAAGTTCCAGAAACTCCTCGCGCGTCAGCTCGAAGCTGAAATCATCCTCGCCCTGGCCGCTGTTGCTGGCCTGGCCGCCGGCGCCGCCGGTGCCGCCGCCGCGCGGTCGCGGCACACGGTCGCCGGTGATGAATTCCTTGTTGCCAGGATGAATGATCTCGCGCTTGCCGCCGGGGCCATGGCCGAACACGGGTTCGTTGAGGTCGCGCGCCGGAATGTTGATCTTCTCACCGCTGTCCATGTCGGTAATGCTGCGCCCTACCATGGCGTCGGCCACCGCTTTCTTGATCTGCGCCTTGAAGCGGCGAATGAAGCGCGCGCGGTTGACGGTGCTCTTGTTTTTGCCGTCCAGGCGGCGGTCGATGAGGTAAGTCATGCAAGCTCGCTCTAAGAGGCTTTGCGCACCCTGAGATACCATTCCGACAGCAGGCGCACCTGTTTGCGGGTATAGCCCTTGGCCATCATGCGGGTGACAAATTCCTCATGTTTCTTCAGGTCTTCGGCGGAGGACTTGGCGTTGAACGAGATCACCGGTAGCAATTCCTCGGTGTTGGAGAACATTTTCTTCTCGATCACCGCGCGCAGTTTCTCGTAGCTGGTCCAAGGCGGATTCTTGCCGTTGTTGTTGGCGCGCGCGCGCAACACGAAGTTGACGATCTCGTTACGGAAATCCTTGGGATTGCTGATACCCGCCGGCTTCTCGATCTTTTCCAGTTCGACGTTGAGCGCCGCGCGGTCGAACAATTCTCCGGTTTCGGGATCGCGGAATTCCTGGTCCTGGATCCAGAAGTCGGCGTAGGTCACGTAGCGATCGAAGATGTTCTGGCCGTACTCCGAATAGGATTCCAGATACGCCGTCTGCAACTCCTTGCCGATGAATTCGGCGTAGCGCGGCGCGAGATAACCCTTGATATAGCTGAGGTAGCGTTCCTCCATCTCGGGCTGGAACTGCTCGCGTTCGATCTGACGCTCCAACACATATAAGAGATGTACGGGGTTGGCAGCGATTTCGGAATGATCGAAATTGAACACCTGCGACAGAATCTTGAAGGCAAAACGGGTGGAAATACCGGTCATGCCTTCGTCCACGCCCGCGTAATCGCGGTATTCCTGGATCGATTTCGCTTTGGGGTCGGTGTCTTTCAGATTTTCGCCGTCGTACACCCGCATTTTGGAAAAAATACTGGAGTTTTCCGGCTCTTTCAGGCGCGTCAGCGCGGAGAACTGGGCCAGCATTTCCAGCGTACCGGGCGCGCAGGAAGCGCTGGACAATGAGCTGCCCTGCAACAGTTTCCTGTAAATTTTGACTTCCTCGGAGACGCGCAGGCAGTAGGGCACTTTGACGATGTACACGCGGTCCAGGAACGCTTCGTTGTTCTTGTTGTTCTTGAAGCTCAACCACTCGGCCTCGTTGGAGTGGGCGAGGATCACGCCGTCGAAGGGAATGGCGCCGATGCTCTCGGTGCCGTTGTAATTGCCTTCCTGGGTCGCGGTGAGCAGTGGGTGCAGCACTTTGATCGGCGCTTTGAACATCTCGACGAATTCGAGCAAGCCCCGGTTGGCGTGGCACAGGCCACCGGAGAAACTGTAAGCGTCGGGGTCGCTCTGCGCGAAGTGCTCGAGCTTGCGGATATCGACTTTGCCGACCAGCGAGGAAATGTCCTGATTGTTTTCATCCCCCGGTTCGGTCTTGGTGATGGCGATCTGGTTCAAAATGGACGGGCGCAGTTTGATGACTTTGAATTTGGTGATGTCGCCATTGAATTCATTGAGGCGTTTCACCGCCCAGGGCGACATGATGCTGCGCAGGTAGCGGCGCGGAATACCGTAGTCTTCCTCCAGGATAGGCCCGTCTTCTTCAGGGTCGAAAGCCCGAGTGGCGATTCATACACCGGCGAACCCTGGATGGCGTAAAACGCGACTTTTTCGGTCAACGCCTTGAGGGTTTCCGCCAGCGACGATTTACCGCCCCCCACCGGCCCCAACAAGTATAGGATTTGCTTGCGCTCTTCCAGACCCTGGGCGGCGTGCTTGAGGAACGACACGATCTGTTCGATCGATTCCTCCATGCCGTAAAACTCACGGAACGCCGGATAACGTTTGATGACTTTGTTGGAGAAGATACGGCTCAGGCGCGGATCGACGCTGGTGTCGATCAGTTCCGGTTCGCCGACCGCCATCAACAGGCGCTCGGCGGCGGTTGCGTACGCGCTCCGGTCTTTCTTGCAAATCTCCAGATAATCTTGAAGAGAATAGGTTTCTTCGCGATTCTCTTCGTAACGCGTTTGAAAACGCTCGAAAATACTCATGTTCGATTACCTCTCGCCGCTTCACACCGATAGCTAATTTTAGCAACATTTGCGCCATATTATGGGGGCGCTCCAGTCACCAGCCCTTACATATCGTTCCCGTGGAGGGCGTAGGCCGGCATGGCGTAGCGTGGCAAGGCGTTGCGCACGTTCAGCGTTATGATGAGCAGGTGCCAACACCATATACCCCTGGAACGCTTAAAGCAATCCGTTCCCCCTCTAGCGTTTGGCCGCCCGGCTCGCTAGATTGAAAGGCAAAACGAATACACAGACCATAACCGTGGAGTATGAGTTCGATGCGAACGAGAGCAGCGCGAAATGATTGCCATTCCCTATTGGCGCTGTTCGTGGCTGGCGTCTTATTGGGTGCGTGCGCGCTGAGCCCGCAAGAAGTCACAGTGAAACCGTTGGTCGATGTACAGAGCCAACCCATTGGGCGGGACCGGTTGCTCTCCCTCGAAGTCATAGACCGGCGTCCGCGGCAAACGTTCGGCGCGCGCGGCGGAATTTATGATACCGCCGTCATCGCGCCGCGTGGCGATGTCGCCCAGACCGTATGGCAAGCATTGGCCGAACGCTTGCGGGCCGATCAGTTCAAAGTGATCGGCGCAGGTGAAGCGCCGCTGGCGATGCGCGTCGAATTGTTGCGCATTGAGTATTTGGTCAATTCCGCACCCGCTGTCGGCGGCCCCCTGGTCAATGAAATCCGCGTAAACTGCGCTATCCAAGCGTCCATCCGCAATGCCGCGCGCGCTGTCAGCGGCCAGTATCAAGCCAACAGCGCGCGACGCCAATTGGGCTTTCCTAATGCCGCTGACAATGAAGCCATGCTCAATGAGGCCATCCATCACACCTTGCGCCAATTGTTGCAAGACCCGGCGGTGCTGAAGCTACTGGCGGCATGAGCCAGGTCTAACGACGTACTGGATTTCGTATCGCTTTATCGGAGCAGTTTGAGTCTGAACGCCACATGAATATCGTGACAGCTTGGTTTAGGCGGGTATTGACCGATCCACAGGCAGTCATCTTGATCGTGCTGCTGATGCTCGCCTCGGCGGTCATTCTGCTGATGGGGCAGATGCTGACTCCGGTGATCGCGAGTATCGTCATTGCCTATTTGCTGGAAGGTCTGGTGGACATTTTCTGCCGCTGGCGGTTGCCGCGGCTGGCGGCAGTCATCGTCGTGTTCATCTTGTTCAGTACTTTTGTGCTGTTCATCATAGTGGGGCTGCTGCCGCTCATCTCAAGCCAGTTGAGCCAGTTGGTGCAAGCGCTGCCCAGCATGCTGTTCAAGGGCCAAGCGCTGCTGCAAAGCCTGCCCAGCAAATATCCTACGTTCATCAACGCTGAGCAGGTCAATCAACTGATCGAGGCTGCCAAGCGCGAGGCGGGCAACCTCGGGCAATATATCGTGTCCTGGTCGCTCGCTTCGGTCATGGGTTTCATCACCATGACGATTTATCTGGTTCTGGTGCCATTGCTGGTATTCTTCTTTCTCAAGGATCGCGACGCCATTCTGAAATGGTTCAGCCGCTTCCTGCCGCAAGACTATTCGCTGGCGAAAAAAGTCTGGCATGAAGTCGATTGGCAGATGAGCAATTACGTGCGCGGCAAGTTCTGGGAGGTCGTCATCGTCTGGTCGGCGAGTTTCGTGACCTTTACCTTCATGAACCTGCAATTCGCGATGCTGCTCGGTTTGATGGTGGGCTTGTCGGTCATTGTTCCCTTCGTCGGTGCGGTTCTGGTCACGATTCCAGTGGCGGGCGTCGCGCTTTATCAGTGGGGCTGGAGTTCGGAGTTCATGTGGTTGATGGTCGCCTATACCATCATTCAGGCGCTCGATGGTTACATCCTGATTCCGCTATTGTTTTCCGAGGTCGTCGATCTGCATCCCATCGCCATCATCGTCGCCATCCTGGTATTCGGCGGAATCTGGGGATTCTGGGGAGTATTCTTCGCCATCCCGCTGGCTACGGTGGTGCAGGCCGTCCTTAAAGCTTGGCCGCGGCGACCCGACCTCGATAATTTAATGCGCGAAGCGCCGCCCATAGCGCCCGACTGAAAGCGGGGGGGTCACAAGGATTCCGATGCGAACTCCGCAAGCCGCGAGCGCTCGCCGCGCCTGAGCGTGATGTGGCCGCCATGCGGCCAATCCTTGAAGCGATCCACCACATAGGTCAGGCCCGAGGTGGTCTCGGACAGATAAGGCGTATCGATCTGGGCGATATTACCGAGGCAGACGACTTTGGTGCCGGGGCCGGCGCGGGTAATCAGCGTCTTCATCTGCTTTGAAGTAAGGTTTTGCGCTTCATCGATGATGAGGAATTTATTCTGGAATGTGCGTCCGCGCATGTAATTCAGCGACTGGATCTTGATCCGGCTGCTCAGCAGATCCTGAGTCGCGGCGCGGCCCCAAGAACCGCCCTCGACGGTCTGTGTCAATACTTCCAGATTGTCCATCAACGCACCCATCCAGGGCGTCATCTTTTCTTCTTCGGTGCCAGGTAGAAAGCCGATATCCTCGCCGAGCGGCACCGTCACCCGGGTAACGATGATCTCGCGATAGCGCTTCTCCTCCAGGGTCTGCACCAGTCCGGCGGCCAGGGCGAGCAACGTTTTGCCAGTGCCTGCGGCGCCGAGCAGGGTGACGAAGTCGATCCCGACGTCGAGCAATAAATTCAAGGCGAAGTTCTGCTCGCGATTGCGCGCATTGACGCCCCACACGCTGCGGTTGGGAGCGCCATAGTCTTTGACGAGTTCCAGCAGTGCGCCGTCGTTTTTCAGCGAGCGCACGATAAAGGCGAGGTTGGGTTCATCCTCCCGGTACAGGAATTGGTTGGGATGCCACTGCGCCATCTGCGGGCCGTGCACGCGATAGTACGTGCGTCCGCCCTCTTGCCAGGATTCCATGGCGTGGCCATGATTGTCCCAGAAATCGACGGGCATTTCCCACATGCCGCTGTAGAGCAGATTGACGTCATCCAACACCTGATCGTTGTAGTAATCCTCGGCGTGGATGCCGAGAATCGCCGCCTTGATCCGCAAATTGATGTCTTTCGACACCAATGTCACCTGGCGGCGCCCGCCCTGCAGCGCCATCGCCACGCTCAAGATGTCATTGTCGGGGGCGTTGCCAGGCAGCAACGTGGGCAGGGTCGATTGCACCGGCTGGGTTTGGAAAAATAGCCTGCCGCCGCCTCTTTTGCCGTTGCCGCCATTGGCGAGCAACGGCAGCGCCAAACCGCGATCGATCTGCTCTTTGCTCGCTCCGGCCATCAGTTCGTCCATGAAGCGGCTCGCCTGGCGCACGTTGCGGGCGACTTCGGATATGCCCTTCTTGGCACGATCCAACTCTTCCAGGACCATCATCGGCAGATGGATATCATGTTCCTGAAAGCGGAATAGCGCAGTCGGGTCGTGCATTAGCACGTTGGTGTCGAGAACGAATGAACGTTTGATGTGTTTGGCCTTGGCGCTCATGCTGGGCGGCGGAAAAAGCAAACAGCGGATGAGGAAGAAAGTGGGACTGCGGCGCTCAACCTTTCACTGGCTCCATGACGGCATCCCAGTTGAATTCATCGCAGAAATCCATGAATTCGTCGCGCAGCATGGCGATATGGATTTTGCCGGGCACACCGATCACCATGTTGACCGAGAACATCGGCGCTCCGGTATGGGGAGCGCTGTAGCTGCGCGTCACCAGTTCTTCAATGTTGATGGAACGCCCAGCAAAGAAATTCGCCAGGCGATGGACGATGCCGGGCTGATCGTGGGCGATCACCTCGATAGCGTAGGGCAGTACATCATCGCGGCGCTGGCCGCCGGTGGTGCGTTTGACGGCGATCTCGACGCCCAGCGAAGACTTGAGGCGCTCGAGTTGGACTTCCAGTTTGGCCAAGGTGTTCCAGTTGCCATACACGAGAAAAATAGCGCTGCACTCGCCGCCCAGTTCGGTCATGCGCCCGTCCACGATATTGCAATTGCAATCGAGAATGACGCGCGCCAGCTCGCTGATCAGCCCTGGGCGGTCTTCTCCTAAAACCGAGATCACCAGATAATTTTTCACAGCCGAAGTGTCCACTGCGCGACTGATGGTTTAAAGGGTTCAAGCAACAGTGTACATTCCCGTGTACGACATACAAGCCCTGGTCGCAAAGGCTGCTTGTAAAGCCGAAAAGGTGAACGTAACATGCAAAAAATGTTGGCAAAGAGGAGGCGCATATGTTTCACGGCAGTATGGTGGCGATAGTAACGCCGATGGCAGCCGATGGCAGCCTCGATTTCAAGGCCTTGGCGAATCTCGTCGAGTTTCATATCGACAATGGCACCGATGCCATCGTCGCGGTCGGCACCACCGGCGAATCGGCGACGTTGGATTTCGAAGAGCACGCCGAAGTCATCCGCCGCGTGGTGAAACAAGTGCGGGGCCGTATTCCAGTCATTGCTGGCACCGGCGCCAACGCCACCAGCGAGGCCAAGCACCTGACGCGCTCGGCCAAGGAAGGGGGCGCCGACGCTTGTTTGCTGGTGGCGCCTTATTACAATAAACCCACCCAGGAAGGTTTATATCAGCATTACAAGGCGATCGCCGAGTACGTGCCCATCCCGCAAATCCTCTATAACGTGCCAAGCCGCACGGCTTCCGACATCAAGCCCGAAACCGTGGAGCGGTTGGCGGAATTGCCGAACATCGTGGGCATCAAGGAAGCGAGCACGCTTGAGCGTGCGCTGGACCTCATCCAGCGTTGTGGCGCTCGCATCGATATCTACAGCGGCGATGACCCGGTCGCCGCCGAGGTGATTTTGAACGGCGGCAAGGGCGTCATCTCGGTGACCGCCAATGTCGCGCCGCGCGCCATGCACGACCTGTGTATAGCAGCCTTAGCCGGCGATCGTGTCAAAGCCGAGCGCATCGACGCGGCGCTGCGGCCACTCCATAAAGCGCTGTTTTTGGAGTCCAACCCGATCCCGGTAAAATGGGCGGTGCAAGAGCTGGGTTTGATCGGTGCTGGCATACGCTTGCCGCTCACTCCGCTCGCCAGCCAATATCATGCCGAGGTGCGCAATGCCATGCGCCACGCCGGCGTACTGTAGATGTTCTGAAAACCCATGCATTGCAATCGAATGTTGAAATTGTCAGGGTTGGTGGTCGCCAGCCTCCTCGCGCTCACCGCTTGCAGCACCGCGGATAGCTTGCTGCCGGATCGACGTCCGGATTACCGGCAAAGCAAAACCGTCAATCCGCTGGAAGTGCCGCCGGATCTCACCGCTTCCACGCACGATGACGCCCTGGTGGTGCCCGATTTGCAGCCCAACACCAGCGCTAGCCTGTCCGACTACGCCAGCGAACGCACTGAAAGCGGCATCGCCAAGGACAGCGAGGCGGTATTGCAAGCCCCCGCGGGAATGCACATCGAGCGCTCGGGTGAGCGGCGCTGGCTGGTGCTCGAACAAACCCCGGAGCAGGCCTGGCCGCGCATCAAGGACTTCTGGACCAGCAACGGTTTACCCTTGGTGCGTGAGGATTCACGCATCGGCATCATGGAAACCGACTGGCTGGAAAACCGCGCTGATATTCCTGGCGATCCGATCCGCTCGATTATCAAGCGCTTTCTCGACGTTGCCTATTCAGCGCCGACCCGCGACAAGTTCCGGGTGCGGATCGAGCGGACCGGCCCTAAGACCGAAGTGTTCCTCACCCATTACGGAATGGAAGAGGTGGTAGTCGGCAGCAACATCGGTCGGCGTGAGGAAAACACCACCACGCGCTGGCAGCCGCGCCCGGCAGACCCTGAACTCGAAGCGGAGATGCTCAATCGTTTGATGGTCCACCTCGGCGCTTCGGAAAAGCGCGCCCAGGCAGAGTTGGCCAAATCCAGCGAGCGGCAGCCCGACGCCCAGGCGCAGACGGCGCGCGTGCGCGCGGGTACGACCAGCGACGGCCAACAGGCGCTGATCATCCGTGAAGACTACGATCGCTCCTGGCGCTTGGTCGGGTTGGCGCTGGATGCCGGCAACTACGCGGTAGAAGACCAGAACCGCGACGAAGGTTTGTACGTAGTCGAATATCGCCCGGAAGGACAGAAGCCCACCCGCAAGAAAGGTTTATTATCGCGATTGGCGTTTTGGCGCGATGATGATGAGCCGGCTGCCGAGGGGACACGTTACCGCGTGCGGCTGGCTGGCCAAGGCGCCGAAACCCTGGTGGTGGTGCATGACGCCGACGAGCGGCCGGATAATTCACCCACCGCCCAAAAAATTCTGAATGCGGTGCGCGAGGTCATTGCCAGGCAAGGATGAGCGCGGTGGCGCGCATACACAGGCTCAGTCCGCAACTGGTCAATCAAATCGCCGCCGGCGAGGTGATCGAACGCCCCGCGTCGGTAGTCAAGGAGCTCCTGGAAAACAGTCTGGATGCAGGCGCAGATCGGATCGAGATCCAGGCCAATGAAGGCGGACTCAAGCTGATCCGCCTGCGCGACAATGGTTGTGGCATCCATGCCGATGATCTCGCACTCGCTCTGACCAGCCACGCCACCAGCAAAGTCAACATGCTGGATGATTTACAAGCGGTTTCCAGCCTGGGCTTTCGCGGCGAGGCGCTGGCCAGCATCATGGCGGTGTCGCGGCTTACCCTGACTTCGCGCAGCGTCGAGCAGACCAGCGCCTGCGCGCGTAGCCTTCAGTTGAGGCTTGCGCGCCGTTGCCGGCGGCGCACCCGCCTGAACCACGGTCGAGTGCGCGTAATCCGCCTTGCGCGGGTCTCTTCGCGGCGCGCAAGTTTTTGCCATGCGCGAACGTACAAAGAATTCGGCCATCTGGAAGACGGCGCACTGCGCTGAGCCGCTTCGAGGTCGAGCTTCAGTTGCAATTACGGCGTCCTGATCGTGCGCCATGCGGTGTTGCGCCGCGTCACGGATCGCGTCGATCAGGAAGGCCGGCTACGATTGTGCGCGATGCGTTCATCGACAACGCTTTGTTTCTCGACAACGCCATCGCCGGTTTCGGTAGGTTTGTGGGCTGATTGGCTTGCCGACTTTATTCGCGCAGCCAGCGCTGACTTGCAGCGTATTTTTTCGTCAACGGCCGCAGGCGTGCGCGCGACAAAATTGCTGGAATCACGTGCGCTGTTACCAGGATGTGCTTTACCAGGGTCGGCAGCCGGTATTCGTCTTGTATTCGAAACTCGATCCGGCGCTCATCGATGCTGCCAATAACGTCCACCCCGCTGGGCACGAGGTACGCTTTCGCGAAGCCTGCCTGGCGCACGATTTGCGGCGTTCCGCATCAGGCTGCATCAGCGCTTGCTCGGCCCGGCCCGGTGCAAGCGCTATGGCGCGCAAGCTCTGCGACTCGTGTCCACGCCATCTGACGCTGCCGACGCCAGGATCGACCGATGATCGCCTGCACGTCGATGCCGGGGCCGCAACAAGCGCTGGCTTTGCCCATCCAGGAAGCCTCTGTCGATTATGCCGCATCGCCGCCAGCGGCGCCTGCAATAAGCTCAGTGGCGCCCGAGATCGGCACCGTCCCGCCTCTGGGTTATGCGGTCGCGCAGCTGCATGGTGTGTATATCCTGGCGGAAAACGCCAAGGGGCTGGTGCTGGTGGATATGCACGCCGCCCACGAGCGCATTACTTACGAGAGGCTGAAAGCCAATCTGGCTCACACTAGCATCCATTCGCAACCCCTGTTGGCGCCGATCACGGTGAACTTGAGCGTGCGTGAAGTGGGCTGGGTGGAGGAGAACGCCGCCTTGTTCGCCGCCGTGGGGCTGGAAGTGCACGCGTTGGGGCCGGAAACCGTGGTCGTGCGGAGCGTACCCGCGCTGCTGTTGGGAGCGGACGAGCGGTTGCTACGCGAGATGATCGCCGACCTCGGTGAGTTTGGCGCGAGCCGTCGCGTGCAGGACGCCATCGACGCCGCGCTCGCCACCATGGCTCGTCAGGCGGGGCGGTGCGCGCCATCGTAACCGAATCCCGGTCGAAATGAACGCATTGTTGCGCGACATGGAGCGTACCGAGCGCAGCGATCAGTGCAATCATGGCCGGCCTACCTGCGCAGATGCAGATCGACGAACTCGACAATTGTTCCTGCGCGGTCGTTGACCTTACAGCCTATGGGCACGGCTGATCTGGGTTTGCCGTGTTGCGCCGACGCTGATGGGACCTACCGCGGGCAAGACCGACTTGAGCTTCGCTTCGGGTTATTCCCGTTCGAGATCGTGAGCGTCGATTCCGCGTTGGTTTATCGCGCGCATGGATATCGGCACCGCCAGCCGGATGCCGCTATCCGGCGCTTGCCCTGCATCGTTTAATCGATATCTGCGATCCTGCCGAGATCTATTCCGCCGCCCGTTTCTGCGCAGCGATGCGCTGGCGGCGATGAGGAGTATTCACGCAGCCCGGCGCATCCCTTTGCTGGTGGGCGGTACCTTACGTTGCATTTTCGCGTGCTACAGCAGGGGCTATCGATGCTGCCGGAAGCCGACCGTGTTGCGCGCAGTTGGAGGACGAACAACGCCGACGCTACGGCTGGGCGCTCTGCACGCGCTTGGCGCGGCTAGACCTGGTGCGGCTGGAGCGCGCGCATCCATCCGCATGACACAACGAATTTTGCGCGCGCTGGAAGTGTATGAGCTGAGTGACGGCCAATTACGGAACTTTACCGCGCCGGCAAAGACGAATCATTGCTGGTGCGTTGGTATAAGCCTGGGCGGTGGCGCCGAGCGACAGAGGGATTCGCATCAGCGTATCGAGCAACGCTGGCGGATGTTGAACAAGGATTGGTCGGCGAAGTGGATGCGCCGCGCAAGCGCCCTGACTCAACCCCGTCCAAACCGCATTGCGCGGTCGGCTATCGCCAGGTGTGGCAATACCTTTGACGGCGAGTTGAACATGACCATGGTGGAGCGCGCTATCGTGGCGACGCGCCAATTCGCGAAAAAGGCAGCCGACTTGGTTGCGCACCGAGCGGGCTGCGGTCATGGTGGACAGCTTGGCGACGAATGTGTTGGATCGCACCCATCGGCGTTTTGAGTGAGACGCTGGTTTTGCTGACTCTGGCCGGCAGAGTATACCATGTTTGTGATAAAAAAGGCATTGGTTTCGTTGGCGATCTTTAAATGGCTGAAGTTCGGTAACCTGCCGTGGTGCGGTTGATTTTGATTAGCTGACGATATTGCATAGAAAAATAAGGAGAAGCTCATGGCGAAAGGCTATTCTCCAGGAACCCTTTCTAACGCGTTGCGCAAAGAAAAATCTCTCGTTTCAATCTATCTGGTGAATGGAATCAAGCCGCAAGGCTTTCCACCGAGTCATTCGATCAATTCGTTGCCGCTCAAGAACAGCGTCAATCAAATGATCTATACATGCGATTTCGACTGCTGCGCCCGCAACGTGCGCATCTGGCTGACGGCGATAATGAGGACGAAGACAGTTCCGAGTGAGCCATTTCGTCGAATGCGCCTTCTTTCATGCTGACCGACAACGGGAGTTCGCTGTTTGTTTGAGCGCCCGCCCAGCGGAGAGCGCGCCGCTTTCTGGTAAGTCTGGCTTAGGGAGGCTGAAGATGCGCGTGAGTCGGAAGAGTTTCAGGAGCTTGCAACCTCGGCTGGTGCGCTGATCAGAGCGTTGGCGGTGAAACGTTTCCAGCGCCCGGAACCGCGCGCTATTTGATCGGTAGTGGTAAAGTCGATGAAATCCGTGAAATTAGCCGTTCAGCAGCAAGCCGAACTGGTGATTTTCATCACGACTTGTCGCTCAGCCAGGAGCGCAATCTGGAATCCGAACTGAAATGCCGAGTGCTGACCGTACTGGCCTGATCCTTGATATTTTCGCAAGCCGGGCGCGCAGTTTCGAGGGTAAGCTGCAAGTCGAATTGCGCCAGTTGCGACACTTGGCGATACGGCTGCGCGCGGTGACGCATCTGGAACGGCAAAAAGGCGGTATCGGCTTGCGCGGTCCAGGCGAGCACCGCTGGAAACCGACGCCGCTTACTCGCCGAGCGCATCAAGCAAATCAACCGGCGCTTGCAAAGTCGAGCGCCAGCGTGGTCAGAACCGGCAGGCGCGTCGCCGCGCCGACGTCATGACGGTGGCGTTGGTAGGATATACTAATGCTGGCAAATCGACATTGTTCAATCGACTGGCCGATGCTGAAGCATATGCTGATCAATTGTTCGCGACTCTGGATCCCAATCTCTGCGGCGTATGCCCTTGACCAATGGCGAAACGGTGGTGCTGGTCGACACTGTCGGCTTCATCCAACGGTTACTACACGAATTGATCGCGGCGTTCCGCCACTTTGCAGGAAGTGAGCGAGGCAATCTACTGCTGCACGTCATCGATGCAAGCGATCCCAATTACCGCGATAACATAGGCCATGTCGAAGCGTGTTGCAACCTTTGGCGCGGCGGAGATTCCCGTTGCAAGCCGGTTTAAGATCGACTGGCTGGGGTATGCGGACGCACGTGACGAGCGCGATGCCGATTGATGCGTCCGCGCGCCATGGTGTTCGGCGCGCACCGGAGTAGGAATCGATGAGTTTGCGCGCCGCGATACGCGAGCGTCTCGCGCGCGAGCAGGTCCATGGCCGGGTACGATCGCCGCCCAGCGCTGGTCGATTGCGGGCCAAGCTGTTCAGTTTGCAGGCAGTCAAGACCGAGTCCTCAAACGCCGCCGGCGAATGGTTGATCGAGGTGGAAGCGCCGCGCAAACCATCGATCAACTATGCCATCAGGAAGGTCTGCGAACCGATTGGTTGCAGCCCATCGGCTTGATGGTTCGGCTGCGGCATCCGCCCCCGCTTTCTACAATGACGCCTTTGTCGGCGCGCTGTGCGCCGTCCTTGAATGGCTGGAGGAATCCATGCCCCGGAATGAGCCAGGCAGTAACAACCGTGATCTCAAGGCGGTGGTCGTGATCATGACCACCGGACGGTCAGCGCATTCCGCAGGCTCACGCGCAGACTGGAGATGGGTTTGTTCGGTGGCAAGCGTGGCGATGGCAGTGGCGGCAGGACAGGCGTGGGCCACTCCTACCGATCGGTTCGACGGCTGTGGTCGATATTGATCATTGGCGCGCTGATCGTGTGGGCGCTGTCCGGTTTTTATGAAGCGTCGACGAACGGCAAGTGGTCGAGTTGCGCTTTGGCGCGCAACTATTTCTGGGCGGTGACTTGCCGGGTTGAATTATCATCTGCCCGCGCCGGTGGAAACCGTTGAATCTGTCGACCGAACAGATTCGCACCGAGGAGATCGGCTATCGCTCCAGCGCCGGGCAGCAACTTCGCTGCGCGCTTTGCCTGGATGAGGCGCTGATGTTGACTAGGGATGAGAACATCGTCGATGTACGCCTGGCACGGTGCGCGCAATACAAAGTCAAGGATGTGCTGGCCTATGCCTTCAACGTGGCTGAGCCTGAACAGACGTTGCGGCAAGGCGCCGCGCCGAGAGCGCTGCGCGAAGTCGTAGGCAGAAGGACATGGATAACGTACTGACCGAAGGGCGCGCGCCAGATCGTCAAGGAAGTCAAGGAACTGGGCCAACGCATCTTGATCAGTACCGTACCGGCCTGCGCACCGCTGGTCGCCGTAACCCGCAGGATGCCCAACCACCCGATGACGTGCAAGCCGCTTCGCCGACGGCCATCAAGGCGCGCTGGAGGATGAACAGCTTCAAGAACGAGGCCGAGCAGCTATCGCAACGAAGTAGTGCCCAGGGCCCGTGGCCAAGCGGCTCGCCGCATGCAGGAAGCGGAGGCGTACAAGTCCCAAGTCGTCTCTCAGGCCGAGGGCGAGACTCAGCGTTCGAGCAACTTCCTGCGGGGGTAGCCACCAAAAGCCCCCCGACATCACTCCGCGAACGCTCAGTGACTTTCGACGCCGCGGGTAGCGATCATGGCGGGCAATCCGAAAATAATAGTGTGATGGGCGCGGAGCAAGGCAATAACGTGCTGCATTTGCCCTTTGGATCGATTGATCAATAAATTAAGCTCGGTAACCGATACGGCGCGAGACCACGCCGCCGTCCGCTCTGCCCAGTGCAAACTAATGCCAGTGGCGATAACCGCTTGCGCGATACCGATCGCACCGAGGAGGGCGCTGACGAACCGTCCATCACCGTCGCTTTGCTGATCCTAGGATGATCGCTTATTCATTGCCGTTTGTACTACTTTCGCGCGCTGACGCAGACGGCGATTATCGCGCGCTTCGGCGAAATCAAAGATACGATCTAAGCGGCCAGGCTGCATTTCAAAATCCCCTCATTGACAAGGCAGTTTGATACTGCATCTCACGCTCGACACCAAATCATCGCGGTTCTCACCAAGGAGAAGAAAAACTTCATCGTCGATTCGTTCGCTTCAAGTGGCGAGGCGAATCCCCGTTTGTTCTGGCGCATCACCGTCGCCGGCGATCCGCGCGCCAATCAACGCTTGATCAGGTCATCAACGACGGCTTGCGCGGCGAAATCACCCGGTATCCGCGAACTGAAAGAAGTGGTTTCCGGTGACCGCCAAAAGATCGTGCAAAAGCTGGATGAAACCAGGAAAAAGCGCGAGAAAAACGGCATCGAAGTCGTCGATGTGCGCCTCAAGCGCGTCGATTTGCCGCCCGAGGTCAGCGCAGTCGGTATTCAATCGCATGCGCTCGAGCGCGAACGAGTGGCGTGATTTCCCGGCTCGCGCGGCCAGGAAGAAGCCGGCATTCGCGCTGACGCCGACCGGCAAAGCACCGTCCACCTCGCCAACGCTTACCGCGACGCCAGCGCCCTCTATGGGCCAGGTTATGACGCGCTAGCCGCCGATATCTATGCGCGCGCTTTCGGTAGCGACATTTAAATCTTCCGGCCTGTACCGAAGCCTGAACGCGTATCGCAAGAGCTTCGGCGGCAACGACAATGCTATCGTATTGCAGCTCAAGACCCGAGTTCTGCCAATATTTCAATCAACTCAAGCCGGCAGCCTCAATAGCCTGGAATCTCCCCCACGGATAAAACACGATTTCGCGCGCTTGAGCAACGACGGCTGGCGCTGGATTGGGATGCTGGCCGCGGAGGGCATTATGCCGTTCCCGGAATCCACGCCGGCGCGTGCGCGAACTGATGCGCCAGATCATATTACTACGCGGACGAACGTGCTGCGGGTGTTCGGCGTAGTGGCGATGGTGCGCGACCGGGCCGAAGAAAGCCGTATCTGGTGCGCTGGTATGGTTGAGCTTGTGCGGGCGATACGCGATGAGCGGTGACGAGCGCTGGTTATTGCCAGTGAAGGTATCGAGGAAGTGCTTTTCGCCGTGCCAGCGGCGCGACGCCTGGAGGAACTACGCCTGAATTGCCGGATTTAGGCTACCTGACCGCTGGGGGCCACAACCGGAGATTCCACCGTGGCTGGCCCAGGCTTCGAATCGCTGCTCACTGGCACCGGCAATGATCTCCTTGGTTGCAAACCTTTAAGCTCATCGATCAAGCGAGCGGGCGCATGCTCGGCGTGCGCGCCGACATGACTTTATTGCCGCGCGTATCGACGCCCATCAGTTGAAGTGCGCGAGCCTCCGACCGTCAGCGTTATCTGGCACTGTTCTGCGCACCCGGGGCGATGGTTTCGAAGTGACCAGCAGCCCTCGCAGGCGCGCGCTGCCTACTGTGGCCGAGCTCTACGGCCACGCACGTGCCGGTATGCCGATTCCGAAGCGCTGAGCCTCGATGCGCTGAAACGCTGAAAACCTGCGCAGTACGACAAGCCCACCGATTTGGTCAGCGTCGCGATTTTCCGTGGTCGCCGGGTGCGCAGTCTTCGATGCCAGCCAGGAAGGGGTTTTATTCGATTGCCTGCAGCGCAAAGCGCTCGTCGAAATCGATGGCCGCTCTGCGCGACGGCGGTACGCCTGCGCTGTGCGCACGCCGGAACTGCTCAGCGCGCAGCCGGTTTGAACTGAATGGCGGTGAAGTGCTGGCCGCCGCGCGTCATGCTGGCGTGCGCGCCTGACGCGGATGGGGCGGCGCTGGCAAATCCTGAGCGCCTCAGTGACGATCCAGCGCCGTTTGCGGGCCGCGTGCGCCCTTATCCACCGATCTCGCGCGCACTTCCAGTGTGGCTATCATTATCATACCGGTGCGTTATTCGCCGCCTATGGGGCCCGCCAAGGCCAGGAACTGCGCGCGGCGGCCGCTGGGTGACAAAATCGGCGCTAAAGCAATGCTCTCCGGCGCGCCTGTCCGGCAACGGGATTCAGCACCGATCTGAAATAACTCGCCGCGCTGGCGCGGCCAAGACCGCTCCAGCCCACGCCATCTACGCGCCCGCGGGATTGACGACCACCCGGAACTCGACTTACCGATCGACTAACTCCGCGCCGCCAAGGAGCGCCGGGCCGTGCGCGCCCTGCCCGGCGCTTGCTCGACCTGCGCTACCTCTACTGTGATCGCTTGTTGGCGGCGGAAGCACAATCAGCACTGGAGGGTGACCACTTCCCTGACAGCGTGACCTCGCGCTCATGACACCCAGACGGCGGGTAAGAATATCGTCGTTATCGGCGCTCAATGCAAAGCGACGAGGGCAAGGGGCAACCGTTGACTATGCGCGTTTTACTGAACGCCGCGCCGCCGCAGTGCGCTTTCTGCGGGCGGCTACGCCAACGCCAGGGGGGGCCAGCGTTCTATTATCAACGGCTACAAGACGACGCCTTGCACCTGATTCCGCCTTGCAGCTCCCGCATGCCGAAGTGTCGATTGCCTGATCGGCAATGGTGTCGTAAAGCCGCAGAGCCGCCGAGCGCGCCGCCCGCCAAGTGGTGATCGGCTGCTTAAAGCGTGGCTTGACGCCAGCCGAGCGCCTCAAGATCAGCGCCGCTCTGCCCAGCGCCGATTTCCCGTCTTTAATAATACGGTGACTTCGACGGGCGCGCGTGAAAGCGCGAGCCGCGGCCATTGGCACCACCGGACGCGGCATCGGCCCCGCTTATGAAGACAAAGTGGACGGCGCGCGCTCAGGCCTGGCGATTTGTTCGTGACCTCGCCCTCGAAATTTCCCCGAGGCCAAGCTCTGCGACGCGGTGTTGGATTTCCATAACTTCGTGCTGGCTACCGGCATACGCCACGGCCAGCCGATTGACGCGCACGCACTGCCCGGTGGACGATATCTCGACCTGCGCTTGAGCGCATCAAGCTCTTGGTCGCCGATATCGTGGCGCTGCTGGAGCGCCACTGACGCCAGCAGGGGCATAGTGTGCTGTTCGAGGGCGCGCAGGGTGCGATGCTGGATGTCGATCATGGTACTTACCCCTTCGTCACCTCATCCACCACCATCGCTGGGGGGGCTGCGGCGGGCGCGGGGCTGGGACCGCTGTACTTCGACTATGTGCTGGGCATCTGCAAAGCCTATGCAACGCGCGTGGGCGGTGGGCCCTTCCCGACCGAACTAGCTGACGCCATGGGTGAACACTTGCGCCAGCGTGGACACGAGTTCGGCGCTACCACCGGCCGCCCGCGCCGCTGCGGTTGGCTAGACGGTGTCGCGCTGCGCCGATCCATCGTGCTGAATAGTATCAGTGGCTTGTGCATCACCAAACTCGATGTGCTCGATGACCTCGACAGCATCCGCGTGTGCGTGGGCTATCGGCGCGGCGGCGTCACACTGGATGCGCCGCCGTTCGGTGCCGAGGCGCTCGCCGAGTGCGAGCCGATCTACGAGGAACTGCCGGGTTGGAAGACGTCTACGGTTGGCGCCAAGCGCCTGGAGGATTTGCCGGCAAAGGCGCGGATTTATTTGAAGCGTATCGAGGAGTTGACCGCGGCTCCAATCGCCCTCATTTCAACCAGCCCGGATCGGGCCGACACGATGATCGTGCGCTCGCCGTTTGATTGATGGCGGAGAAGATCTGTTCGATGAAATTCAAAGTAGGCGATGGGGTTGTAAAGAATCCATCGACTTGGAAGCCGAACGAGTGCGATTCATGGTGCCGAAGAGAGGGCTCGCAGCGTGTGCTCAAAAAGCGGATGCGCGTGACAAGCTCAACCGCCTTTATCCCGCCAATTCATTGCAATGTGTTGGCCTCAAAGCCGCAGAACGTTTAGTGCTCTTTCATGCAACTCCGTCGTCGCCGCTGCCAGCACATGGCCTTCAGATTGCAGACCCAACGGCTGACCATGCCAATCGCTGATGACCCCGCCGGCGCCTTCCACCACCGGCACCAGTGCCATGAAATCGTAAGGCTCCATGTCGGACTCCACGACCAAATCGACGAACCCCCCCGCTAGCAGGCCGTAGGAATAACAATCGCCGCCGAAGCGGCGTAGCTTCACCGCGGCGGCGATGGCGTCATAGCACGCGCGCTCGATGCCGATGAACTGATCGAGGCTGGTGCTGTACATCACCGCGTCCTCCAGCCGCTCGCAGCGCCGACTGGCGCAAACGAGGCCATTCCAGGTCGTGGTATGGCCCTGGACACCGACGAAGCGCTCGCCGAGCGCCGGCATTTCGATGATACCGACCAGGGTTTGTTCGCCGCGCATCAATGCGATCAATGTGCCGAAGGTCGGCAATCCGGTGATGAAACTCTTGGTGCCGTCGATAGGGTCGAGTACCCAGACATGGGATTGGCCGGCCATGTCGTTACCGTACTCTTCGCCATAAATACCGTGCGCCGGAAAACGCTCGGCGATGAGTTCGCGCATCCGTTTTTCGGTGTTGCGGTCGGCGATGGTGACCGGCGAGGCGTCGGCCTTGCTTTCCACCGCGATCGGGCGACGAAAATAGCCCATCGTCACCTCGCGGGCGGCATCGGCGAGCGCGTGGGCGAAGCGGCTGAATTCAATGAGGTCGGGTTCGGTGCTCAAGCGATGGGCTCCTTGGCAGTGGGCGGCGGGAATGGGCGATTGATGATACATTCTAGCCACGGGCCATGAGCCGGTACAATTTCTTCCGCCGTTATCAGAGAAACAGGTGACCCCCTATGAACCTCAAAGATTCCCGCCTACTGCGCCAGCAGTGTTACATCGACGGCGCGTGGATGAACGCCGACAGCGGCGCCACCATTCTGGTCAGCAATCCCGCCACCGGCGAAACCATCGGCACCGTGCCGAAAATGGGCGGCGTTGAAACCCGCCGCGCGGTCACTGCCGCGCACGCCGCATTCCCGACCTGGCGGGCGAAAACCGCCAAGGAACGCTCGGCGGTGCTGCGCAAGTGGTTCGAGTTGATGATGGCCCATCAGGAAGATCTCGCGGTGCTGATGACCAGCGAGCAAGGCAAGCCGCTTGCCGAGTCGCGCGGCGAGATCGCCTACGCGGCGTCGTTCATCGAATGGTTCGCCGAGGAGGGCAAACGCATCTACGGCGAGACCATCCCGCAACACCAGGCCGACAAACGCATCGTGGTGCTAAAAGAACCCATCGGCGTGTGCGCGCTGATCACACCATGGAACTTCCCGGCGGCGATGATCACCCGCAAAGCCGGCCCCGCGCTCGCCGCCGGCTGTACCGTAGTGATCAAACCCGCGAGTCAAACCCCTTATTCAGCGCTGGCGTTGTGCGAACTCGCCGAGCGCGCAGGCCTTCCCAAAGGCGCGCTCAATGTCGTCACCGGCGCGGCCAAGGATATCGGCGCTGAACTCACCGCCAATCCCAGCGTGCGTAAGCTGAGCTTCACCGGCTCGACCGCCGTTGGCAAACAGCTGATGGCGCAATGCGCCGGCACGGTGAAGAAACTGTCGCTGGAACTCGGCGGCAACGCACCTTTCATTGTGTTCGACGACGCTGACTTGGACGCCGCCGTCGAGGGTGCGATGATCTCCAAGTACCGTAACACCGGTCAGACCTGCGTATGCGCCAATCGCATCTTCGTCCAGGATGGAGTGTACGACGCATTCGCCGCGAAACTCGGCGAGGCGGTCAAGAAACTCAAGGTGGGTAATGGCTTGGAAGCCGGCGTCAATCAAGGGCCGTTGATCGATATCGCGGCAGTGGAAAAAGTCGAGCAACATATCCGCGACGCGCTCGATAAAGGCGCCCGGATCGCCGTGGGCGGCGAACGCCACCCGCTCGGTGGCACTTTTTTCCAGCCCACGGTGTTAGTCAATGTCACGGCCGCGATGGCGGTCGCCAACGAGGAGACTTTCGGCCCGGTCGCGCCGCTGTTTCACTTCAAGACCGACGCCGAGGCGATCGACATGGCCAACGCCACCGAGTTCGGCCTGGCGGCGTATTTCTACAGCCGCGATATCGGTCGCATCTGGCGCGTTGCCGAAGGGCTGGAATCGGGCATGATCGGCATCAACACCGGCCTAATCTCGACCGAGGTCGCGCCATTCGGCGGCGTCAAGGAATCGGGCCTGGGGCGAGAAGGATCGCGCCATGGCCTCGATGAGTACCTGGAAATCAAATACCTCTGCATCGGCGGCATTAGCCCCTAGGATCAGCCAGCCATGAGCACCAAGCCGCCGATCATCAATATCGCCGACCTGGAATATGTCGAGCAAAAGCACGGCAAATCCTTCGCCGCTCGATTCGGCTTTGTCGCGCAACGGATCGGCGCGCAAAAACTCGGCTACCGGGTGGTGGTGGTACCGCCGAAAAAGCGCGCGTGGCCCTATCACGCGCATTCCGTCAACGAAGAAATGTTTTTCATCCTGGAAGGCGAAGGCATGCTTCGCCACGCCGGTCAAGAGTACCCGCTGCGTAGCGGCGATTTCATTGCCTCGCCGGCCGACCCCAACAGCCCGCATCAGATCATCAACACTTCCAACCGCGAGCTGAAATACCTGGCAGTCAGCACCATGCTGGAGCCGGAAGTATCGATCTATCCGGATTCTGGCAAGTTCGGCGTATTCGCGGGTTCAGCCCCCGGCGGCGCCAAGGAAAAACGCACTTTTTCCATCATCAGCCGCAAGAAGTACGAAGTCGATTATTGGGATGGCGAGGATGGAGGGTGACCGTGACGCCGCGCTGTCCGGGGCGCGGCGCCTGCAAGGCCGTGCGCGAATGGTCAGTCGTCGTCGGCAATGATCTGGCCGCGCACCTCGCCGGTCGGATTGGCGATGGTGTGGGCATTGACGTAAGCATGGCCATCGGCCATTGCCTTGGCCAAGTCGCTTAGGTTGGCAATCGTGTTTGGACAGGGCCCGCCTGCCGCCGGCGCGATGATGTTGGCGTCGGTGAGCGTAGCACGCACCCATTTGCCGTCCACATCCCAACCCTTCTCATGAAAGCCGGCCAGAAACGCCACGATCGGGCCGTTCGTTCCTTGTGGCGCACAGTGGATATGGGCTTGCGTCACGCGCCGGCCATCATCGATACGTAGTTGGAACTCGGCGGTCGTGAAATCCCGCTTGAATTCGATTTGAAACCGCCCCCGGGTATCGGTTTCGATCGGTGGCACTTCCTCGTCGCCGCTCATCCTGGCCCGGAACTCAGGGCCGTCGTCGCGATTGTTGCCGTTGTGTTGGCCATTGTCATCATGGCCGTCGCGAGCCGTCACCATCCCACCGCAGGTGAGCGTAACGCCGAGAAACAAAATTTTCGCCAAGCGATCATTCATGGAAACTCCTCGTGTGCAATGAACCGTGCGACTTCCGTGTCGCGGTGGATATCCGTCAATCTTGATAACAGTCCAGCGCGAATTCCCTTCCCTGACCTTCAGGCTATTGTTTAGCACCCTCCATTTCGATGATCAGGTCGATGTCGTCGGCAACCGCCGGTACGGCGTACTTCATGCCGAAATCCGAGCGCTTGATCTTGCCGCGCACGGAGAACCCGGCGGTTAGTATTTTGTTGTATTGCGGCAGTGGATGCGGAGCGATCTGATTGAGGGTGAAATCGAGTGTTACCGGCTTCGTCACGCCCAGCAGCGTGAAGTCACCCGTGACTTTGCCGGTTTTTTCTCCGGTTTTTTCGATTTTGGTGCTGACGAACTTCATTTCGGGGAATTCGGCGGCGTTAAAAAAATCCGGTGAACGTAAGTGTTCATTACGCTTGTCATGGTCGGTATCGACACTGTCGGTTTTGATCGAGAGCTCCACTTTGCCCTTGGTCCAATCGCCCTGGTCCACCGTGAACTGGCCGTCGAATTTATGAAATTGGCCGATCATGTTCGAATAACCCAGATGGTTGACCATGAAAAAGAAATGGGTATGCGCGGGATCGAGCTTGAAGGTATCGGCGGCGAACGAGGCGACGCCGGGCGCGGCCAATAAGCTGGCGGACAATAGGGGGTAGAATAGTTTGTTGATTCTCATCATGTGGTTTCCTCTTGGGTCAGAATGTTTGGTAACAACTCGCGGCTCAATGTTCCGATATTATCCATCGCCTGGCGGTCCTTACGGCACAGAACTATGCAGAGCTTGCAAGCGCTTGACAAGCTCTTAAAACTCGAATTTATTGTTTCATAATAGTTAACAATCAGACCGGCCCTCATGGATAAATTGGTCAGCATGCGCGTCTTCGTACAGGTGGCGGAATCCAGTAGTTTTTCCAAAGCCTCTGAATTAATAGGCATTTCCAGAGCAATGGCGACTAAGCACATCATGGAGTTGGAAAATGCTTTGGGGGCACGGCTTCTCAATCGCACCACCCGCAGACTGAGCCTGACCGATGCCGGCGCCGCCTATTTTCAGAGTTGCTCTCAGATCTTGGCGGAGATCGACGACGCCGAACAGCTGGTCAGTGGCCTGTCCAGTGAACCGCGCGGCACGTTGCGCATCAATGCGCCGATGTCGTTTGGCATCCTTCATCTCGCTCCGGCCGTCGTCGATTTCGCCAAAGTCTATCCCGAAGTCGGCATCGATCTGGCGCTGAACGATCGCTTGGTGGATTTGGTCGAAGAAGGTTTCGACCTCGCGGTGCGCATTTCCCGGCGCGAGGAATCCAGCCTCATCACCCGCAAATTGGCAGCGACGCGCATGGTAGTGTGCGGTTCTCCCGACTATCTCGCCCAGCACGGTACACCCGCGGTACCGGCGGCCCTGCTTGGCCATCGTTGCCTGAGCTACACCTACTGGGCGTCGCAGAAGGAATGGCGGTTCCAGGGTCTGGACGGGCCGCATGTCGTGCGCATCGCTACCCACTTCCAAGCCAACAACGGCGATGTCATCCGCCTGGCTGCGCTGCGCGGCCTCGGCCTCGCGTTGCTTCCCACTTTTATCGTCGGCGCCGATCTGAAAGCCGGCCGTTTGCGCATGGTCTTGCCCGACTATCAGCCGCCCGAGCTGTTCATCCACGCGGTTTATCCGCATCGCCGCCATCTGTCGGCTAAGGTACGCAACTTTATTGACTTTCTGGCCGCGCGTTTTGCCCAACCGGCGTATTGGGATGAATGGGGTTGAGGCCGGGCGTATGCGCCGATCGCAATCTCTCCAAGCTTTGCGGTTGACGCCGTTGCCTTTACAGTAATAGGCATCGTTCCATTCCAATGGGGAGTCCATGCAGGTATGAAACGCCTTTGTTTTGGTGTTGCGTTACTGATCAGCACGCCGGTATTCGCGGTCGATTTCGAATCCGCCATGGCGGCTTATGACCGGCAAGAGTATCGTACGGCTTTCAAATCATTCGGCGAACTGGCCGCCGGCGGCGACGCCGACGCCCAGTTCATGCTCGGCAGGCTTTACGCCGCCGGCAACGGCGTCGTGCAAGACTACGTGCAGGCGCACAAATGGTACAATCTCGCCGCCTCCCAGGGTCACAAGCAAGCCGCGCGCGCCCGCGACACCGTCGCCAAGGAGATGACCGCGCAGCAGATCGCCGACGCCCAACGCCTGGCGCGCGAATGGCAGTCCGGCGGCGCCGCGCCGGGGGCCAGCGCAGCATCGCCCTCCCCACCCGCCGCGACGGAGAAACCGACCCGGCCGATGATCGCCAGCATCCAGCGCGGCTTGAAAACGCTCGGCTATCCCATCACCGCGACCGACGGCAAGCTCGGCCCCAAGACCAAGAGCATCATTCGGCACTTATCAAACCGACCACGGCTTGACCGTCACGAGCCTACCATCGGCGACGCTGCTCGCCCATATCGAAGGGCAACTGGGCGGCGGCCAGGCGATTTCTCGCCCGCCTGCCGGTACCCAGCTTCCCCCCATACCCACCGAACCGTCTTCCCAGCCCTCTCAGCAAAGCCCCTGGCAATGGCCGCGCGCGCTGGTCGCCGAAACTTTTCAAGATGGCGATTACACGCGTAACCCGCGCTGGCAGGTGGCATCCGGCGAATTCTTCGTCGAGCACGGCGCTGGCTTGCGCAGCACATTCGAGCCGCCACCAACCGCCGAATCGCCGCCACCGCCGCAGAACGCGACCGAACTGGGCCTCTCCATCCTCCAAGAAATCCTCGAACAAACCACGAGTCGTGGCAAACCACCGGCGGCGCCACAACCGGAATACGCGGAGATTTTCCTGGAACGTCCGATCACCAACGCGTTCGCCATCCAGATCGACTTGGCGTCACGCCTCACTGCGGGCGGGCTGGAGTTCGGGCCTTATCAGAACACCAACCGCGGCGGCGGTTACCGATTGGTTTATACCCCGGGCGCCGCCGCCGCCCTCACCCTGATACGGCTTACCAGCGCCGGCAGCAGCGTGGTGGAAACCACTGACAAACCGCTCAAATTCGAAGACGGCCGCCGCCACACCGTGCTTTGGACGCGTGACAAGAATGCCGAAATGGCGGTCGCAGTCGATGGCCACGAGATTATGCGCGTCACCGACCGCAGCACCAAGAGCGGTTTCGCCGGCTTCACCTTGATCAACCGCGGCGGTGATTATGGCGTGCGCGCACTCACCATCGAAGGTTCGAATTAGAGGCGCGCGCGTGGCCGACCGCTCTCCCAAAACGCCCGAAACCCGTGACCGCTACCCACACTTCCTCGCGATCCCAACGCGTTGGATGGATAACGACGTCTACGGCCATGTCAACAACGTGGTCTATTACTCGTACTTCGACACCGTGATCAATCATTACCTCATCGCCGAGGGCGGCCTGGATTACGTCCAGGGAGAGGTCATCGGGCTGTGCGTAGAAACCTTCTGTCAGTTCCACCGCGAACTCGGTTTTCCAGAAGTGATCGCGGCGGGGCTGCGTGTAGCCAAACTCGGCAATTCCAGTGTGCGCTACGAAATCGGATTGTTCAGACAAGGCACGGAGGAAGCGGCGGCGAGCGGGCATTTCGTGCATGTTTTCGTCAACCGCATTACGCGCCGGCCCACCCCCCTGCCGGCGCGCATCCGCGCCGCCTTGGAGCGCTTGCGGGCGGACATCCGCCAGGACGGCGGTTAACGCCGAATCGCGCGCTCGGCGTTCTTGGCGCGCTCCAGGCCGATCAGCTGATGCTCACCATGCAAGCCGATCAACCGTGTCGAATCCAGGTCGGCATCGGTCAAATCGAGGCCGGCAACCGCTGCGTTACTCAAATCCGCGCCACCCAGTTTGGCGTTCACCAGACTTGCCCGCTCCAGGCGCGCCCCCTTGAACGACGCGAACTCGGCGCTCACCCGCCCCATGTCGGCGCCGCTGAAGTCGGCGCCATCGGCGCGCGCCGAGGTCAGCACCGTACCCATCAAACCCATCGATTGGTTGCGCATATCCGCCCCCATATTGGCATTGACGGCGCTCGCGCCGCTGAGATTGGCCCGCTCCAGGTTGGCGGCGATGCGCGCGCCGTCGAGCTTGGCCTTGGCGAGATTCGCACGCTGCATTTGGGTCGAAAACAGCTTCGCTCCGCTGAGATCGGCGCCCTCCAGATTAGCCTCGATCAACCAGGCTAGGCTGAGATCCGAGCCACTGAGGTTCGCCCCGCGCAGATCCGCTTTATTCAGCACTGCCCAGCGCAAATCGACGTTGCTCAAATCGAGGCCGCGCAGATCGAGCCCCGCCAGGCGCCGATGGGTGAGGTCGAGGCGTTTGTCCTTGGCGGCGATCAAGCGTGCCAGTTCGGCGCGCGTCATTTCGGCTTGGCTCATGGCGGGGCTCGCCATATCAACCTGATCCAGCATGTTTTGGGCGTCCGCAACCCACGACGGTACCGCGCCCATGCATAGCGTCAAACCGATGGCGCCGGCAGCGATTCGCAGTAAACCCATACCTGTTTTCTCCCATGGTTGTTACGCTGGATTAGGGAAGGCTAATCTTAGCCATCCGGTTCATTTTGGCCCACTATCGGCAAATCCCTTAGCGCTCTGGCAGTGGCTATCTAGCGTATGAGCGCACCAATCAAGACATAAGACATTAATGGCATGCCAAATGCTTAAAGCTAACCGACCTGGATGCAATTCGCTGCGTCCGGGGCATTTTGTCCATCCCCTTGCATGGTCCGGATGCGATTCTGTCGCGCCGGGCCTTTTTTTTAGGTTATCATGCGCCTGCCGCGCTGGGCGCAGGGTCCGAGCGCTAGAACACTGCGTATGCTCCGCCTTGGCAATCTGATCGCTCATGGGATCCGTGTCCACCCCCCAAGACTCGCTCATCCGCGGCCCGCTGCTGGCGTTGGCAGGATTCGCTTTTTTCGCACTGCACGATGCCTTGATCAAAAGTCTGGCGGCCTATTCCGTTTTTCAAATCGTGTTCTTCGCCGTACTGTTCAGCCATGTGCCGTTCGTGTTCTACCTCGCCACTGTCGGCGATGGGCAGAATCTGCGGCCCGCGCGCCCGTTCTGGGTCGGATTCCGGACTCTGTGCATGGTGGGCTCGGCGCTGTTCGCCTTTTACGCATTCGGTCACCTGCCGCTGGCCCAGACCTATGCCGTGCTGTTCACCACGCCATTGATGATCACCGTACTCGCCATCCCCATTCTCGGCGAGCGCGTGCGGATCTTCCGCTGGTTCGCGGTGGCTCTCGGCTTGGGCGGAATGCTGATCGCGCTCAGGCCCGACAGCGGCGCGTTGCAGGCCGGCCATCTGGCGGCGCTGGCCGGCGCGCTGTGCAGCGCAACCTCGGCGGTGCTGACCCGCAAACTCGGCGCGAGCGAACGCAGCGCGACGCTGATCTTGTATCCGCTGCTCGCCAATATCCTGCTCACCGGCGGGCTACTGTACTTCGTCTACCGCCCCATGCCATTCGCGGACCTCGCCAAGATGGCCGGGATCGGTTGCCTGGCATTGCTCGGCCAATTATTCGTGATCCGCGCCTATCGTGCGGCCCCGGCGGCACTGGTGGCGCCGTTCCAGTACAGCCAGATCTTGTGGGCGGTGTTCTACAGCATGCTGTGGTTCAACGAAACGCCGGATCGCTATGTGCTGATCGGTAGCGTGGTGATCATCTGCGCCGGGCTGCTCATCGTTTGGCGCGAATCGCGGCTGGGTGTGTCCCTCAACCGGCCTTTCCTGCGCTCCCACAATTCGCGCGAAGTCCTGGGGCCGTCGATGACGCCATCGGAGTCGGGCGATACGGCGTGAAAACCGGCGGTGGACGCTGTCCTCAGCCCGCCCGAAACAGCGAACGCACCGTCGAACCGGGCGCGTAAAGCGACATCTTCTGGCCGATTTGCCAAGCGGGATAGGCTTGCGCGTCGTCCCATGGATCACAAACGACGGCATCCTTGCCCCAAGTGGAAGATTGCCCTTCGCCACTGGCGGCAAAGTCGACGACGACAAACGAATGAACCGCCTGACCGCCGGGATTGTAGAGATTCATATAATCGAGCGGCTGGCAACCCCGTTGCAGCAGGAACATATAAGCCACCGCCGCCTGTTCGCCGCAGTTGCCGCAGCCGTTCTGGAGCGCGCGCCGGGCAAGGTGCGGAATGAAATTATCGGTGGATAGCATCGTCGAGCGCAGGAATGTGACGCAGGCCGCGGCATCGGGCGAGCCATCGGGGCGGTTACCCGCGCCGCGCGGCAGGTTGCGTTGCACGAAACCGATGGCTTCCTGCGCCATCTGCAGATTCAAATTAAGACCGCTCATGGATCACCTACCTTCATGTTGCGCGACATTGGAACTGGCAGAGACATGGAATCGAACCGATATCATGGAAACGCGTTGCCATCTTGAGGCAAAGTATAAAGCGCGAATGTGCAGATGGCGTGCCATCCTCCTTGGTATATACGGAAAATCGATTGCGCAACCATCGGCTCCGGGCGAAAATCGGATGAGCTGGGAGAAATCACTATGAAAGTCATCAAACTCGAAGTCTTTCCGATCAATATTCCGTATACCCATAAGGAAGTGAGCTACTTGGTGAGCCGCGCTGGGGTATCCGATGTCATCGTCAAGCTCACCGCCGACAACGGCTTAGTCGGTTGGGGCGAAAGCTGCATGAACTGCGAAACCGAGGGCATCGTCGCGGCGGTCAAAGCCGCCGCACCCTTCGTGCTGGGGCGCGATCCTTGGGACAAAGACGCCATCGCGCGCGATTTTTATATCGGCGGTGGCTGGCAATTCCAGCCGATGACCGGCAATTTCGCGTTTGCAGGCATCGATATGGCGCTTTGGGATCTATGCGGCAAGGAATGCGGCCAGCCTTTGTACCGGCTGTTCGGCGGCGCGCTGCGCGAACAAGTCGATTATTTTTATTACCTGCAATGGGGCGGCGCGGAAGAGGTCGCGGCGCAATGCCAGGATGGCGTCGCGCGCGGCTACAGTGCTTTTTATTTCAAGGTCGGCGTCAACGCCAAAGCCGAGGGCGCGCTCTTGGAAGTCATCCGCTATAGCATAGGCGCGGAGCGTAAGATTCGAATCGACGCCAATCAAGCCTGGACCGTACCGCAAGCGGCCAAGATTCTCAACGAATGGCACTCTGCCTTCGACCTCGATTTCGTCGAAGCGCCGGTGCGGATCGAACCCATCGAGAACATGCTCGATCTGCAGCGCCGCGTGAGCGTACCGTTGTGCGCCAACGAAGGCTTATGGCGCGAGGCAGACGCTGCGCGCATCATCCGCAGCCGCGCCGCCGATTATCTCTGCTTCAGTTCGTATTGGGTGGGCACGCTGGGGCGCTTCCACAGCCTCATCCACGCCGCCGCGCGCGAAGGGCTGGAAGTCTGCAAACACACGCACGGTGAGTTCGGCCTGGCGGCGACGGCGGGACAACACCTCATGCTGAACGCACCCAACAGCGGTTGCGGCGGCCATCAGCAAACCGCGCAGATGATGGCCGATGATATCCTCACCGAGGCGCTGCCGATCGCCACCGGCCCACGTTGGGGACGGATCGACAAACCGGGCTTGGGCGTCGAAGTAGACGAAGACAAGCTCATGAAATATCACGAAGCCTTCCTGCGCGACGGCGAATTTACACCCTACGGGGAGCGCTTTCGGTGAGCCAGGATCAGGCCGATGTCATCGTGCTGGGCGCCGGCTTGGTCGGCGTCGCCACGGCTTATTATCTGGCTCAACACGGGCGCCGGGTCATGGTGGTGGAACAGCGCGAAGGCGCCGGCCTCGGCACTTCCTACGCCAACGGCGGGCTGATGACGCCGAGTATGTCCGACCCTTGGGCTGCGCCCGGCTTGCCGCTGAAGCTCCTCAAATGGATGGGCGACGAACAGTCACCGTTCCTGCTGCGCGCCCGCGCCATCCCCGGTCTGTTCGGCTGGGGTTTGGAATTCCTGCGCAACTGCGCGCCCGCGCGCTGGCGCGCCAACGCCAGGATCATCTACCAATTATCGCATTACAGCCAGCAAACTACCGCCGCGCTCACCCGCGCAACGGGCATCGCCTACGACCGTAGCTCGAAGGGCACGCTGCGCATTTTCGGCGATGCGCTATCGATGCAAAACGCCCAGCGCGGCGCGGAGATGGTGGGCGAGTTCGGCTGCCGCTATCAGGCCATGACCCCCGCCGAATGTATCCAGGTCGAGCCCGCGCTCGCGCAAGCGCTGGGGCGCTTTTCCGGCGGCATTCATTTTCCCGACGATGAGAGCGGCGACGCGCATCGATTCACCCGCGCCCTGGCCGAATATTGCCAAGGCCAGGGCGTGGTGTTTCGCCATGGCGTCACGGTGCAAAGCCTCGCCGCGAGCGGCGGCGCGCTGACCGGCTTGCATACCGACCAAGGTCGGCTGAGCGCGCGCGCTTACGTGTTGGCGCTCGGCGTCATGAGCCCCATGCTGGCGCGCCCGCTCGGCATCCAGCTCCCCATCTACCCGGTGAAGGGTTACTCGGCCACCGTTTCGGTGCAAGGCTGGAACGGCGCACCCACCGTACCGGTCGTGGACGATGGCCGCAAAATGGCGATCACCCGCCTCGGCGACCGCTTGCGGCTGGCGGGTACCGCCGAATTCAACGGCTACGACACCACCGCCAACCCACGGCGCGGCGCGATGCTGATCCACAGCCTGAACGAACTGTTTCCGGGGTGCGTCCAGGCGCATAGCGCCGAGCACTGGACCGGGCTGCGTCCAATGACTCCCGACGGTATCCCCTACCTCGGTAAAACGCCTTACGCCAACTTGTATCTCAACACCGGCCAGGGCCATCTCGGCTACACCCAGGCTTGCGGCTCAGGAAAGCTCGTCGCCGACCTGATCACCGGTCATCATCCAGAGATCGACATCAGCGGGCTGGGATTAGACAGGCATCGTTGACTAAACCGGCTACTGGATTAGCAACACGGCGCTCGGTAAATCTTACACGCCTTCTTTACCCACCTCATCAGCCCCGCCCTCTGCCATTGGCCCGCCAGCTTGGTACAAGGCTTTGCTTTTCCTGATGTAGCCCGTGTTGGCCTGGATTATGTTAAGTAACCCGGCAAGCGCCGGTCTTGCAAAGCGGCGCTCGTTATTGCCGCGATTGAAAGGAGCGCCCTATGAATCACTACGTACTCATCGATCATGACACCGGCTCTATCGCCTGGTCGGGAGAAGCGGCCGATCCAACCGATGCGGCCCAGCGTGCCGATCAAGCTCTGCACGATATGCTTTACGTCACCGAGCATGATTACACTGAAAGCAGCGGTCAGGGCTGGACATACGAAGTTTACGAGTGCTCGGCCGATTTCGACGTACATGATGGGCAAGACCCGATCCACAAGGTCAAGGCGTTGCCGGTAGCGGCGCATATCTATCGCGTCGAACGCGACGCCAGTGATTGACAAGCTCTTTCGGTGAACACCGGCCAAGCTTAGCGCGCTTCTATTTCCCACTTGTCCAACGTTGATAGTAGAATGCTCTGAACGATCATCCTAGGGCACGACGCATGGTAAGAATCGCGGTGGCTGGCGCCGCTGGGCGCATGGGCCGGCAACTCATCGAAGCGTGCGGGCAAACCGAAGGTGCGCGTTGCACGGCGGCGGTAGAGCATCCCGACCATCCCAGCCTGGGGCAAGACGCCGGTGAACTGGCGGGCGTCGGCCACCTCGGCGTCAAGATCGACCCCGATCTGCGCGCCGTGGCCGACGTCTTCGATGTGCTCATCGATTTCACCCGGCCCGCGGCGACGCTCGCCAATCTCGCGCTGTGCCGCGCCGCTGGTAAGCGCATGGTGATCGGCACCACCGGTTTCACGCCCGACCAAAAGCACACCATCGCCGCCGCCGCCGAAGCGATTCCGATCATGATGGCGCCCAATATGAGCGTCGGCGTCAACCTGTGCCTGAAACTCCTCGACACCGCCGCGCGCGTGCTAGGCGATAGCGTCGATATCGAAATCCTTGAGGCCCATCATCGCCACAAAGTGGACGCGCCCTCCGGCACCGCGTTGCGTATGGGTGAAGTCGTGGCCCAAGCGCTGGGACGCGATCTCGCCCATTGCGCGGTCTATGGCCGCGAAGGCGTGACCGGCGAGCGCGAGCGCAAGACCATCGGCTTTGCCACCATCCGCGCGGGCGACCTCGTCGGCGAACATACCGTGATGTTCGCCGATATCGGCGAGCGCGTCGAAATCACCCACAAAGCCTCCAGCCGCATGACTTTCGCCAAGGGCGCGCTGCGCGCCGCGCAATGGTTGATGACGCGCGAACCCGGCCTGTACGACATGCAAGACGTGCTCGGCCTGCGCTGACCGTCTCCGTCCATGGCAATGAACGCGCCCGCGCGCCGTCCAGCCTTGCTCGTCCTGGCCGACGGCAGCTTGTTCAGGGGCGAAGCGATCGGCGCCGACGGTGCCGCCGTCGGCGAGGTGGTATTCAACACCGCCATGACCGGCTATCAGGAAATCCTGACCGATCCCTCGTATGCCCAGCAAATCGTCACCCTGACTTATCCCCACATCGGCAACGTCGGCGTCAACGCGCAAGACGAGGAAACACCCAAGGTTTACGCCGCCGGCTTGGTAGTGCGGGATTACCCTCGGCTGGCCAGCAATTGGCGCTCTGAACAATCCCTGGAAGATTATCTACAAAGCCGTGGCGTCGTTGCCATCGCCGGCATTGATACCCGCCGCCTCACCCGCTTGCTCCGCGAAAAGGGCGCGCAGAGCGGCTGCATCGTGGCGGGAGAGCGCATCGACCAACACCAAGCGCTGGATGAGGCCCGCTCGTTTCCCGGTTTGCAGGGTTTGGATCTCGCCAAGGTCGTCTGTACGGCCTCCGCTTACGAGTGGAGCGAGGGTTCCTGGCGGCTGGAAACCAACGGTTTCACGCGCTCCGCCGATTTGCCTTATGCCGTGGTCGCGTACGATTACGGCGTCAAGCGCAATATTCTGCGGATGCTGGTGGATCGCGGCTGTCGGGTGACGGTCGTGCCCGCGCAAACGCCGGCGGCCGAGGTGCTAAGCCTTGATCCCGACGGTGTGTTTTTGTCGAATGGACCCGGTGATCCCGAACCCTGCGCTTACGCGATCCACGCCATCCAGGCGCTGCTCGCGGAAAACCTGCCGGTGTTCGGCATCTGCCTCGGCCATCAGTTGCTCGGGCTCGCCAGCGGCGCGCGCACGGTCAAGATGAAATTCGGCCACCACGGCGCCAACCACCCGGTGCAAGACTTGGCCAGCCGGCGCGTGTTCATCAGCAGCCAAAACCACGGCTTCGCGGTCGATGAGGCGAGCTTGCCGGATAGTCTGTGCGCTACTCATCGGTCGCTGTTCGACGGTTCGCTGCAAGGCATCGAACGCCTGGACTGCCCGGCGTTCAGCTTCCAAGGCCACCCCGAGGCGAGCCCCGGCCCGCATGACGTGAGGCCGCTGTTCGACCGCTTCATCGCGCTGATGCAAGCGCGTAAAACGCACCGCTAGATTTCCCTGATGCCGAAACGCAACGACATCGAGAGCATTCTCATCATCGGCGCCGGCCCCATCATCATCGGCCAGGCATGCGAGTTCGACTATTCCGGCACCCAGGCATGCCGGGCATTGCGCCAGGAGGGTTATCGGGTGATCCTGGCGAACTCCAACCCCGCCACGATCATGACCGACCCCGATACCGCCGACGCCATTTACATCGAGCCCATCGATTGGCGGGTGTTGGCGCGTATCATCGAGCGCGAGCGTCCCGACGCGCTGCTCCCCACCATGGGTGGTCAGACCGCGCTCAACTGCGCCCTCGACCTCGCCCGTGAAGGCGTGCTGGCGCGCCATGGCGTACAGCTCATCGGCGCTTCCATCGACGCCATCGCCATGGCCGAGGATCGCGCCCGGTTTCGCCAAGCCATGCACGAGATCGGCCTCGCCACGCCGCGCTCGCAGGTAGTGCGCAACCTCGAGGAGGCGTTGCGAGCGCAGGCCGAGGTCGGTTTCCCGACCATCATCCGGCCCTCGTTCACCTTGGGCGGCAGCGGCGGCGGCATCGCTTACAATCGCGAGGAGTTTCTGGAGATCGCCGAGCGCGGTCTCGACATGTCCCCCATCAGTGAAATCCTGCTGGAAGAATCGGTGCTCGGGTGGAAGGAATTCGAGATGGAAGTGGTGCGCGATCGTCGCGACAACTGCATCATCGTCTGCGCCATCGAAAACCTCGACCCGATGGGCATCCACACCGGCGACTCCATCACCGTGGCACCCGCCCAGACCTTGACCGACAAGGAATACCAAATCATGCGCGACGCCTCCATCGTGGTGCTGCGCAAGATCGGCGTCGAGACCGGCGGCTCCAACGTGCAGTTCGCGGTCAACCCCGACGACGGCCGCTTGGTGGTGATCGAGATGAATCCGCGGGTATCGCGCTCGTCGGCGCTCGCCTCCAAAGCCACCGGCTTTCCCATCGCCAAGGTCGCCGCCAAGCTCGCGGTCGGCTATACCCTCGATGAGCTCAAGAACGATATCACCGGTGGGTTGACGCCGGCTTCGTTCGAGCCAAGCATCGACTACGTAGTCACCAAAGTGCCGCGCTTCGATTTCGAGAAATTTCCGCAGGCCGATGCGCGCCTCACCACCCAGATGAAATCGGTGGGCGAAGTCATGGCTATCGGCCGCACGTTTCAGGAATCCCTGCACAAAGCCCTGCGCGGCCTGGAGATCGGCTGTCACGGCCTGGATCCGATCCTGGACAACACGCAGGCCGACGCCGACGCCCGCCTCAGGCACGAACTGGGCGTGGCTGGCCCGCGCCGGCTCTGGTACGTGGCCGATGCCTTCCGCGCCGGTTATACGCTGGACGAACTCTACGCCATCACCCGCATCGACCGCTGGTTTCTCGCTCAGATCGCAGAGCTCATCCACGCCGAAGACAGGGTGCGCGACGGCGGCTGGCCAAGCCTCGATCCAGCGCGGCTGCGCCAGCTCAAACGCATGGGTTTCGCCGACGCGCGCTTGGCGGCGTTGATGAGCGTTACGGAACAACAAGTGCGCCAGCGCCGCCATGAGGTTGGCTTGCATCCGGTTTACAAGCGCGTCGATTCGTGCGCGGCGGAGTTCGCCACTAGAACCGCGTATCTGTATTCTACTTACGAAGAAGAATGCGAGGCCGAGCCGAGCGCACGGCGCAAGATCATGATCCTCGGCGGCGGCCCCAACCGTATCGGCCAGGGCATCGAGTTCGACTACTGTTGCGTGCATGCCGCGCTCGCGCTGCGCGAGGATGGTTTCGAGACCCTGATGGTGAACTGCAATCCGGAGACGGTCTCGACCGATTTCGATACCGCCGACCGGTTGTATTTCGAGCCTCTTACCCTCGAAGACGTACTGGAAATCATCCGCAAGGAACAACCCGAGGGGGTGATCGTGCAATTTGGCGGGCAAACACCGCTCAAGCTCGCCCGGCCGCTGGAAAAAGCGGGCGCGCCCATCATCGGCACCTCGCCCGACGCCATCGATCGCGCCGAGGATCGCGAGCGTTTCCAGCGCCTGATCGAAGAACTGGGGCTGCTGCAACCACCCAACCGCACCGCGCGCGACCCTGAAAGCGCGGTGCGGCTCGCCGCCGAGATCGGCTACCCGCTGGTGGTGCGGCCCTCCTATGTGCTCGGTGGGCGGGCGATGGAAATCGTCTATCAGGAATCCGAATTGCGCCACTATATGCGTAACGCCGTCAAGGTATCAAACGACGCGCCGGTACTGCTCGACCGCTTCCTCAACAACGCCGTCGAGGTCGATGTCGATGTGGTCGCCGACGGCCGTGATGTCGTCATCGGCGGCATCATGGAGCACATCGAGCAGGCCGGCATCCACTCCGGCGATTCGGCCTGCTCGCTACCGCCGTTCTCGCTCTCCGCCGCTCAGCAAGAGCGCTTGCGCCAACAAGTGTCGGCGCTGGCGAAAGCCTTGCGGGTCAACGGCCTGATGAACACCCAGTTTGCTATCCAGGGTGATGATATTTATGTACTCGAAGTCAACCCGCGCGCATCGCGCACCGTGCCGTTCGTCGCCAAGGCCACGGGCCGTCCGCTGGCCAAGATCGCGGCGCGCTGCATGGCCGGGCTGAGCCTTGCCGAGCAGGGCGTGAGCGGCGAACTCGTGGGGCGTTATTATGCGGTGAAGGAAGCCGTGTTTCCGTTCATCAAATTCCCGGGCGTCGATCCCTTGCTCGGCCCAGAGATGAAATCTACCGGTGAAGTGATGGGCGTGGGCCGTTCGTTCGGCGAAGCCTTCGGCAAATCCCAACTCGCCGCTGGCAACGCCCTTCCGCGCGGCGGCAAGGCGTTCGTCAGCGTGCGCGACGCCGACAAGATCGCCATCATTGCGATTGCCCGCGATCTATTACACTTTGGTTTCAGCCTGATCGCCACCAAAGGCACCGGCACCGTGCTGCAAGCCAATGGCATCGCTTGTGATTTGGTCAACAAGGTCAACGAAGGTCGCCCTCACATCGTCGATTTGGTCAAGAATGACGAAATTGATCTTATAATCAACACTACCGAAGGGCGGCAGGCAATCGCCGATTCCTTCTCGATCCGGCGCGCGGCGCTGATGCACAAGATCAGCTACACGACTACGATTGCCGGCGCACGCGCTACATGCTTGGCATTACGAGAACAGGAAAGCTCAATGATCTACCGTTTACAGGATTTGCATAGAGAGCTGCAGCATGGCTGACAGGGTGCCGATGACGGTTAACGGAATCAAACGACTTCAGGAAGAGCTGCAAGAGCTCAAGAGTGTGACACGGCCGCGCATCATCGCCGCCATCGCCGAGGCCCGCTCGCATGGCGACCTCAAGGAAAACGCCGAGTACCACGCGGCGCGCGAGCAGCAAAGCTTCGTCGAGGGGCGGATCGGCGAAATCGAGTACAAGCTGGCCCATGCCCATGTCATCGATGTCACCAAGCTACCCGCGTCGGGCAAAGTGGTGTTTGGCGCAACCGTCCAGCTCAGTGATGAGGATAGCGGCGAAGAGATGCGTTACCAAATCGTCGGCGAAGACGAAGCTGACATCAAGGCCGGCCGTATCTCGGTGCAATCACCCATCGCCCGCGCGCTGATCGGCAAGGAAGAAGGCGATGTCGTCGAAGTGCGAGCCCCGGCAGGCACCAAGAGCTACGAGATCGTACAGGTAAGTTATGTCTGATCGGTCGCGGCCAGGGGATTGACGCTCATCACCAGGGCTCTTAGTATGTGCTCTCGTAATCTACAAGATGGGCGGTTAGCTCAGCGGTAGAGCACTGCTTTCACACGGCAGGGGTCAGTGGTTCGATCCCACTACCGCCCACCAAATTATCTCTCCCGCATCAGTCAGTTGTGGTTTACATCACTTCCTTTATCTGCTCATCTAGGGATGAGGTGTGACCAAAGTGTGGCTCACGGTGGCGTCATCAACGTGATGTTTACACGGTACGACCAAACTCGTAGCGATTCATAAAAATCCCTCTCCCAATGTGAGTACCTAACCCAGTTGCTACGTATACCGTACACGAGACCGTATAGGTAACAACTTGGGCTAGCCTAGACCCAGCATCGTGAAGAAAGGAGCGGCACGGCAGGCCCCTACAACACAGAGAATCTGCGGATCTTGACCCTCCGCCACGCCCGCCTGGGCTATCCTTGAATGTTTACCGCACGCGCGAGTTCGAGGGCCGCCCCGATCGGTTCGGCCCGATCGGCTTATCACTCATGTTCTGAGCAAGAGCCGGTCCAGAAAGCGCGGCGGCGCTAGGGCATGCGCCTATTCTCCAATTCGCAACAACTTGTTGCAATACTGATCAATTCTGCTAGGATTCATTGAAAATAACATCGGGGTTGATCGCGATGCCAAACCGTCTGCTCGCCTGCTGTCTGTTATCTCTCACCGTCTTGCTCACCATCCCACCCAGCCGCGCCGAAATCGGCGTCATCGACAACGTGCCCGCCGCCACCTTGCTGTTGCCGTATTTCGAGGTCGACCTCGCCAACACCAACGGCGTCACCACGCTGTTTTCGATCACGCTAGGGGGCGGCCTTACTCCTAGCGACGGCGCGACCGCGCATCTGGTGCAGGTGACGCTCTGGACCGACCTCGGCATTCCGACCTTCGCTTTCAACATCTACCTCACCGGCTACGATACGCAGTCGGTGGATCTGCGCGATGTGTTCAACGGCAATCTGCCGATCACCGCTAGTGCTGGCCAAGACCCGACTGATACCCTTTCCCCCCACGGACCGCTCTCGCAAGACATCAACTTCGCCAGTTGCAACGGCACTCTGCCCTACCCCAGCCCGGCGCTGAATGCCGCCGAGATCACGGCCCTACGCAACGCCCACACCGGCAAGGCGTCGACGCTGTCCAACAATCAGTGCAGCGGCTTCAACCACGGCGACAACATCGCGCGTGGCTACCTCACCATCGATGCGGTGAATCAATGCCAGCCTCTGTTCACTGGCATTGTCCCCGGCGATACTGGATATTTCGGGAGCGGTGGCAGCGGCGTCGCCACCAACCAAAACAATCTCTGGGGTGATTTCTTTCTGATCAATGCCGCCCAGAATTTCGCCCAGGGCGAGTCGTTGATCGCCCTCGAGGCCAGCACTACCCTGAACTCTCCCGGCACCTACACCTTCTACGGCCGCTTGGTCAATGGCGCCGCCACCGATAACCGCGAACCGCTCGCGACCCATTGGGCGGCGCCGTTCGAGGTCGGGCCCGGAGGGCGCGGCACCGATCTCCTGGTCTGGCGCGACCCTGGGCGACCGGTGAGCCCCTTCGCCTGCGGGGGCCTGCCCGCGCCGTTTCCGCTCGGCCAAAATGAAATCCTCGCCTTCGACATCGAGGAGAACCCGACCACGCTGACGCCGGCGGCGGGCAGCGAGCCCTTCCCGCTGGCGGCGGCGCGCACCACCGTGGGCGCGAGCGGCGCGTTCGGCCTTCGGCCGTGACCAGCCGCGCTGGCTGGGTGCGCCTCAACCTCGACACCACGATTGCCGGCAGCGTGGTGCCGGCCTCAGCCAATCCAATGTCACCGTCATCCGCGCAAGCCAGGGCCGCTTCAGCGGCGGCCACGCGGCGACACAGCTCGACAATGCCCTGAGCCCGACCCCCTGACCGAGGAGCGCCGTCATGAAAAATCTTAGCCTCTGCCTCGCCGCCCTCCTCGGCCTCGGCGCTTGCGCCGCCGACGCCGCCACTCTGAGCGCGACCAAAACCGTGTCGGGCACGTTTGCGCCCAACACCACGGTCACTTATACGGTGGTGATCAGCAACACCGCGGCGACCGCGCAAGCCGACAATCCGGGCAATGAATTTGTCGATAACGTGCCCAGCTTTCCGGGGCTATTCTCGGTAAGCGCCAGCGCCACCAGCGGCACGGCGACGGCTGCGGGCAACAACGTCAACTGGAACGGCGCTATTCCCGCCGGCGGCAGCGTGACCATCACCATTACTGGAACGCTGATCCCCTTTCTTGACGCAGGTACTCAGGTATCCAATCAGGGCACGGTGTCTTTCGATGCCGACGACAACGGCAGCAACGAATCGACCGCGCTCACCGATGACCCCAGCACGGCGGCGGCCAATGATCCGACCGTGTTCACGGTAATCGTCCATGGCCCAGGGTTCGGCGCCCCGGCCGCGCGCCCCGCCTCGACGCTGCTGCTGCCGTACTTCGAGGTCGGCCCTATCCCCAACTTCCCGGCCGCCGCGTCTACGCCGGGCGCGTCGCTCAATACCCTGGTCACCGTCAACAATGCGTCGTTCGAGGCGACGCTCACGCGGGTGACGCTGTGGACCGACTATGGCATCCCGACCCTCTCCTTCAATCTCTACCTCACCGGCTTCGACTCCGAAACGCTGGATTTGGGCCAGATATTCGATGGCGTGCTGCCGCGCTCGGCATCCGCCGGCCAGGACCCACAAGACAACATCAGCCACAAAGGGCCGTTGTCGCAGGACATCAACTTCGCAACCTGTGCCGGGATACTGCCCGGCGCGCGCCCGCCGGCCGCCGACATCATCGGCCTGCGCAACGCCCATACCGGCGTCGCTTCCTCGCTGCTCGGCGGCCAATGCGGCAGCCGCAACCATGGCGACGGCGTCATGCGCGGCTACCTCACTGTCGATACGATCCGATTCTGTGACGACACTTTGGCCCCCAACGACGCCGGCTATGCAGCCATCCTCACCGCGCAGAACAACTTGACCGCAAGCTGGTCCATCGTCGACGCCGCCAACAACTCCGCCGACAGCGGCGACCTGGTGCATATCCAGGCCAACGCCGCGCCGTTGCCGGCGGGCACCATCACTTTCTATCGCCGCTTCAACGGCGACACCCAGCGCAACGCGCTAGGCAACATCTGGGGCGCGCGCTATCTCAATGGCGGCCTGTTCAACAGCGGCACGGCGCTTAGGGTCTGGCGCGAGCCGCGCGCCACACCCGCGCCGGGCGCTTGCGGCGGAGCCGCGCCGGCGTTCCTGCCGGGCACCCAGGCCGTGATCGTCGCCTTCGACGAAGAAGAAAATCCCGTCCAGCTTGTGCCGGGCATCGATCCCACCGTCATCGTGGACGACCCCCTGGGCCTGGTCACGCAGCAGATCAAGGTCGCCGCCCCCAGCCTGGGACTGCCCTTCGATTTCGGCTGGCTTTACCTCAACCTCAACCATGATGGAAGCACCTTGGCGCAATCCTTCGTGAGCGCCTCGCACAACGCGGCTGGGCGTTTCTCGGTGGGCGTGGACAGCGTGCAACTAGGCCATCCGGCCGATGAGACCAATGTGGATATTAGTTCCGGCGGCGCGCTGTTTTTCCCGCAAGCGGTCAAGCTGCTCGCCACCAAGACCGTGGCCGGGAATTTCGCGGTGGGCGGCACCGTTACCTATACCGTCAAGCTCACCAACCAAGGGGCGCGGACCCAGCCCAACAATGCCGGGGACGAATTCTCTGATTCCTTACCCGGCGAGCTGACGCTGGTGAGCGCCAGCGCGAGCAGCGGCACCGCGCTCGCCGATGTGCCCAATAGGACTGTTCATTGGAATGGCTCGATCGCGGCCAACGCCACCGTGACCATCACCATCACCGCCACCATCCCCAGCACTACGCCGCCGGGTACGGTGATCCGCAACTTCGGCCTCGCCCAATTTGACGCCAACCTTGATGGCACCAACGAATCCCTAATCCGCACCGACGATCCGGCGCTGCCGGGGTCTCAGGACCCGACGCCATTCACGGTCAAGCAGTTCGTCAATATCCAGGCCACCAAGACGGTCGCCGGGTCATTCGTAATCAACGGTACGGTCACCTATACCGTGGTGCTCACCAACCAGGGGCCGAATGCGCAGGCCGATACCGCCGGTGGCGACGAGTTCAGCGACACTTTGCCGGGCGGCTTGACGCTGGTCAGCGCCAGCGCGACCAACGGCACGGCGCTCGCCACGATAGCCACCAATACGGTAACCTGGAACGGCGCGCTGGCGGTGAATGGCAGCGTGACCATCACCATCACCGCCACCATCAACCCCAACCAAGGCGGCGCTACCATCCGCAATCAAGGAATAGCACTCGCCGACGCGGACGCGACGCCCGATGGCGTCAACGAATCGCAGTTCCGCACCGATGACCCCAGCCAGCCCGGCACTAACGACCAAACCCGCTTCGCCGTCGCGCCCCTGGTACAAAGGAAGGCGACCAAGACGGTAGCGGGATCCTTCACCCCAGGCAGCACCGTGACCTACACCGTCACCCTCACCAACCAGGGCCCGCAAGCCCAACCCGATAATGCGCAAGATGAGTTCGTCGATTTCCTGCCTGGACAACTGACCCTGGTGAGCGCCAGCGCGAGCAGCGGCACCGCGCTCGCCAACGGCTTTGTCACCTGGAACGGCGCGCTGGCGGCCAATGCCAGCGTGACCATCACCATCACCGCCACCATACCTAACAGCGCGCGGGTGGGCGCGCTGATCTCCAACCAGGGCCAGGCCCGTGTTGACGCCAATCTTGACGGCTTCAACGAAAACACGGTTCAAACCGACGACCCCACGCAACCGGGGACTAGCGACCCGACTGCGTTCACCGTGCGGTAAGCTAGGAGAACAAGACCATGAATCACCACACTTCCTGCTACCGCACCGCCCCGTCCATCCTGGCGCTGTGGTTGATCACCGGCTTCACGCCGGCGGCGCTCGCCCAGAAAGTCGGCGTCAACTGCGAACAAAGCGGCGGCGTCAACTGCATCTCGCTCATACCCGATGGCACGACCGCCTCGGTACAGCCGGCGCCGCTGACCTCCACCATCACCATTCCGAACGGCAGTTGCGCCTCGGTCGCGCGGGTGTGCGTGGCCGCCGGCATCGAGCACTCCTGGCGCGGCGACCTCAGCGTCGCGCTGACCCACGGCGCGACCACGGTGCCGTTGGTGGCCGCCAACCCCAGCGACGACAAGGCCGACATCCATCGCGGCTTCGTGCTGGAAACCGAGTTCGACGGCCAAAGCGGCGACGGCGCCTGGAATCTGGTCATCACCGACAGCACCAACGGCGAATTCGGCGCGCTCAACAACTGGACGCTGGGGTTGTGCTGCGGCAACGCCTGCGGCTCGGGGCTGGTGGCCGCCACCCCCGGATTGCTCACCACCGAAGCCGGCGGCACCGCGCAAGTCAGCGTCGACCTCACCTGCCCGCCGTTCCATCAAGTCACCATTCCGGGCATCGCGAGCAGCGACACCACCGAGGGCACCACCCCAACCACCAATCTGGTGTTCGACCAGGCCAACGCGGGACAAGCGCAGACTATCACCGTCACCGGCCAGGATGATCCGGTCGTGGACGGCGACATCCCCTACACCGTCACCCTCGGCGCGGTCACCGTCGGCGCGGCGTTCAGCCCGCCGGTGCTGCCCGCCGATCTGTACACCCCGCCCTCGGTGTACGCCGCCAACGATCCCGCCGACATCGCCCTGGTCAATCAGGACAACGACATCGACCTCGCGATCACCAAGACCGACGGCATCAGCAACGCCATCCCCGGCCAGAGCGTGACCTATACCATCACCGCCAGCAACCCCACCCCCGGTTCGGTCACCGGCGCGACCGTCGCCGACACTTTCCCGGCTACCCTCAGCGCCTGCACCTGGACTTGCGCCGGCGCGGGCGGCGGCGTGTGCGCAGCGAGCGGCACCGGTAATATCAACGACAGCGTCGACCTGCCCGCCAACGCCAGCGTAAGCTACACCGCCACTTGCACGCTCGCCGCGACCGCCACCGGCAGCCTCGCCAACACCGCGACCATCGCCGCGCCAGCAGGTTTCGTAGCGCAAATCGACGTGAACGCCGCCAACAACAGCGCGACCGACACCGACACCATCGGCCCGCGGCCCGACCTCACGATTACCGACGTCACCGTGGCCGAAAGCGCGGGCACCGCGACCTTCACCGTCACCCTGGGCGCGGCGGCGGCGGCGGGCTTCACCATCGACTTCGCCACCGCCAACGGCACCGCCACGGCAGGCGCGGACTACACCGCGGCCAGCGGCACGCTGACCTTCACCGGCACGGCGGGCGAATCCCACACCATCGCCGTACCCATCCTCCAGGATACGCTGGTGGAGCCGGCCGAGACCTTCTTCGTCAACCTCAGTAACATCAGCAACGCCACGGTGACGTTCGCCGCCCAGGGCACCGGGACGATCACCGATGATGACGTTCCGCCGCCGCCACAGGGCGCCAAACTGACCGCCACCAAGACCGTCGACGGCCAGCTCCAGCCTGGCGCCACGATCACCTACACCGTCATCGTCACGAACAGCGGCGGCGGCGCGCAAGCGGACAACCCCGGCAACGAGTTCACCGACGTGCTGCCAGCCGGCCTCACGCTCAAGACCGCCACCGCCACCAGCGGCACGGCGGTAGCCGATGTGCCCAACAACACCGCGACCTGGAACGGCGCGCTCGCCGCCAACGCCAGCGTCACCATCACCATCACCGCGCAAATCAACAATGACCAAAGCGGCCAGACCATCGCCAACCAGGCGACGCTGGCTTTCGACGCCAACGGCGACGGCACCAACGAAGCCGCCGGCGTCAGCGATGACCCCAACACTCCTGCCGCCAATGACGCCACCGCGTTCACCATCGCCATCGCGATCCCGACGCTCTCGGTCTGGAGTTTGTTGATCCTGAGCCTGATCCTGTTAAGCGGAGCCTGGCATTGGCGGCGACGCCTGCCGCGAGGCTTCTAAGCGCGCTGTGCCTGACGGCTGCGCTGGCGGGCGCAGCCGTTGCCCAACCCCCCGCCGCTGCACCTTCGGTTGGCGCGGCGGCGGGCGCGGTGTTCAGCGACCCCGACGGCCAGCGTTACACGATCAGGAAATTAGCCAAAAAAGACCTCCGCTATCGCCTGCGGCCCGATGGCACGGTGCGGGTGTTGCCGTATTTCCAGTACCGCCTGGCAGGCGAGGATGACGACTACCTCTACGTCAAGGAATACCTGGCGCAGGACGTTGCACCGGCTCCAGCCGCGCCACCCGCCCAGACTGGGCCGCCGACCCCGGCGGAGATGGCCACGACCGGCGCCATCGACCGCCTGACCTTCATCCCCTTCGACCAGGGCCTCCCCGCCCAAGGCCAATGGCGCAACGGCTTCGACCTCGCCGATATGAACGGCGACGGCCAGATCGACATCGTCCACGGCCCGCCGCGCAAGGGCGGCGGTGGCCCGCGCATCTTCCTCGGCGATGGCGCCGGCCATTGGCGGCTGTGGCGCGAAGCGTCCTACCCCAAAATGCCCTATGACTACGGCACAGTGGCGGCCGCGGATTTCGACAGCGACGGCAAACTCGATCTGGCGCTGGCCGCACATTTGCGCGGCATCAGCGTGCTGCTCGGCGACGGTCAGGGCGGATTCCGGCTCGCCGCGACGCCCGCCGACCTCGAACCCGACGCAGCCAACCGCTTCACCACCCGGACCCTCCTCGCCCGCGACTGGAACGGCGACGGCAAGCCCGATCTCGTCGCCATCGGCGAAGGCCCACGGCCCGGCGGCGCTGCCTCGGCCACTTCTGCTTATGGCTGGGTGGTCTATCTCAATCAAGGCGCGGGCCGCTGGCAAAAACTCGCGCAAGCCAACGATTCGCCCCGCACCTTCGGCGATGCACTCGTGGTCGCGGATTTCGATGGCGACGGCCTGAACGACCTTCTCACCGGCTCTAACGCGTTCGGCAACACGTACGTATTGCACTATGGCGAGGCCGGCGGCCAGGCGCACACCGTCAAGCTCGACGCCATCCCGCAGCGGGTGTTCATCCAAGCCGTGGCGGCGGCGGATTTCGATGGCGCTGGCCGCGCCGACCTGGCGCTCGGCTATGGCGAGAGCATGGCCGACGGCTGGCAGGTGCATATCGACGTGCTCGGCCAGCGCAGCGACGGCGGCTGGCGGCGCACGGTGCTCTACCGCGCGGCAGGGCGTGACTTCATTTACGCGCTGGCAGCCGGCGATGTGGATGGCGACGGCAAGCCGGATTTGGCGGCGCTCGACGACGCCGGCGCGATCCGGCTGTTCCTCGGCGACGGCAAGGGCGGATTCGACCAAGAGCAGACACCTCGAATTGCGGCCGCTAGGAGCGGGCTGTCGCGGCTACGCTGTACGCCTCGCCGACCTCGACGGCGACGGTCGCGCCGAACTGGTCGCCGCATTCGCCAGTGAAGTCTCGCCCTTGAGCGGCCAGCCGGGTTGTCCCGGCAACGGCCGCTTGCTAGCCTGGAAGCCCGTACCCAAAAGGCTTACGCCGGAGTAACCCACCATGCCTCTCCTCGGTATCGGCTTCATCGGTTCGCGCTTCGCCGCCGAGCCCACGCCCACGCCCTCGCCCCTTGCGTGGCAATCAATGCGAATTCGTCGCGGTGAGCGCGCCTACCCGCGCGAGCGCCGAACAGTTCGCGCGCCGCTTCGCCATCCCGCATGTCCATGACGACTATCGCGCGCTGCTGGAGCGCGCCGACATCCACGCCGTCACCCTGCCGGTGACCACCGACCTGCACCATACCATTGCCATCGCCGCCGCTGACGCCGGCAAGCACATCATCATGGAGAAGCCGCTCACTGGCTGCTTCGTGGACGCTGCTTTCCGTCGCAGCCGCGCGGGATGCGAGCAAACCCTGCAGCAGGCCGATGCGATCCTCGACGCTTGCCGGCGCAACCGGGTGACGCTGTGTTACGCCGAGAATTTCGTCTACGCGCCGGGGGTAGCGAAACTGCGCCGCCTGCTCGATCAAAGCGGCGGTGTGCTGCTCGATTTGCGCGCCGAGGAAAGCCATTCCGGCTCGCATGCCGCTTACGCGCGGCGCTGGCTGACCGCCGGCGGCGGCTCGCTGCTACGCATGGGTTCGCACCCGATCGGCGCGGTGATCCACCTCAAGCATTACGAAGGCCAGCGCCGCCACGGCAAGCCGACCCGTGTGCAGTCAGTGCTGGCGGATGTAGGCCGACTCACGGCGTTGCCCGCGGTGCGGGACGCTGCTCCCAAACATTGGTTCAAGGCCGGCTGGGTCGATGTCGAGGATTGGTCGGCGGCCATCCTCACCTTCGAGGACGGCACCAAAGCCACCATCCTCGCCACCGACGTGAGCCTGGGCGGGGTGAAAAACCTGGTGACGGCCTATCTCTCCAATGCCGTGGTCCAAGTCAATATCAACCCCAATTCCGGAATGCAGGTCTACGCGCCGGACGGGGCGATCTGGGGCGATGAATACCTCACCGAGAAAGTCGAGACCAAGGCCGGCTGGCAATTCCCCAGCCCGGACGAGGACTGGGCGCGCGGCTTTCCACAGGAGATGGCGGATTTCGTCGGCGCGCTCAGGGAAGGCCGCGAACCGCTTTCGGGCGCGTTGCTGGCGCGCGAAGTCGTTGAAGTGATTTATGCAGCCTATGTATCGGCGGAGGAAGGCCGGCGCGTCGCGCTGGAACGCTCATAGCGCGGCTTTGCTGATGGGGGCTTTAGTCCATCTTAATCACGCGAAGCCATGATTTGATCGATGTAACCAGTTTCATGCGGCAAAAAGTACCCACTATCCGGCCACATCGCGGCGATCGTCATGGAATGCTGTATCCCGTGGGTGTTGTTTTTGTAGATCAGATCAGCCCACTTCGCGAGGTCGCTCGCACGCTCGATCACACCTTGCGTCGACGAGGTGGCTCCAGCATAGTTCACGTCCATGACCATTCGGCTCCGCCCGGCCGCGGTATCCACGAATTCACGCCGTCGGGTATCAGGCGAGTTCGCGGTTTTCCAGGCATCCACGTCTTTGTTTTGCGGGCGCGACCACTCCGGGGAGAAGGGGGTATAGAGCATCGGGC
>JAXMFZ010000027.1:0-56326 GCA_046347515.1 Gammaproteobacteria bacterium | reverse complement strand
ACAATTTAGTTTACAGTCTCCTATTCAGCAACATTTCAATATCGCCACTGCCGCCGATTTATGGGTCTTACAGCCACCGTGGGCAGAGCAACACGCCATCGCCACCTTCCTCAACCATGAAACCGCCAAAATCGACGTCTTGGTCGCCAAAGTCGAAACCGCCATCGAGCGCTTGCAGGAGTACCGTACTGCGCTTATCACCGCCGCCGTGACCGGCAAGATCGACGTGCGAGGCGAAGCGCTATGACTGCAATCGGCCTCCCAGATCAAGACGAGCTTGCAGTCGCTTTAGACGCCAAGCAGAAGGCCACTAAGCTGCGAAACCTCCTCTATGCCTAAGACAAGTGCTCGCCAGAGTGCGGCATGGTTTTATTGGAATTGTTGTATTTCGTTATATAAAATACCGATATGCAACAAATACCGCGCCTGAAATTGGTAGATGAAATCGAACGGTGCTTACGAGAATCACCGGTGACAGCCTTGTTAGGGGCTCGGCAGGTGGGCAAAACCACGTTAGCGCGACAGGTAGCGAAGCGGCAGGAGACAGTGACGGTCTTCGATCTGGAAAGGGCGACGGGCCGGGCGGCGCTGGAGCATACGCCGGAGCTGACCCTCGCCGACTGTACCGGGTTGGTGGTCATCGATGAAGTGCAGCGGATGCCGCAGCTTTTTGAAAGGCTGCGGCCACTGTGCGACGAACCTTGCCGTAAAGTGACGTTTCTATTGTTGGGCAGTGCCTCCCCTGAGCTCGTGCGCGGGGTATCCGAATCGCTGGCGGGGCGTGTTCTGTTCATACCGGTGTCTGGTTTTTCCCTGGAGGAAGTAGAGCCAGCACAGCAGGATCGGCTGTGGCAACGCGGCGGCTTTCCCCGAGCCTTTTTAGCAGAGGATGACGCGCAAGCGGAGCGCTGGCTGGAGAGCTTCCGGCAGACGTTTCTGGAGCGTGATTTACCGAGCCTCGGCGTGCGCGTACCGGCTGCTACGATGGAACGGTTTTGGACGATGCTGGCCCATTATCACGGACAGACTTGGAACGCAGCCGAGCTGGGACGAGCGCTATCGGCCAGTCCGGCCACGGTGAACCATTACCGCGACTTGTTGGCCGGCACCTTTATGCTGCGCGTGCTGGCGCCCTGGCATGAGAACATTGGTAAGCGCCAGATCAAAGCGCCCAAAGTGTATCTGCGCGATAGTGGACTGCTGCACCATTTTCTGGGTGTCAGCAACCTCGCTAGATTACGCGCCAACCCGCGCTACGGCGCAAGTTGGGAGGGTTTCGCCTTGGAACAAACGCTGATTCGTTTCGGTGCCCGCGACGCCTACTTCTGGGCCACGCAACGCGGGGCGGAACTGGATCTGCTGCTGCTGCGCGGCGGCCACCGCTGGGGGTTTGAGTTTAAGTGCGCGGACGCCCCGTCCACTACGCGCTCCATGCACATTGCCCGGCATGACCTCGGGTTGGCGCACCTGTGGGTACTCTATCCAGGTCGCGAACGCTATCCGTTGGCGGAAGGAATCACCGCCTTGCCTCTGGCTCATCTGCCCACCTTGAAACTGGAAGCGCCAGCATGACCCAAACCACTGAAAAAGCCTTCGAGACCTATGTCGAGGCCATCTTGCTGAAGCAAGCCGGCTGGCAAGCGGGCGCGAAGGCGGAATGGGACGTGGAGCGCGCGTTGTTTCCGGCGCGGGTCATGGCGTTTTTGCAAGACACCCAGCCCAAGCTGTGGGCCGAGATGCAGGCGCTACACGGCGCGGGCTTGGAAAGCCTACTCATCAATACGCTGGTCAAGGAACTCGACCTCAAGGGCACGCTGCACATCCTGCGCCACGGCTTCAAGTTCTACGGCAAGACTTTTCGGCTCGCGTACTTCCAGCCTGCGCATGGCCTCAACGCCGAGGTGTTGACGCTCTATGCTGGGTGACCGCCTGACGGTCACACGCCAAGTCCCCTGCCATCCCGGTCAGCACGATACCGTCGATCTCCTGTTTGCGCTGAAACGGCCTCGCCGGTTGCGACCTGCGAACTCAAGAACCCCGGTACCGGCCGAACTGGCGCGGCACGCCGTCCAGCAGTATCAAACCGATCGCGACCCCGTGCGCCGCTATTTGGTTTCAAGACCTGGCCTTGGTGATTTCGCCGCCGACCTGGACGAAATCCGCATGACCACCTGGCTACGCAAGGGCGCCACGCACTTCCTGCCGTTCAATCGCGGCAGTCAGCCGGGCGCGGTGCAATGCGGCGCGGCAACTCAGCACCTCAGCGGCTATCGGCACCGGCTACTTCAAAAGAGGTGCTCGCTCGCGACAGCTTCCTCGACATCCTCGGCCATTTCATGTTTATCGAGAAAACCGAGGAAAGATCGATGGCAAGGGCGGGCAGCAACGCATCGTCAAGAGGCGTTGACCTTCCCGCGTTATCACCAACTCGATGCGGTGCGCGCCATCGTCCGAAGCCAGGCGTGAAGGCCCGGCCGCAACTATCTCATCCAGCATTCGGCGGCGTGGAAGCGGCAAAACCAACAGCATCTCGTGGCGGTTGCACTGCTTGGCAAGTCTGCAATGATGCGGCCGGACGACAAAATCTTCAACTGTGTGATCGCATTACTGACCGGCGCGTGCTCGATGCGCAGCTCCAGGATGCGATCTACCAAATTGAACACGCGCAAGGCGTGGTCAAAGCCATCAACCAGGACTCGAAGCAACTGCCGCCGTTATTGATCGATGGCACCCAGATCGTCATCACCACCTTGCAGAAATTCCTGTTCGTGCTGCGCGGCTTGTTGCACGCCGTCGGCAAGCGAGAGCCGGTGACCAGGCCAGCGCTGAAGAAAAACAACAGGCCGAGGCGTAGCGGCCGTCGCCGAGCGCCGCTACGCAGTCATCGTCGATGAGGCTCATTCCAGCCAGACCGGCGAGTCCGCCTCGCGAATTGAAAGCGACCCCGAGCGGCGCGGCGGAAAGCGAAGAGGGGGAAGCCGACTGGGAAGATCGGCTGAACGAGGTGATGGGCTCGCGCGGACGCCAGCCGAATCTGAGCTGCCTTCACCGCCACGCCCAAAGGCAAACCCTGAATTGCGTTCGGGCGAATCGGGGCCAGCGGCTTGCCCGAGCCGTTTCACCTCTACAGTATGCGCCAGGCCATTGAGGAGGGCTTCATCCTCGACGTGCTGACCCACTACACGACCTACGCCACCTATTACAGCCCTCAAGCCGCCGCAGACCCAGAACTGCCAAAGAAGCAAGCGGCGCGGGCGTTGGCGAAGTTCATGAGCCTGCACCCGTACAACCTCGAGCAGAAAACCGAGGTGATGGTCGAGCACTTCCGCCGCAGCGTGCGCCACCGCCTCGGCGGTCAGGCCAAGGCGATGGTGGTGACATCCTCGCGCCTGCACGCGGTGCGCTACAAACTGGCTTTCGATCGCTACATCGCCGCAAACGGCTACACCGATATCCGCCTGCTGGTGGCGGCCAGCGGCACGGTGCGCGATCCGGATACCGGGCTCGATTACACCGAACCTGGCATGAACTCCGACGTCGTAACCGGCAAACCGATCAGCGAAACGCAATTGCCGGAGCGCTTCGAGTCACCGGACTACCAGGTGCATTGCTGGTGGCGAACAACAAACCGGCTTTGATCAACCACTCCTACACACGATGTACGTGGATAAACGCCTCGACGGCGTGCAAGCGGTGCAGACCCTCTCTCGGCTGAATCGCATGATCCCCGGCAAAGATGCGCCGTTCGTGCTGGATTTCGTCAACGAGGCCGATGACATCGTGCGGGCCTTCAAGCCCTACTATGACAAGACCGAACTGGCGGAAGCGTCCGATCCCATCCAGCTCGAATCCTTGAAACACGAACTCGATCAGGCGCAAGTCTATCATTGGAGCGAGGTCGAGGCGTTTGCGCAGATCTTCTACCAACCCCCGGAACGCCAAAGCCCCGCCGATCACGCCCACCTGCAGCGCCATTTGCAACCAGCGGTGGATCGCTTCAAAGCCCTTGACGATGAGATGCGCCAAGCGTTCCGCGACAAGCTGAGCGGTTACATCAAGGTCTATGCCTTCCTTAGCCAGATCATCCCCTATGCCGACCCTGATCTGGAGATGCTCTATAGCTACGGCCGCTTCCTGTTGCCGCATCTACCGGTGGGCCGCGACGTGACGGTAGTAAGCTGGGCGCCGACGTGGAACTGCACTACTACCGGCTGGAGCGCGTATCCTCCGGTGCCGTGGACATCCGCGACGGCGAGCCGCAGTACGTCAAAAGTCCGACCGAGGTGGGCACCGGCAGAGCCAAGGAAGAAAAGGCGCCGTTGTCTGAGATCATCAAAGTACTCAACGAGCGCTTCGGCACCCAATTCAGCGAAGAGTGATCGGCTGTTCTTTCAGCAGATCAAGGAAAAGGCGTGCAAGAGCGAGCGGGTGATTCAAAAACTGCGCTTGCCAACCCGCTCTGGACAAATTCGAACTGGGCATCCGCAAAACTGATCGATGATTTCATGATCGAGCGCATGGCGGAGAACGATAAGATCGTCACGCGCCAGCATGGCGGATCGAGATTTCCGGCGATCGGCGTTTCCATCTTGGCGAAAGAGATATTCAACGCGGTTCGTGACAATGCGCTGCAGATGCCCGAGAAAACTGCACCCGTGACATAGCGCAACCTGAAGTGGTAAGATGAGCGGCTTCAGACGCCATACCATCACCGCCGTCGCCATGACAATAACGCAATTAATCGACACCATCGGGCTGTTGCGAAGGGCGCGGGAAGAGGCGGCGTTACCTCATCCAGTCGCTGTTTCGGCGCATCCACTCGCCACTCCTAACCTTTCGACGACAAAGGCGCCATCCAGCAAGCCAATCCCAGCGCCCTCGACACCGGATACGCCGCCAAGGAATCTCTGCAAGACACCTCGTTCTCACCTCTGCGGCGCCACTGACATCGGAACCGCCAAGACCCATCTGCAGCGCCCTGGAAAACCCCGATCAACCCCAACAATGGCAAGCCAGGCTGACCCACAATGACGGCAAAGCTCCGCGTATACCCTGAGCACCCAAATCCTCGACCTTCGACGGCGGCGGCAGGCCGGGCATCCCACCGCCTGCCTGCCGATGACGCCCGCTGGACAGCGGCCACGCTCGCCGACGCCAAACGCAGCGCCTTGGCGACATTGTCGCCTACCCTGCCGCCACCATCCTGACCGACCGGCCCATTCTCGGCAAAGACCTGGAAACCCTACCCGATCACCTGAATTGCTCCATCACCCACTGCTGCCAAGCTGCTCGGCATCGCCACCATGGTCTGGTACAACTGGTGGCGTAAACCTGATGAGCCCATCACCAGCTGCACCGTCGCCCTCAATATCCGGCTCCTCGATGCGTTTCCGATGTCGCCGCGGCGCCCTACTGCCGGTGGATCTCCATCAAGCGCTGAACAAAGCTCGGGCGCAAGGTAACGCTGGTGGAACTCTCGCTGATGCTCGGCATGGAACGCGCATCCGCCTACCGCTGGGGCCGGGGTGTTCCACCGGTCGAGCCCATCGTCTGCCTGATCGCCCGCTTGGTCGAATTACTCGACGGCAGCCCGTTGAAGCAGCGGACTATTATCGCTCCCTCGTGGACGCCGAGGCCCAATTGCTCGGGATCGACAACCTGTGGGCGCAAGGCAGCTGGAAACTGGCGATGAAACCGAATCCAAGCCGTCCACACCACCCAAATAACAAATCGCTGGGGTCCTGTCGAGGAAGCGAATAATATATTCAATGAGTCGGCAACCCTAGGCCGCCGTTATGGTGTCTCTGACCGCCTTACCAGGGAAGACACATAACATTTTGGTTGCTTATCGCAATGATGCCGCGCGCGAGGGTATCCTCCACACCCTCCGAAACGCGGGGCAAGGGCCGCTTATGGTTGTGGATACCGCCCGCGACGCCATCCGGCGCCTCCGTCACCGCAGCGTCGATCTGCTCGTGACCGGCACGGAACTCGCCGATACCGATGGTTGGCGGTTGCTGCAACTCGTGCGCTCGGGCCGCTTCTGTGCCCCAGCGCTCCCCACCGTGATCATCGCGGCTGACGACCGCCTGCCCGGCATCGAGCCGCTGGCTCAGGAACACCACGCGTTCGCCATCGCCTTCGGCGCGCTGGATCGCCTACCCGACCTCATGGCTGCCGCTGTCGAGGGCTATGCCTGCCTCAAGCGCAAGGTGTTGGTGATCGAAGACGATGAGAGCGCCGCCGATGTGGCCCGGCTAAGCTTACGGCGTCATTATGACGTCGACATCGCCCTGGACGGCGAAACCGGCCTGGCGGTTTGGAGTGAGCGCCGCCATCACCTGGTCCTGCTGGATTTACGCTTACCCGGTCTCCGCGGCACCGCAGTCTTGCAGCGGATGCTCCAGGCCGATCCGCTCCAGCCCGTGGTCATCATCACCGCCCATGCCGAACTGGCAGTGCACCGCGATTTGATGCTCGCCGGCGCGGTCGATTTCATCGTCAAATCGGGCCATTTCAGCGAACTGCGCCGGGTCTGTGAGCGTGCGCTGCGGCGCCATCATTACCGCCATCAGGACGTCCAATTACAAGCCGAGGCCGCACGGCGCGAGGCGATCAGCCAACGGGTCTGGGCGGCGAACCACTACCTCGACAGCGGCCGCACCGGCCTGGCCGCGCACCACCTCAAGCACGCCCTCGCCGCCAGTGGCGACCCTCCGCCTTCGGACGACGATTGGGCCAGGCTCTCCCCCTCGCGGGACGAGAGCAAGCGTTGACCCCATGCAGCCTGGCGCGTGCATCGAATCCTCTCTTTCGCTTGGAAAGGAATCGATTTTGAGTGTGTTTTTGATCGCTACCCCAGCCTGGGCACAAGAACCCCCGGAAGATATTCTCAAAGTCTACGGCAGCGAAGAGATGATCAGCCTCGCCACCGGTTTTCAACAACCCCTCGATGTCGCCCCTGCGGTGGCGAGCGTCGTGACCGCCGCCGACATTAAGGCAATGGGGGCGCGGACGCTGGCCGAAGTGCTGGAATCGGTGCCGGGTCTGCATGTTTCCAGCGAGCGCGGCATCAGCGAGGTGTTCGTCATCCGTGGGTTTTTCCTGCCCACCAACCCGCAAGTGCTGGTATTGATCAACGGCATTCCGGTGAACGACGTGGTGGGTGGCGGCAGACCCCAGGCTTGGGCCATGCCGGTGCAGAACATCGCGCGGGTCGAGATCGTCCGCGGGCCAGGCTCCGCGCTCTATGGGGCTGACGCCTTCGCCGGTGTCATCAACGTCATCACCAAGACCGCCCAGGACCTCCCAGGCGCCGAGGTCGGCGCTTACGCCGGCAGCTTTGATAGCTACGGGCTATGGCTCCTGCACGGCGGGCAATGGCAGGGCCTCGACCTCGCGCTAGCGCTGGAGGCAAGCACCACCCAGGGCCACGACACGATGGTGCCCGCCGATGACCAGACCCGCATCGACCGCCTGCTGGGAACATCGGTGTCGCTGGCGCCGGGCCCGATCAACACCCGCCGCCACGACCTCAATTTCCGCATCGACCTCGCCGAGGGCGATCGCTGGCGGTTGCGCGCGGGCTACCAGGGCTTCCTCGATGTCGGCACCGGTGTCGGCGCGGGCTTGGCGCTGGATCCCCAGGGTCACCTCGACGTGGAGTTATTCAACACCGATTTCACCTACCACCTGCCACCCGGTCCCCATTGGGACGGGCAACTACAAGCCAGTTTCCTGCGCACCGTCACCGACACCGACTTGCTGTTACTGCCACCCGGCGCCCTCGGTGGCGCGTTTCCCGAGGGGGTGCATCATGCGTTCCAGTTCACCGTCGATCAGCTGCGGATCGGCTCTACGTTCCAGTACGACGGGTTTGCCAAGCACCGGCTACGCTTCGGCGTGGGCTTCAACGACGCCCGCAACAATATCGAGGAAAAGAGAAATTTTCTGGAAGCCCCCGATGGCACGATTTCCCCCGCCGGTGTATTCACCGATGCCCACGATCTGGACGGCAACACCGTCCTCCCCGACGAAGATCGCCAGATCGTCTATGGCTTCGTCCAGGACGAATGGCGGGTGGCGCCGGATTGGACCTTGACCGCCGGCGTGCGCGCCGATCACTACTCGGATTTCGGCACGACCGTGAACCCGCGCTTGTCGCTGGTGTGGAACGCCTCGCCGAGCCTCACCGTGAAGGCGCTGTACGGGCGTGCGTTTCGCGCCCCGACCTTCATTGAACTGTTCAGCGACAGCTTCGTCGCGCGCGGCGATCCCAACCTGCAGCCGGAGACCATCCATACCGTGGAACTCGCCGTCCTCAAGCAGTGGGGTAACCTATGGACCAGCCTCAATGTCTTCGGCTTCGAGACCGCTGACCGCATCGACGTGCATCCGGTGGACCCCGCTGCACCGAACAGCCCCGCCATCGCCAAGAACGTCAAGGGCACGCGCGGTTATGGTCTGGAGTTCGAGACCCAATACGAGTGGAGCGCCAACCTCGGCTTCAAGCTGAACTACGCCTTTCAGCACAGCGAAGACCAAGACACCGGCGCCAAGGCCAGCCTCGGGCCGAGCCACCAAGTCTATGGCGAAATGAACTGGCGCATCGCCCGCGACTGGCGCTTCAATACCCACTTCAAGTGGCTGCCCGAAGAACAGGACTATTTCCTGGCCGGACTCACGCTGCGCCGGAGCGACCGCCAAGGGCGCTGGGACTTCGCGGTTTCGGTCGATAACCTGTTCGACCAGGACGCACGCGAGCCGACGCTGTTCCCGCAGTCGCTCCCCGACGGCGTGCCGGTGCCGGGCCGCAGCGTCTGGGCGCAGGTTCGGTACCCGTTTTAATTCCCCCGAGCGAGGCTGCCCCATGCAACGCCTACCGTCAGATAGTTCCGAGTTACGCGATCCACCCGGCCCCCACGGTTGGCCGTATCTCGGCGTGTTGCCGGCGGTGATGGGGGATGCTCGGAGTTCTTCACGGCGGTGGCAGCCCAATACGGCGAGGTTGCGCGCTTCAAGGCCGGGCCGCAGGTGAATTACCTCATCAGCCATCCCGACCCCATCGCCAGGGTTTACCAACAGGACACCGAGCGCTACTACAAGGGCGAGTTCTATCAGCTCTTGCAATCGGCGATGGGCAACGGCCTTCTCCTCAGCAACGGCGAGCTTTGGCAGCGCCAGCGCCAACTCATGCGCGGGTGTTTCCTTAAACATCACGTCGCCACCTGGCTCGACATCGTGACCGCGACCACGGCGACCATGCTCAAGGACTGGGAGACGCGGGCGCGACAGGGGGTAGCGCTCGATGTCGCGACGGAGATGGCGCATCTCATCCAACGCATCATGGTGAAAATCCTGTTTGGCCGCGCCCTGGAGCACCGCATATCGGTGCAATGGACCGACGCCGTCACCACCATCGGCGGACACTTGTTGCAGCTCATCCTGCGCAAGCCCGTCCTGGGCGGGGTGTTGAACCGGCTGCCGCTCCCCAGCAACCGCCGCTATCGCGACGCGGTGCAGGTGGTCAACGCGACCCTTGCCCAGCTCATCGCCGAACAGAAACGCCACGGCGATCCCGACGATGACGCGATCATCGGCGTGTTGCAGCGCGCCCGCGATGACGTCACCCCGGGCGGCATGAGCGATCAGCAACTGCGCGATGAACTGGTGACCCTGTTTCTCGCCGGCCACGACACGACGGCACGAGCACTCAGCTGGGCGTTTTACTTCCTCAGCCAGCACCCCGAGGTCGCGCAGCAGATCCATGACGAGGCCACGCAGGTATTGGTGGACGGCACGGTCACCGCCGCCGACCAAGTCGGCCGGTTGCACTACACCGAGCAAGCCGTGAACGAAGCACTGCGGTTGCTGCCACCGGTGTATATGGTCTCCCGGACCCCCAAGGAGGACGACCACTTCGGCCCTTATCGGATCGCCAAGGAATCCCTGGTGGTGATCAGCCCCTACGTCATGCACCGCCATCCGGCCTATTGGGAGAGCCCCGAGCGCTTCGACCCCACGCGGTTTTGCCCGGCACGCGCGCAAGGACGCCCCCACTATACGTTCTTTCCGTTCGGCGGTGGCAAGCGTATCTGCCTCGGCACCCACCTCGCGATGCTGGAGATGACCGTCATCGTCGCCATGGTACTGAACCGGTTTCAGCTTGCCCTGGTGCCCGGACAGCGGGTGGTGGTGCAGCCCTTGTTGACGCTACGGCCGCGCCACGGCGTCAAAATAGCATTGACTCCACGCTCACCCGCGCGGCGACCGGAAGCGGGATGGTGACGCGGAAGCACGAGCCTTCGCCCACGGTGCTCGCCACCGTCACGCGCCCGCCCAACAGTTCGCAAAAGCTCTTGGTGATCGCAAGCCCCAGGCCGGTGCCTTCGTATTGGCGGGTGACACTCATGTCGACTTGGCGAAACGGCTCGAAGATGAGCGCGTGCTGGTCCGCCGGGATACCGATGCCGGTGTCGAGCACCTCAATGGCGAGGACCGTTGACGTACACTCGGCGCGCAACATGATCGTGCCATCGGCAGTGAACTTGCACGCATTGGTCAGGAGATTCAGCACGATCTGGCTCAGTTTGTCCTGGTCGATTTCGATAAAGCGTTCGCCGTCGACGCGGCTCTCCAGGCGATTGCGGTTTCGCGCCGCGAGCGGCCTCACCGTCTCGATCAGCCGCTGGAGAAGTTCGCGCAACTCGGTCGGTTCGATCTTGACCTCGAGCTTGCGGGCCTCCAAGCGCGCCAAGTCCAGAATCTGATTGATGCGCTGGAAGAGTTCCTGGGCCTTGCCGTGCACCGTGCGCAGGCTCCGCACGACGTCGGCGATGCTGTCTTGGTCTTCCACGAACGCCAACTCTGCCAGGACATATTCGCTATAGGCTTGGATCACATGCAGCGGGGTGCGCATCTCGTGGGTGATCGCCGCCAGGAACGCCGATTTATGGCGAACGGCGGTCAATGCCGCATCGCGGGCGGCGCGCAACTCGCCGGTACGGATCTCCACTTGCGATTCCAGCGAGGCCTGGTGGCGTTCCAGTTCGTCGATCATGGCGTTGAACACGGCGCCAATCTTGCGGGTTTCGACCGGCCCGGCGAGCGTGGCGCGCACGCCGCCCACGCCCGCTTGCGCCTGTTGCATGAGCGCGGTGAGCGCGGTGAGCGGCTCGGTCAAACGGCGGATGCGCCGGCGCAGCCAGAGGATGACCGGGACCGCGATGGCGAACGCCATGCCCCCGTTGATGACGAGGATCACCGCCTGGATCGCGGCGAGGGCGCGGCTGTCCCACACGATGTGCAGATAGCCCAGGAGTTGCGGTTGTACCGCCGTGTCGCTGTCGGGCGTGGGCAGCGGCCGAGTCCGCACCGGGGCGGCGAAATGCCAGCGTTCGCCCTCCACCGCGGCCAACGCGGGACGGTACTGCCCAGCGCCCGGAGGGTGCGCCAAGGCCCAGGCCGGCGCGGTGCCGTCGGACACCCGCACGGCGTAGTCCGGTTTCAAGATCGCCACATACTGGACACCGGGGAAGGCACGGAGGTTGGCGAGCGCTTGCTGAGCCAGCGTCGTGTCCTCGACCAAGAACGCAAACAGGCTGTTGGCGGCGAACTGGTCGGTCAACTGCAGGAGATAATCCCGCACCCAGCTTTGGAGCCGCTCGCCGATGACCGCGCTGGTGACGAGCGAGGTGGCGAGCGCCACCGCCAGAAGGCTCGCGGTCACGATCAGGGTAAGCTGGCGGCGGAAACTGCCTGGGAAGGTGAGCGTGAACATAAGCCCTCACGGTCGACCCAACAGGAGATCGAACTGGCGCTCGAGCGCGCGGTCGAGGGCCAGATCGAGATGGTCGGCGACGCGGAGATTGAGGGCGCGCTTGATGGTCCGCAGCGGTTCGATGCCGGGCCGCGCGGCGGGATCGGCGGCCAGACGCTCGGCCATCTCGGCCAGTTTCTCACCCAGCGCCCGGTTATCGGGAAACAAAGCAAATAATACCCCGAGCTTGGCGTGCGCCAGGTTATTCGAGAACACCAACAAGCGCTGCTGCCAGCTTTGTTCGATGATCACCGGCAATATCGTGCCGGTATCGACGACTTGATCGTCGAACAGGAGCCAGATGGCATCCTCGCTGGGCTTGGCCGCGCGGAGGAGGGCCAGGAATTGGTTGGCCGCGTCGCGCAAACTCGCCGCTTCCCGTGCTAGCAGGGTAAGACGATGGCGGGCTGTCGCTGCCCGGGCGCGATCCACGATCCAGCGATCCCGGCTCGGGTTATACACGACATAGACCCGGCGGATCGCAGGCGCGAGCCGCTGCAGCGTGGCAAACAACAGTTCGGGATCCACGGCGAGGCTGATGCCCGCGGCGCGCGGGCGGGTTTGCGGTGAGGCATCCAGGGCGCCGATCACCTGCGGCCACGGGAGCGCCGTGTGTTCGTAGGCTTGGGTCGCCACCCGCCCGAGCGTGATCACCGCGCCGGCGGCGGAGTCGGCGAGCCAGCGGTTCAGTGTATCTTGATCCCACCGTTCGGGCAGGGCGTAGCGGCGTACCCGGGCCGCACCCAGCCGCTGCTCGATGCCCTCCAGCATCTCGTTGAAGACGGTCCGGTACGGTTCGCTGGCCTCGGGGTAGAGCACGACGATGGGCGGCGCGGCGGTGGCGCTGTCACTGAGTAGCAGGCATAACCAAAACAGCCAGCGCGTCGCACGGAGGATCGAGTGCCGGAACTGCGTTTGCGGGTGCAAATGGCGTTCCTCAAAACCGCGAACATCGTTGCCCAGTGGAATACCGGTTTCGCCGGCGCGCTACTCCGGCCTCCGCCGAACGGCATGGGCTTCAACCTCAGCGACTCTATAGCTGAAGCTCATCGGTAATCGCTTTCTTCACCTTCATCTCCTGGATGAAGGGGCGCACGTCGATCGCCCGCAGCTTGGATTTGAACCAGAATTGGCCTTTGTCCTGGCGCCCCTGTTCCCAGGCGAGAAAGGCGCGGAAGGTGCGCGCGCAGAGCTCTTCTTGTTGGGCGTTGACCCAAGAGGATCGCTCTTGCTTCAGCCGATCCACGAACACCAGCACCGCCTCGACCGGGTCCATGCGCCCGTTGCGTTTGTTGCCCTCGCGCCCGGCGAGCTTTTGGAAGAAGTCGATGCCGTGCGGATAGAGGCTCAAGGCGATGAGCGCGGCGGCGATCACGCCGGAGTAGTAGACCTCGGGCTGCGGATTGACGCCATCCAGCAGCATGAGTTCGTCTTTGAACGCGCCGACCGCTTTGTAGATGTCGATCTCGGGGAACTTGCGCTTGTCCTGGTTGGCGCGCGTGACCCCGCGCAGCGCGATGTTGAGGGCATCGACGATGAAGCCGTTCTTCAGGCGCTTAGAGGTGAGCGTCAGCCCATGCTCACGATAAGCGCCGAAGACCTTGTCGAAGCTCGTTTCGGCGGCGGACTGGGTGTCGAACACGGTGTAGAGTTCGTTCAGCTCGGCCTTGCTCGCCACCCGATACATCGTCACATGGAGCGTATCCGGGGCTTTCAGCTGACCGGTTTCCCAGAGATAGGCGCGGGTATGGCCATCGACTTTGTAGTAGTTTCCCTCCAAAACGGCGGCGGTCACATGCGCCAGGTGATCGAGCACCGCCCCCTTCGCTTGTTTGGCGAGCATCCAATGGCCGGCATGGGCATGGCGCGCGGTATTGCGCTGACGCGGATGATCGGGCAATTCGCACCAGTCCTGCACCGTCATCTCGGCGGTGATGATCTTGCCGTTGTCAGAGAGAATACGAAACGGCTTTTCCGGGAGATTTGTCGAAGCAGTCCGAGGGGTTGGCATCAATCATTTTTGCCGGAAGCCAAATATTTAGTTGGCTTATACAAAATCGCTTCCCTGAAGTCAATCGTGCGAAGGTTCATTGATGGCCACGCCCGGCTGTATCAGCGAAATCAGGCGATCACTGCCTGCCCCATCCCGCAGCGCTTTAGCATCCAAGAATCCCGTGACGCCGTCAAGAAAATTAAGAAGCAGATATTTTCCAGGTGATGGTCGAGCAGAGGATGCTTGAGGTGTCGAGATGACTCGCTCGGATCGCCAGAGGCCAATCACTACAAGATACTGGAGGGCAACGCAGAGGTTCTTCATGAATTATAGAAATGATTATGAAATTTAAAAATAGACCTCACCAGGTAGAGCCATAATAAAAATCTTGAAATCTTCAAAATTATTATTTATAGTATTTCTTCTTAGTGAGATCGAAGATATATATTTCGGAAAGTAGATAATCTTCTGACACCTATTGGCAACCCCAAGCCCGTCGGTGGCAAACCATGCTGAACGAGCACAAAGTAAAGAAGAGTCCCCCGGTTGCAACCGCCGATGTGACCGTTCATTCCCATGCGCAACTCCTCACCTACAAAGAAGCAGCTCAGTACTTGGGATTGCGCTCCGCCCGTAGTATCAGCCGAATGGTCGGTCGCGGATTACTGAAAGCCGTACATCCGCTACCTCGATCACCGATGATTCCCATCGAAGAAATCACCACTTTTGTAGACACGCTCCAGGCGAGTTTGCATAATCGGCATCGCCCGGGACCGACTGTGCGCATAACCGGAGAATGCTTATGGCAAAACCGACGCGCAAGTCAGATAAAGACGGCCTCTATCAGCAGCCGAAATCGCGGTACTGGTATGCGAGCTACACCGACGGCAGCGGCATACGAACTCGCCGCAGTACTGGCACTACCGACCGGCGAGAAGCCGAAGCCCTGTTAGCGAAATGGCGCTTGCAGGTCCATCGTGAACGCCACTGGGATGAAGAACCCGACCATACTTTCGATGAACTGATGCTCGCCTATCTCCGTGAAACGCAGGAAATCAAGCGCAGCGCCGACCGGGATCGTTACAGCCTGAAGCGGTTGTATCCAGTCTTTACCGGCCGGACATTAGCAAGCTTGAGTATCCAAGATGTACGGGCTTACATCAGCGCGCGCCGCCAGGAGGGAGTCGGCGCCAGCACCATCAACCGCGAGATTGGGGTGCTCTCCGCCGCGCTCAACTACGCGCGCCGGGAATGGGGTTGGGCGGCACCCAATCCGGTGAGCGGCCACAAGCTGCGGGTTCCGGAAGGACGAGTGCGTTGGCTCAGCCGAGCCGAGGCGGTCGCGTTGATTCAAGCCGCCACGCGCGAACCGAAAGCCCCGCACCTCGTGGATTTCATTCGCCTTGCGCTGCACACGGGGATGCGCAAGGGCGAACTCTTGGGGCTGGAATGGCGCCGCGTCGACCTGCAGGCCGACCTCATCCACCTGGAATCTCAACACACCAAGGCCGGTAAGCGCCGTTCGATACCCTTGAATCGTGAGGCCAGGGCAGCGCTCCTGCGGCGTGCAGAATTTCAGGCGCAGCATTGTCCCACCAGCGCATGGGTATTTTGTCAGGCCGATGGTAGGCGTATCCAATTCATCAAACGGAGTTTCATGACCGCCTGCCGACGAGTGGGGATTGAGGATTTCCATATCCACGACCTACGCCATACCTGCGCGGCTTGGCTGGTCAGCGCCGGGGTGCCGCTGCCCGAAGTGCGGGACTTGTTGGGGCACAGCAGCGTGCAGATGACGGAACGGTATGCGCACCTCGCGCCGGAGAATGTGCGCGCTGCGGTTGCTCGCCTGGAGGACGGCAAGTCATATTTTGGTCATACCGACAATGCAGATGAACAACCAAAGGAGGTGATGCAAGCTTTAACTTTATGATACGGAATGGGAATTTTGGTCCGGGTGAGAGAATTTGAACCTCCGACTCCTGCCTCCCGAAGGCAATTCATACAGCAACCGCTATAACCCAATCTCTTCCAATATCATCATAAAAAGCATTTAGATATAGTCATTCTCTTGTTTTTTCTTGTTCCCAGAAATGGCCTGCATTATACTCAATTTGCACTTACCAACCACTTCCATAAGTACCATGAAAGCCAACATCGCAAGCCGGACGCTGGCAGCGCTCACCCCGAAACCCACCCCCTATGAAGTGCGCGATACCAAGCTCAAGGGTTTTTTGGTGCGGGTACAGCCGAGCGGCATCATGTCCTATATCGTCGAGTACGGGCGCGGCAAGCGCATCACCTTGGGGCGGGTGGGCGTACTCACCCCGACCCAAGCCCGCGATAAAGCCGTGCAGGCGCTCGCCGACGCCACCAACGGGCTTGACCCAATGGCGCGGCGTAAAGCGCGCAAAGCCGATACCTTCGGCGACTACCTTGCCCGTGAATACGGCTCCTGGGTGGAAGTCAACCGCAAAGACGGCAAAGCCACGCTGGCCCGCTTGCGCGCGTGCTTCGGCGAATTCAACGCCAAGAAGCTCACCGAGTTGAGCCCGTGGCTGATCGACAAATGGCGCGCCAACCGGCTCAAGGAAGGCTTGAAGCCCGCGACTCTGAATCGGGACTTGGTAGCGCTCAAAGCGGCGCTGTCCAAAGCGCTCGATTGGCACTTGATCGATGCCCATCCGCTGAAGGATGTCAAGCCCGCCAAAGTCGATCATGGGGGCGTGGTGCGCTTTCTCGACGATCAGGAAGAAACCCGCCTACGCCAAGCGCTCGCGCTGCGCGAACAACGCATCCGCCGCGAGCGCGACAACGCCAACGCCTGGCGGCGCGACCGCGGCTATCCGCTACTGCCGGATTTACACAGCGTCGCCTTTGTCGATCACCTGCAGCCGCTGGTGTTACTGGCGATGAACACCGGCTTACGCCGTGGCGAGCTCTTCAACCTCGCCTGGGAAAACATCGATCTCGAGCGCGCACGCCTGACCATCATCGCCCACCATGCCAAGAGCGGCAAAGCGCGGTATTTGCCCCTGAATCAAGAAGCGCTCACGGTACTGAAAGGCTGGCGGGGGCAAACGGCCAACCGTACCGGGCTGGTGTTTCCGGGAAAGGCGGGACGTCCACTCGATAACGTCAACAGCGCCTGGGAAAAGGTGTTAGCGGATGCCTGTATCCAGGGGTTTCGCTGGCATGATCTACGCCATCACTTTGCATCGCGCTTGGTAATGAGCGAAGTAGACTTGAACACCGTGCGCGAACTGCTGGGCCACGGCGACATCAAGATGACGCTGCGCTACGCCCACCTCGCGCCAGAGCATAAAGCGGCGGCGGTGGCGAAGCTCGATCAAGCGCGGCTGATCACCCTGCAACGAGGGGCGCGCCATGTCCAGCCTGCCTAAGTTCAAGCGCTTGAGCGTTGACGATTATCTGGAACGCGAACGCGATAGCCGCATCCGCCATGAGTACGTCGAGGGCGAACTGTTCGCCATGGCCGGCGCAAGCCGGGCACATAATACGATTTCGCTCAACCTGGCAGCGGCGTTTCGCGCTCACTTACAGGGAACGCCTTGTCGCGCGTACATGGCCGATATGAAAGTGCGCGTATCCGCGCGGCGCTTTTATTACCCGGATGTGCTGGTGAGCTGTCAAGCCGCCCTGGAAGCGGAAGATGAGTATTACGAGACCAAACCCAAGCTCATTGTCGAAGTGCTCTCAGGCCGCACCGAGCGTGCCGACCGGGGCGAGAAGCGAGTCGCGTACCAGGGTATCGCCAGCTTGGAAGAATATGTGCTGGTGGATCAGAACAAGCCCGTTGTCACGATCTACCGGCGCATGGGTGATGATTGGATAGCGGAAGAATATGCTATAGGTAGCATGGTCGAGTTCCGGTCGATAGGATGTCAATTAGTGGTGAATGCAATTTACGAAGGTGCCATCGATGCCAAGCAATAGCTTGCATATAGATGACTATAAGATGCCAGAGAATGACAACAAATGACATCGGGTAACGGCAAGTAGTAATAGATGACTCAAAATGACCCATCTAAACATTTGGTTTATCAAGCAATACTTGGGGCGTTTGCTGTTGCAAATCGGCGCGTAATGTGTATCATCGGATTTAGCGGTTCTACCGCGTGCCCTAATTAAAAACCCGCACGGTGCTGACACACCGGCGGGTTTGAGATTGGGGCAGAAATTAACGTGGATAACATGTTTCAATCCCCGCTTACGGCGGGAGGCCCCAATTGCGTCTACAGCATTTGCAGTAGGTGCAAACGTTGCAAACGTAAGGATACTTACCCTATCGGTAATATGCAAGAACGCATAGTTCCAGTAGGGCTTGCCGCCGTGAGCAAAACTAGGAGTTCTGCTTTATGGCTAAGCGCCTTTCTCATAAGGTTTTTCGCAGTATCCCTGCTGTTCAGTCCACTATCCCTAGCAACCCAGTAGCCGCGCTGGATGAAGCCGACGCCGCGCGTTACCTGGGCGTGAGCCGAAGCTATTTGCGCCGTCGGCGGATGGAAGGCTACCGCGAAAAGGTAACGCCCGGTCCGCCCTATTGCCGCATCGGCGGCGCAATCCGCTATCTGCTGGCCGATCTGGACGCCTGGCTTACGGCGCATCGGGTTGATCAAACCGGCGAGGGCGCATGATGAAAACGCCCGCATCGAGGGAATTCGATAGCGGGCGTGGAAATGCGGTAAATAACCAAACTACAAGCAAATTTTACCGCTTTCCTGCCCTCTCTACAACCGCCATCATTGCCCAATTCCGGGCGGCGCTGGCAACGCGCAGCATCATCGCACCCGCTGACTTCGTCGCCGATGGGCGCTTACACCGCTGTGATGCGGAAGGCAAGCACGGCAAAGGCGATGCCGCTTACCTTTTGCACCTGGACGGCATTCCTGCTGGCGGATTTGAGAATCACCGCGACGGGCTTGGCTGGCAAACGTGGCGCGCCGACATCGGACGCGAACTTTCCCGCGAAGAGGCAGTAGCGTGCCAGTCTCGCATCGATGCCATGCGCCGCGAACGGGAAGCGGAAGACGCCCAGCGCAAAGCGAAGGCGCGCGACCGCGCGGCGGCGATCTGGCAAGCCGCCAAACCCGTGATCAATCATTCCTACCTGACCCGCAAGGGTGTTCGAGCGCACGGCCTGCGAATTCAAGGCGACCGCTTGATTGTCCCCATACACGATGCATGCGGCGTGCTGCACGGCCTGCAATTCATCGGGCCGGACGGTACAAAACGCTTTCTGAAGGGCGGGCGGGTGCGCGGTTGTTTCCACGCTATCGGTGTGCTGGATCACAGCACCGCTGTGATCGTCTGTGAGGGTTACGCGACCGGTGCATCCATTCATGAGGCGACCGATTACGTCGTCGTGGTGGCATTCGATTGCGGCAATCTCGAAGCGGTGGCGCGGGCGCTCAAAGCAAAATATCCCGATGCGCGCCTCGTGATCGCAGCGGACAACGACAGGGCTACCCTGGCAACCCTGGCGTCAGCAAGGCGCGGCAAGCCGCGCTTGCGGTAGGCGCGGCGCTGGCGATTCCATGCTTTGGGAGTGCCGTGCCATGACGGCATCGACTTTGACCGATTTTAACGATTTGGCGCAAGCCGAAGGCCCAGGCGCAGTGAAAGCCGCCATCGACGCGGCGTTAGCGCAAAAGACAGCACCAGATCACGGGGTAACAGGTGTAACAAGTGTACACGCCAGCAACGACGGCGTTTCCGCTGTTACACCGGACGGCGATCATCAGGTAACAGAGGTAACAGAATCCATACCCGACCGCGAGCGGCCTTGTTTTCGAACCTTCGACCGCTGGGTGACTTTGCAAGAATCGGGTGCGAAGCTTCGGCCTGGGGTTTGGCTTTTCGGCATCAAAGCGGGCAAGAAAGCCGACGAGCCGCCGACATTGATTCAACAATGGATATGCTCACCGCTTCACATCGAAGCGGTCACTTTCGATGAGCAAGATAACAACTTTGGACGGTTGCTACGGTTCCGTAACACGCTGGGCCGCTGGCGAGAATGGGCCATGCCGATGGAGTTGTTACGCGGCGCGGGTGACGATTTACGCGGCGAACTGCTGTCGATGGGCGTGGAAATCGACCCGTTGGCAAAGACCCTGCTGAGCCAATACTTACAAACCAAACCGCCCAAGCGGCGCGTGCGCTGTGCTTTGCAAGTCGGTTGGTGCGGTGACTCGTTCGTGTTGCCTGATACCGTGATCGGGCCGAAGGCGGCGGATGTGATCTTCCAATCCGGCGAGCGCGGGCATGATGAGCACACCTGCGCGGGGACGCTGGCGGGATGGCAAGCCGCGATCGCGGCGCGGGCGGTCGGCAATCCGCTGCTCATCAATGCACTATCGGCATCGTTTGCCGGGCCGTTGCTGGCGCGATGTAATGCGGAAGGCGGCGGTTTGCACTTCGTCAGCGATTCCTCGACCGGCAAGACCACCCTCATCGAAGCGGCTTGTGCAACCTGGGGCGGGCCGAATTTTCGCCGCAGTTGGCGGGCGACCGCCAACGGCATGGAAGGCGCGGCGGCGCTCTTTAACGATTGCTTGTTGGCACTGGATGAAATCAGCGAATGCGACCCTAATGAAGTCGGCGCCATCGTCTATGCGCTCGGCAATGGGCGCGGCAAACAACGGGCGAGCCGTAGCGGCGCGGCGCGCGGTGTCACGCGCTGGCGTTGCATGGTGCTATCGAGCGGTGAACGCACCATCGGCACCACGATGATGGAAGGCGGATACCGGATCAAGGCCGGGCAATCGGTGCGGTTATTGGATTGTCCCGCAACCCGGCGCTTTGGCGCATGGGATGATCTGCACGGGTTTGCCACGGGGGCCGCATTTTCTGATGCGATCAAACGGGCGGCGGTGGCGCATCACGGCCACGCAGGGCGCGCTTTTCTGGAAAAGTTGACCTTTGACTCCCGCGACTTCTGCGGGCAACTGGAACGCATCAAAGCGTTGCCGGAGTTTTCCGCCGAAGGCGGCGAGGGTCAAGACAAGCGGGCTGCCAGCCGTTTCGCCTTATTGGCACTGGCGGGCGAACTGGCGACGGAGTATGGCATTACCGGCTGGCCGGAAAGCGCGGCGATTGCAGCGGCGGCAGATGGCTTCACTGTGTGGCGCACACTGCGCGGGCGTGGCAATGATGAGCGGCGGCAGATTCTCGAGCGGGTATCGAGCTTCATCGAGCGCCACGGCGACGGACGCTTTTCCAATGCCGATGACAACTCCGAAGCGCCGGTCCGCGACCGGGCTGGCTGGTGGCGCGACGGCGCCGATGGCCGCACCTACTTATTCACCGCCGATGGATTGCGCGAAGCCTTGAAGGGTTTCGATTTCAAACGAGCGCTTGACCTCTTGCAGGAAGTCGGTGCGCTGCCCGCGCCGGAAGCCGATGGTAGGCGATCCCGAGCGCAACGCATCGGCGGGCGACTGGTGCGACTCTATCCGATCATCGCCGACAAAGTGGAGGGCGATCATGGGACTTGATGCGCTATTGACTGCGCTCGAACGCCGCGCCGTTACCTGTGTTACACCCTGTTACCCGCCACGGGTAACAGCGAATACAGCATCAATGCAAGCTTGTACACCTGTTACCTCGGTTACACCAGAAAATAATGGTGCAGCAGGCGATGCGGCGGCACCGAACCCGTACACGCAATCTGAATCGCCAGAGCCGACTGCACCTTGTGCGGTGTGCGGTTGGCCGTCCTGGTGGTTTTCTGGCAACGCATGGTGTTGCGGGCGCTGCACTCCGCGGCCTGAGCCGTTCCTGGGTGTGAGCTTAACAATTTGAGGCGAACTCTATGTCGGCTATCCGCGCAATCAGGTCTACAGATAACCGCAACTCTTGTCTAACAAGGCTGTCTGAGTTTATGCTGTATCAACATAGTGCCCCTGGTAGTAAGCACTCCGCATCCATAGAGGAGTCGCCGATCCCAGGGGCGTTTTCGTTTTGGGAGTAGATTCATGCCGACTGCGATATTGGTTGACGGGGGATTTTTCATAAAGCGCTATCGTTCCCTTTATGGGTTCGACCATACGCCAAAAATCGTCGCTGAAACGCTTCACGCCACCCTTTTGAAACATTTGCAGGACAAGAATGGGGTGCGCCGACACGAGTTGTACCGGCTCTTTTATTACGATTGCCCGCCGTTACGCAAGAAAGCCCACAATCCGATCAGCGGCAGAGCCATCGACCTCGCCAAATCCCAGGAAGCGAAGTTTCGGCTGGCTTTGCATGAAGAATTGAAGAGATTGCGAAAGGTGGCATTGCGACTGGGCTATCTGGCGGAAAAACAAGCCGACTGGGTCATCAAGTCCGACAAGGTTCGTGCGCTCCTGAAGCGCGAACTTCGCCTGGAAGACCTTACGGAAAATGATGTCGTCTATGATGCGCGCCAAAAAGGCGTCGATATGCGAATTGGCTTGGACATCGCTTCGATGGCGTTCAAACATCAGGTCGATCAAATCGTGCTGATAGCGGGCGACAGTGACTTTGTCCCAGCCGCCAAGCTGGCACGCCGTGAAGGCATCGATTTTATTCTTGATCCGATGTGGTGCCCGATCAATCCTGATTTGCATGAACACATCGATGGGTTGAAATCGGTCTGGCCCAAGCCAAACAAGGATTGAGCCATCATGGCGAAACGTAAGCAAGTCGAATTCATCCAGGGTACGGCGGCGCATCGGCGCACCGAACGCGACTACATGAGCGTATTGCTCGATACGGTAACACTGGATGACTGGCGCGAGGTGATCGCCGGGGCGCTGCAAGGGGCGAAACAAGGCGACCCGACGGCGCGGGCGTGGCTCGCGCAATACCTGATGGGCAAACCCGACGCGCGCGCGCCCACGCCGCTGACCGTAGTAGTGCAACGGCTGAGTGGTAACGATCCGCTGGTTGATGAACTCGCGGAGCCGATCATCGACCGCGAAATTCGCCCCATTACGCATCAACATGATGAATGGGAAACCAGCGTAAAGGCGGTTATAGCCGCAGAACTCGCACAGAAAATTGCACAGCCGAAAATACTTGAAAACCCAGTCACAGTGCGGGATTCGACCACATAAAGCACGCATGATCAGTGCATTTTCCCTAATGATTTCGGAAAAATTTCGCGATGGGTGGCTGGGGTAGCGGGAGGCGTTGGCACATCGGCGCAAAAGCCGTGACCGCCGACTATCGACGGCTGGATGTACGGCGCTGGCAGCGTGACGGACTGTTGGAACCGGGGCGTTGGTTCAGATGGCAATGGATGCAAGACAATAAAATCATAGCGTCCATCGATGTCCAAGCCGAAGCCGGCCATGTAGTATTGCGCTACCGGCATCGGCGCGGCGACCAAGAATGGCAGGATGAAGAATACCCCGTGCGGTTGGTTTGGACGCCCTGCACCTACGGCGGCAAGCGCGCTTGGTTCTTATGTCCGGCGCTAGGGTGTAGGCGGCGGGTGGCGATTCTTTACGGTGGTGCGATCTTCGCGTGTCGCCATTGCTACCGGTTGGCCTATCCCAGCCAGCGAGAAAACGCCCATGATCGCGCGCTTCGCCGTCGCGACCGTATCCGGGCACGGTTGGGCTGGGAACCAGGCATACTCCGGCCAACAGGCGATAAGCCCAAGGGCATGCACCGGAAAACTTTTTTCCGATTGACTGACGAACATCATGATTGTGTGCTGCAGTCGCTTGCCGAAATCCGCACACGGCTTGGCATAAAGGAGTAAGGCGCGCCTCGTTCGCAGTGCAGAAAAGAAATCAGCCGTGATCGGCACTATAACTACGGTTATCACATTGCAAGATAACCGGTATCCGAGTCATGGCAAAGGCAAGAAAATTGACACCGAAAAAAACGTCGGTCACTGCCTATCAATTCACTGACCATACCCGCAAAAATATTCCACCTGCCGGGTTAGCCGCTCAGGGCAAGGTGCAGAATCAGCCCAAGATCAAGTACAGCTACGATCCGCACTTGGCGCCTGTGCTGCGATTCGATGAGACGGGCAAGGAAGATGATCTATATGAACTGCTCCTGAAATCCCAGACACGCCCGCTGAAACCCGACGAAGCCAAGCGCCTACAATCTGCTATACAGCATCGCCAACCGTGGTTGGAATGGGCGGGTAAGCGCGAGAAGGATTTCTTCGGCGTTGATCCGGTCGCGCTGCACATCCACGAGCGCGTATCCGCCCAAGCCATTCTACGCACGGCCAAGCGCGAAGAAGCCCAGCGCGATCTATTCGCCGATCCGCAACTCGACTACGCTCAAGCCACGCAGTTCTACCAGCACGATGTCGAATGGTCGAACCGACTGATCCTTGGCGACTCGTTACAAGTGATGGCCTCGCTGGCGCGGCGTGAGGGATTGGCCGGCAAAGTGCAGATGATCTACATCGACCCGCCTTATGGGATCAAGTTTTCCTCAAACTGGCAGAACGAAGTCGGTAAGCGCGATGTGAAGGATAAGGACGACGATCTGACCCGCGAGCCAGAGATGATCAAAGCCTACCGCGATACTTGGACGCTGGGGGTGCATTCGTATCTGGATTATTTGAAGCAGCGCCTAATTGTGGCGCGGGAACTGCTGACGGATTCGGGTAGTGTGTTTGTGCAGATTTCGGACGAAAATCTGCATCGGGTGCGAATGGTGATGGATGAAATTTTCGGGCCGGATAATTTTTGTTCCGCTATTGCCTTTAGGACAACAACAGGCAAAGGTGCGACTCTTCTCGACTCTACCGCCGATTTCTTGCTATGGTATGCCAGGGACAAGAGCCAGGTTAGGTTTAATAAGATATTTATTAATCGCTCGCCGCTAGACGATGACAATCTTCGCTGGCTTAAAGCTCCGACTGGCTATGTACGCCGCATGACTGATGAAGAAGCCATAGCACCTGAACTTATTCCAAAAGGTTGGCTTGTATTCAGACCTAATCCGATTACGTCTCAATCTGCGAGCAACGCTATCTACGGCTATTCTACCAAGGCATTTCAACGTTCGGCCTGGTAAGGGTGGCTGGAAGACAAATCTAGCGGGAATGAGAAAAGTGGAACTGGCTGGTCGGCTCACAGCTAGTGGATTGACGCTTGGATTCGTTCGATATCTTGATGATTTTGCATTTAAGCCCTGCAACAACGTGGGACGATACACGCACGAGCAGCTTCACAGACCCAAGGTTATGTCGTACAAACAAATGTAAAAGTTGTCCAACGCTGCCTTCTCATGACTACGGGCCCCGGTGACCTCGTCCGCCGACCCCACCTGCGGGAGCGGGACAGCAGCTTACGTCGCCAGGCAATGGGGGCTGACGCTGGATCTGTTGATACCGGTCAGGTCGCAGTCGCCATTTCCCGTTCGCGGCTACTTACCAGTACCTTCCCGGTCTACAAAACCCGTGATTACGAAGTCCGTATGGATGGCCAATCAAAGCCCAATCCCGCTTCCGGTTTCATCTATAAAACTGTACCGCACATCACGCTGAAATCCATTGCTCAGAATGCCGCGCTTGATCCGATTTTCGCCAAGCATGAGCCGATTCTCACGGCAAAACTTGCGACCCTGAACCAGGCGCTCACTGTCCACGCCGACGATGCGCTGCGCGAAAAGCTGATCGGCAAGCTCACCGACAAATCAGGCAAGAGGGCAAAAATAGCATCACCCCCAGAGCGCCGACGAGCGCCGCTGGCTGTTACCGGGCACGAGCGCCACGCTGGTTCAACGGGCACTAGCCGCACGTAAGCTGAAGAATGCCAAGCTGGTCAAAGCTATTCCGCCTGAACCAGGCTGGCGCGAATGGGAAGTGCCGTTCGATGTTGACCGCGATTGGCCGCAAGCCTTGCAAGATGCGCTCAGCGCGTACCGGCAAGCGTGGCGCGCCAAGATGGATGAGATCAATGATTGCATCCAGGCCAACGCTGAGCAGGAAGAACTGGTCGATCAGCCGCAAAAATCAAGGGAGCAGTGCGAGTATGCGGGCCATTCACGGTGGAATCGGTACGACCATTGGAAGAAAGCTTGAAGGGATACAGTGAGGAGGACGATGACCCCATCGGCGGTGCGCCCGAAAGCCTTGAAGGCGGGTTTGACGACGCTGGCGAAGTTACCCGCGCAGATTCTACCAACGCCGCTTCACACATCGACCGAATGCTCACCATGATGCGCGAGGGCGGATTGACGCTGCTTGGCAACCGTAAGATTGTCTTCGAGCGGCTTGATCCTATTGAAAACAGCTTTTTGCACGCTGAGGGCAGATTCAGGAGTAACAGCGATCAACCACACCGCGTTGCTGTAGTCATCGGCCCTGAACACGGTGCGGTTACGGGGTTTCAGGTCGAGCAGGCAGTGCAGGTGGCGTTCCGGCGCGGTTACGATGACTTGGTATTCGCCGGGTTTTCCTTCGATGACGCCGCCCAAGCCGCCATCAAGCGACCAGCGACGATGGCGGGCTACGGCTACACATGGCGCTGATCAATCCCGATGTAGTGATCGGCGATTTACTCAAGACCACCCAGACGAGCCAGATATTCACCGTGTTCGGCCAGCCGCGCATCGAAGTCAAATCGCAGGGTTATGAGTTCGTGGTGCATATGGAAGGCGTCGATGTCTATGACCCGGTGAATAACAGCATGGAGCCCACCAAAGCCAATAAGGTGGCGGCGTGGTTCCTCGACACCGATTACGATGGCCGGACTTTCTGCATTGTCCAAGCCTTCTTCCCCGACAAATCCGCTTGGGACAAACTCGCCCGCGCGCTCAAGGGAGCATTGGACGAAACCGCGCTTGCAGCCTTTAGCGGCACGCAATCGCTACCGTTCAAGCCTGGTCAGCATAAGCGCATTGCCGTCAAGGTGATCGACCCGCGCGGCAATGAGGTGATGGCGGTACGGCGCTTAGAGCCATCGGTCTATTCCCTTGGCGGCAAGAGAGCTTCAAGGTGAGCGACGACCCCGCCCCTATCCAGGCTGCCGTTGAGGAACCGATCCTTAACAGCCCCTTCTACGAACCGCAACAACATTGGGTGTACAACCGCGAGGGGCACGCCTTAAAAACCCCAGGGCGACGGCCAGCGCAGTACCACTACCTGACCCAGCGCACCGGCTCGGCACAGAGCGCCCTGGAAGGCATCGGCACCGACGAGGGCGCAGATGATTTGCCACTGGTCAATCGCTTACGCGAGGATGTGCGGCGCTGGCACGATGGGGGATACGAAAACGCCACTCAAGTCACCAAACAACTACTCCGCCATTGGTGGCGCAAAGATCGGGCGCGGCGGTTGTTCTTCTGCCAATTGGAAGCGGTAGAGACCATCATCTATCTGACCGAAATTCTCGATACACGCCGCAGGCCGCGCTGGAACCCGCGTGTCACCGGCGAAGATTTCCACAACCTTTGCAAGGGCCAACAGCCGCGATTCGTGACCGAGGATCGCGTCGACCCGAACGTGCGGGATACGCATTTCCCCATTCTCATTGATCAGCCTTGGGATGACGCCCTGCCGCCGTTGCGTCGATATGGCTGCAAGATGGCGACCGGCAGCGGCAAAACCGTGGTGATGGCGATGCTGATTGCCTGGACGTTCTGCAACCGTGGCCGCGTGTCAGGCGATACACGCTTTGCCAACGCTGTATTGGTGGCTTGCCCAAACCTCACCGTCAAGGAACGGCTACAGGTGTTGCGCCCGGAGCATATCGGCAATTATTACGACGCCTTCGACATCGTGCCGAGTGTGCTGCGCCCGTTACTCAACCAGGGCAAGGTGCTGGTGCAAAACTGGCATCAATTCGCGCCAGAATCACCCCATACCGAAGGCGACAGCACGTATCGGGTAGTCGATAAGGGCGAAGAAAGCCCAGCAGCATTCGTAAAGCGCGTACTGGGCGATCTGGCGGAGCGGGCTCCAATTCTGGTGTTGAATGACGAGGCCCATCATGCGTATCGACCCGCAAGACCGGATCGAGCAGAGCTAGATAATCCAACGAACGACGATCTGGAGTTCGGTCAGGAAAGCAGCGAGGATCGCGATGAAGCGACGGTCTGGGTCGGTGGACTCGACAAAATCAACCAGGCGGTCGGGATCAAATTTTGCGTCGATCTGTCCGCTACGCCGTTTTATCTGGCTGGCAGCGGCTTTATCCAAGGTTCGCCGTTTCCGTGGTTGGTAAGCGATTTTGGGCTGATCGACGCCATCGAATCCGGCATCACCAAGATCCCGCGTTTGCCGATCAGCGACACCACGGGTAGACCTGACCCAAAATTCTTTCGGTTATGGGAAGGCATCCGCGCCGTGGCTAGTAGGAGTGACATGATTCGGGGTAAGCCCAAGCCGGAATTTGTGCTGCAACAGGCTCAGGCAGCGTTAACGACGTTGGCCTCACAATGGAAGGAACGGCTTGAACTCCATCAGAACGCCACATCAAGCGAGGCGTTCGTGCCGCCAGCGTTGATTGTAGTGTGCGACAACACCGACATCGCGCAGTTGTTCTTCGAGCATATTGCGGGTGAAACAACCGTCGAAATCGAGGAAGGTGGCAAAACCAAGAAACGGCAAAGCTACGGCAAGAGTAGGCTGTTCGAGGAACTACAGAACTCGCCAGAGCAGACCTATACGCTGCGCATCGACACCAAGTTGCTGGCTGAGGCTGAAGTCGGCAAAGGGCAAACGAAGAGTCAAGCCGCCGAACAGCTGCGCGAGATCGTCGCCACTGTTGGCCAGCGTGGCGCATCGGGCGAGAAAATCCGTTGCGTAGTATCGGTGCAAATGCTTACCGAGGGTTGGGATGCCAACAACGTCACTCAGATTTTGGGTTTGCGCGCTTTTGGCAGTCAATTATTGTGCGAGCAGGTCGTGGGGCGTGGTTTGCGGCGGATGAATTACGACTACGATTCAGAAACCGAAAAACTCGCGCCGGAGTATGTAGACGTATTTGGTATACCGTTTTCGGTGATTCCCTATAAAGGCCGCAAAACTACCGCCTCAGCGCCTGAAGACAAACCCAAGAATCATGTGAAGGCGCTCCCGGAGCGCAAGCACATGCTGATTCGTTTCCCCATTGTGGAGGGTTACACGCTTGACTTGCAAAAGAATGCCATCACCGCCGACATCGGCAGCATCGAACCGATCAACATCGAACCGATCCGAAACCCGACAGAAGTATTCGTACAACCGCAAGTTGGCATCAAGCATGGTCGTATTGCGTCGCAGTCATTCGAGACAGAAAGGCTTGACCGGCAAAAGTATTACGATGAAAACCATCTGCACACCATCAAGTTCGAGATTGCCCGCCTGGTTGTGATGCGTTTGACCGAGACGAGTCATGGTGGTAAACCGAAACTACAAATGCACTCGCGCCACCAGCTATTTCCCCAGGTTTACAAGCTGGTGGATGAATTTATCGACAAGCGTGTCAACTGGAACGGAATCGATAAGCGAGAGCTGGGATTATTATTCTATATGCAACAAGCGGTTGAGCGCTTGACCGACGCGATTCGACCGGATGAAGCCGAAGGTGAGCCGCCGTTATTGCCTATTCTTAACCGGTTTCATCCTTATGGTAGTTCATCCTGATGTCAATTTCATCACTACCCGCCGAACGCACCCTACGCAAAAAAGCCACATCGATCAGGTGGTGCTGGATACCGAGCAGTGGGAACAAGCTGGAGCGTTTTACCTGGAAGCCAGTCCAGCGGTTGCATTCTATGCCCGCAATGATCACATGGATATGGCGATTCTTTACGATTTTCTTGGCATATCACATCATTTCCATCCCGATTTTTTGGTACGCCTCGCCGATGGCACTACGGTAGTCCTGGAAATCAAAGGTCGTATCACAGCCCAGGAACAAGCAAAATTTGAAGCCGCTAAGCGTTGGGTGGATGCCGTCAATCATTGGGGTAAGCTAGGGCGGTGGGAGTTTATGTTGTGCGATGACCCGCAGAAATTACCAGATCAGCTATCCGATAGCTTGAACGAGCGGATGGTTGCATGATGGTAATTGCGCGCTTGGTCAAGCTCACAATTGATCATGCTGTCCAGGCTACCATGCCCGACGTAGATTCTCCGAGCAAAAAGCGCAGCGGGTGCGCAGAAGCGCGGTCTTCCGCTACCTGAAAAGCACTCCAAATCGGTGCATTTGCATTTAGTCAGCACTTACAACAAAAAACCCGATCTCGCGGGTTTTGTATAAAACTATGATTCTATTGGTCGGGGTGAGAGGATTTGAACCTCCGACTCCTGCCTCCCGAAAGCAGTGCTCTACCAGGCTGAGCTACACCCCGAATGTGAAGACGGTGATTGATTCAGTATTTCCTTGTCACTGCGAAATCCGCAAGGCCATGAAGTGCGTCCTTGTAAAGGGAGTTGGGCAACACCTCAAGGGCGGTGGTTGCGTATGCGGCCTGCTGTTTTGCAAGGCGCACAGTATAGTCGATGGCACCGGTTGACTCAATGGCTTGGCTGATGATATCGAGATGTTCTAATCCGCCTTCCTGGATGGCTTTGCGGATGATTCGCCGTTGCCTGTCGTCGCCATGCTGCAAGGCATAGATCAAGGGCAGCGTCGGTTTGCCTTCGGCAAGATCATCGCCGATATTCTTGCCGATTTCGGTGCTGGAGGCGCTGTAGTCGAGTACATCATCGATGAGCTGAAAAGCATTGCCAAGGTGCAGGCCATACTTCGCCAATGCTTGGTCTTCGGTAGCGGAGCGCCCGGCTAGAACGGCTCCGAGTCGCGCCGCAGCTTCAAAGAGCTTGGCGGTCTTGCAGCGGATGACGTCCAGGTAGCGGGCTTCCGTAGTGTCGGGGTCGTGACAGTTGAGAAGTTGCATGACTTCGCCTTCCGCGATGGCGTTGGTGGTGTCGGCCATGATCGCCATGATCGGTAAGCTGCCAATTTCGACCATCATCTGGAATGAGCGGGAGTAAAGAAAATCGCCTACGAGGACGCTGGCTTCGTTGCCCCAAATAGCGTTGGCGGTTTCATGACCGCGTCGTAATTCGGATGCATCCACGACGTCGTCGTGCAATAGCGTTGCGGTATGGATGAACTCGATGATTGCCGCGCTTTGCAGGTAATGCTCACCCGCGCAGCCGCAAGCACGCGCAGCGAGTAATACCAGAAGTGGCCGCAGGCGTTTGCCGCCGCTGTTAATGATATAGCCGGAAAGCTGGTTGATGAGTGCAACCTCGGATTTGAGCTTACTGCCAATCAGCCGATCGATGGCTTGCATGTCGTCCTTGACCAGGGCGCGAATCTCTTGAATATCCACGAACTTAACACCTATCAAATGAAGAGTATTGAAACCGGGATCGGTCGTTAGTAGAGGAATGCCAGCAGATGACTGCTTGCCAACTACGGAATACTCTGCAATTGACTGAAATCAATGATCCCTCCATCTTGGCAAGAGATGCTATGGCATATCTATACGACGGTTGAAGGCAAATGGATACCACGATTTTCTTCGACTCTAAGCTGATCGGCAAATATAACACTGCGGGTCCGCGCTATACGTCTTACCCCACGGCAGTGCAGTTTCATGAAGGCTTCAGCGAGGCCGAGTACGGTATCCATGCCAGGGCTAGCAATGTCGCAGGCAGGCCGTTGTCCTTATATTTTCATTTGCCGTTTTGCGATACGGTCTGTTATTACTGCGCGTGCAACAAGATCGTTACCAAGAACCGTAGCCATGTCGAACCTTATCTAGCGGCACTGAAAAAGGAAATGGCATTGCAAGCGGAACTGTTTGACCGCGACCGTCCGGTCACCCAACTCCACTGGGGCGGCGGTACGCCCACTTTCAGCAATGGCGCTCAGATGCGTGCGTTGGCGTGCGCCACCGCCGAATGTTTCCATGTTCTCGCTGACGATAGCGGCGAATATTCGATTGAGATCGACCCTCGCGAGGTCGAGGCCGATACGATTGCCCTGTTGCGTGAGATCGGATTCAATCGGCTCAGCATGGGCGTACAAGATTTCGATCCAGTCGTGCAAAACGCCGTCAACCGTATCCAGTCTATTGAACAGACGGCGGCCGTCATCGGTGCCGCCCGTCGCGAAGGCTTCAAATCGGTGAGCGTCGATTTGATTTATGGCCTGCCGCACCAGAGCGTGGCGAGTTTTGACCGCACCCTCGATGTTATCATCGATCTCGAACCTGACCGGTTGTCGGTGTTCAATTACGCCCATCTCCCCGCATTGTTCAAAGTCCAACGCCAGATCGACGCGGCGACGTTACCCGCGCCGGCGGTCAAACTGGAGATTTTGAGCCGGGTCATCGAGCGGCTGAGCGCCGTAGGGTATGTATACATCGGCATGGATCATTTCGCCAAGCCCGACGATGAACTCGCGCAGGCGCAACATCACCGTAGCTTATATCGCAATTTCCAAGGCTATAGTACCCATGCGGACTGCGATCTCGTAGCGTTTGGTATCACTGCCATCGGCAAAGTGGGGGACTGCTACAGCCAGAATGTCAAAACCCTGAACGCCTACTACGACGCGCTCGCCAATGACCGGCTACCGGTGTATCGCGGCATAACGCTGAGCGCCGATGATCGCTTGCGCCGGGCCGTCATCACCGAGCTGATCTGCCACTTCGCCCTGGATTTCGCTGCCATCGAGGCGCGCCATGGCATCGTATTCGCCGAATACTTCCGCTCGGAGCTGGAGAGGCTTGACGCCCTCGCCGCCGATGGTTTGCTGCGGCTGTCGCCGTCGGCCATCGACGTCAGCGCCGCCGGGCGGCTGTTGATCCGCAATATCTGCATGGTGTTCGACCGCTATTTGCAGGCGCAGCCGCCGACGCGTTTTTCCAAGGCGATCTGATAAAAAAACCCCGCCACAGGGCGGGGTTTTTCTTGCAGCGAGGGCGAAGCGGAATTACATCATTCCATCCATGCCGCCGCCCGGCATCGCCGGCGGTTGTTCCTTCTTTGGCAGCTCGGCGATCATCGCCTCGGTGGTGAGCAAGAGGCCGGCGACCGACGCGGCGTTCTGCAACGCATAGCGTGTCACCTTGGTCGGGTCGAGGATGCCCATCTCGACCATGTCGCCGAATTCGCCGGTCTGCGCGTTATAACCGTGCGCCCCCTTGGCTTCGGCGACTTTGTTCAAAATCACCGACGGTTCCTCGCCGCTATTGGCGACGATCTGGCGTAGTGGCTCTTCCAATGCGCGGCGCAGAATGGTGATACCTACCTGCTGGTCATCGTTGTCGCCTTTGAGATTTTTGATCGCATTACGGGCGCGAATCAGCGCCACACCGCCGCCCGGTACGATGCCTTCCTCGACGGCGGCACGCGTGGAATGCAGAGCGTCTTCGACGCGTGCTTTCTTTTCTTTCATTTCGACTTCGGTCGCGGCGCCGACTTTGATGACGGCTACACCACCGGCGAGTTTGGCGACGCGTTCTTGCAGCTTCTCGCGGTCATAGTCGGAAGTGGTCTCCTCGATTTGCGCGCGAATCTGTTTGACCCGGCCTTCGATGTCGGCTTTCTTGCCGTTGCCATCGACGACGGTGGTGTCATCTTTGGTGATCTGCACGCGCTTGGCGCTGCCGAGGTCCTTGAGGCTGGTCTTTTCCAGCGAGAGGCCCACTTCTTCTGAGATCACCCGGCCACCGGTCAGGATAGCGATGTCTTCCAGCATGGCTTTGCGGCGGTCGCCGAAGCCCGGGGCTTTAACAGCGGCGGCCTTGAGGATGCCGCGCATGTTGTTCACCACCAACGTGGCCAGCGCTTCGCCTTCGACTTCTTCGGCGATAATCAGGAGGGAGCGACCGGATTTGGCGACCCCTTCCAGCACCGGCAACAGGTCGCGGATGTTGGAGATCTTCTTGTCGTGGATCAGAATATAGGGGTTTTCCAACTCGACGCTCATGGTCTGCTGGTTGTTGATGAAATAAGGCGAAAGATACCCGCGGTCGAACTGCATGCCCTCTACCAGATCGAGCTCATTGTCCAGGCTTTTGCCTTCCTCGACCGTGATGACGCCTTCCTTGCCGACTTTCTCCATGGCGTCGGCGATGATCTTGCCGATCGCTTCGTCGCCGTTGGCCGAGATAGTGCCGACCTGGGCGATGGCTTTGCTGTCAGTGGAGGGTTTGGATTGTTTCTTCAGGTCTTCGACCACGGCGTGTACCGCTTTGTCGATGCCGCGCTTCAAGTCCATCGGGTTGATGCCGGCGGTGACCGACTTGAACCCCTCGCGGACGATGGCCTGGGCCAGCACGGTGGCGGTGGTGGTGCCGTCGCCGGCGACATCCGAAGTCTTGGACGCCACCTCCTTCACCATCTGCGCGCCCATGTTCATGAATTTGTCTTCGAGCTCGATTTCCTTGGCGACCGAGACGCCGTCCTTGGTCACGGTGGGAGCGCCGAAGCTTTTCTCCAGCACCACATTGCGGCCCTTGGGGCCGAGAGTCTGACGCACGGCGTTGGCGAGGACATTGACGCCAGCGATCATGCGCGAGCGCGCGTCGTCGCCGAAGCGGATTTCTTTAGCTGCCATTGGGGTAATCTCCGGATAATTTAATGTTAAAGTGGCTGAATGGGTCGGTGGCGGGTGTTTTAGTCGAGGACGCCCATGATGTCGTCTTCGCGCATCACCAGGTATTCGGCGCCGTCGATCTTGACTTCGGTGCCCGAATACTTGCCAAACAGCACTTTGTCACCTTCCTTGACGGCGGGCGTCAGGCGCTGGCCGTTGTCGAGCAACTTGCCTTTACCGACGGCGAGCACCTTGCCTTGGATCGGTTTTTCCGCGGCAGTATCGGGAATCACGATGCCGCCAGGAGATTTCTTCTCTTCTTCTAAACGCTGAACGATGACACGGTCATGCAAAGGGCGGATCTTCATTTCTCAACCTCTAGATAACTTTATGTTTTAAAAATATTAACAAGAGTTGCTAGCACTCTTGTCATACGAGTGCCAAAGTAATATAAGGGCAAATCCGCGTTTTTCAAGGGCGGCTGCGCAAAGGCCGCCGAAAACGGGTCAAATACCTTGAAAAGGCGATATTCGGCCATATCTAACGGCGCATTGAATGAAGAGGTCAATCATGATCGGCAAATGGGTAACGACGACTTTTGTTGCAGTGCTGGTGCTATTTGCGCCTGGCGCCTGGGCGGCCATGCCGTTATTGGGCGGTGAAAATGGCCCGACCTTGGCGCCGCTGATGAAGCAGGTGACGCCGGCGGTGGTCAATATCGCCGTGCGTTCGCGCGTTGCCGCGCCGCTCAACCCGCTGCTACGCGATCCGTTCTTTCGGCGTTTTTTCGATTTACCGGATCGCGTCCCGGAGCGCCAGCGCGTGAGCGCGGGGTCGGGGGTGATCGTGGATGCCGGCAAAGGATATATCCTCACCAACAATCACGTCATCGAAAACGCCGATGAGATCCAAGCCACCCTCAAGGATGGCCGGCGCTTGGAGGCCAAGCTCATCGGCCGCGATCCGGACACCGACATCGCGCTAGTGCAGATCAAAGCCGATAAGCTGACGGCTTTGCCGCTCGGCAATTCGGACCAGCTCGAAGTGGGCGATTTCGTGGTCGCCATCGGTAATCCCTTCGGCCTCGGCCAGACCGTCACCTCCGGCATCGTCAGCGCGCTGGGCCGCAGTGGCCTCAACATCGAGGGCTACGAAGATTTCATCCAGACCGACGCTTCCATCAATCCCGGCAATTCCGGCGGCGCGCTGGTCAACCTCAAAGGCGAGCTGATCGGTATCAACACCGCCATCATCGGCCCTACCGGTGGCAATGTCGGCATCGGGTTTGCGGTGCCGAGCAATATGGCGCGCGCCGTGCTCGATCAACTGGCGGGTTATGGCAAAGTGCAGCGCGGCCAACTCGGCGTGGTAGTGCAAGACCTGACCCCCGAACTCGCTAAAGCATTCGAGTTGCGCGCCGGCTCCGTCCAAGGGGCGGTGGTGACCGAGGTCACGCCCGCTTCGCCGGCGCAGAAAGCCGGCTTGCGCCCAGGCGATGTGATCGTCTCCATCAATGGCCGCGAGGTGCGTAACTCGGCGGATCTGCGCAATCGCATCGGTCTCGCCCGCGCCGGTTCGGGGGTCGAGATCGTGTTCGTACGCGAAGGCGATCAACGCTCGCTGCGGGTCAAGCTTGGCGCGGGTTCGGCCAAGGCGGAACTGGCCGAACCCAGCGATGATAGCTCACAGCTCGCGGGCGCGTTGTTCAAGGATAGCGAGGATGGTAAAGGCGTGATCGTCGCCGATGTCCAGCCCGACAGTCCGGCGGCGTATTATGGCCTGCGCCCCGATGATCTCATCGTCGCCGTCAACCGCAAGCCGGTGAACAGCGTAGCAGAGCTGAAGAAAGTCTTGGAGTCAGCCAACCGCGTACTCGCGCTCAATGTCCAGCGCGGTGATACGGCGTTGTTCATCATCGTTCAGTAGTAACCTGCGGGGATGGGAGCCGGCCATGCTTCGGAATCGACCGGCCTAGTCAGCTTGGAGGCAAAGCGCCGGCATGGTAGGGCGCCTGCCAGGGAAAGCGGAATCGTCGGTCGCATAAGGACTTATCCGCGTAGCGCCGCGTGAGCCTCCGGCCCCAGGTTGCCAAACAACTCGATTTCGTTGCGCTCCACCATCTGGACCGTCAGGTAGCGTGGCAAAAAACCCGTCGCTTCCAGCCCGAAGCGCTGAAACGTGCTTTTGAGCGCTGCCTCGCGCCGGCGCAGATAAGCGATCAGCAAAGGTTGCTCGAAGCGGTGCTGAGCGAGCACCCGGATCGCGCTGAACAAACGCGACAGTGAAACTTTGAAGAAAGGCGGGTCGCAGACGATGATATCGAAGCGCTCGTCCAGCCGCTGCGGGCGATGGATGTTCCAGACCCGAAAACCGGGAATGTCGGCGAATCTCTCGTCGATATCGAGTACGGTGACGCGACGGCCGCTGGCCGCGAGCGTCCGGCCCAGCATCGGGGCGCACAGTATGCAAGGATGCTCGAAACGCGTCAAAAAGGCAGCCAGGCTGGCCAGCGTGGTGGCGTCGAAAAATATTGTTCGTTCTCGTGGTGTTCATCCATATCATTGCCCTGGCCTTAGGGAAAGACGGTGGGCTCAGCCAAAGTACCCGCGTTGAAACGGTGGAAAATGATCTTCGCAATCGATGCCAACGGCCCGCAACAGGGTTACATGCCCGTGTTTGGCGGGGGCTGTTCGGCGAGGCGAGCGCCGTTGCAACAGGTGAAACCCGAGTATAAACAGACGCCGCCGGAGCAATCCGCATCGATGTAGGCGAATGTCACGGTGGGGAACTGCCGCGACCAGTCCTGGAGTTCTGCCCAGACGCGATCATTCTGTTCCAGCATGTCTTCATACTCTTCTGTGGTGCCGTACAGATAATCGGTCATTTCCGGCGGTGAGAACAAGGCATGCGAGGTCAAGTCGCTGTCTTGCCGAGGGAGGCGAATGAACGGCCAACACCGGATCGCTTGATCGAGCATCCGCTTGCGCTGCTCGGCGCTGGCTGAGCTGCTGACGATAACGGCGCTCTGAAAGCCCATGTGATTGTTGCCCTGTCAATGTGACGGTGGCCTCCATCCATCGATGAAACTCCAGCTCAGCGTCTCGGTTGCCCGGAACGGCGTCAACCGGTCGTCGCCATAGACGAACGACTCGACTATCCGCAAGGGTTCGCGGCGCAGCGTGACCGTCTCGCGGTTACGCGGCAGGCCGTAGAAATCCGCGCCGTGCAAGCTCGCGAATCCTTCCAGCCGTTCCAACGCGCCGGCTTGCTCGAACGCTTCGGCATAGAGTTCCAGCGCTGCATGGGCGGTGTAACACCCCGCGCAACCGCAGTCGGTTTCCTTGGTATGGCGGGCATGCGGCGCGCTGTCAGTACCGAGGAAAAATTTTGGGTTGTCACTCACCGCGGCGGCCAGCAATGCCTGGCGATGAGGTTCGCGCTTCAGCACCGGTAAGCAGTAGTAATGCGGGCGGATGCCGCCCTGGAACAGGGCGTTGCGGTTGTAGAGCAGGTGATGGGCGGTGAGGGTCGCGCCCACCCATGGCGGCGCTTGGCGCACGAAATCGATGCCCTCGCGGGTGGTGGCGTGTTCCAGCACCATTTTGAGACCGCTGAAGCGCTCGACTAGAGGAGCGAGGATACGTTCGATGAATACCGCCTCGCGGTCGAAGATGTCGATGGCCGGGTCGGTGACTTCGCCGTGCACCAGCAGTGGCAAGCCCTGCTCTTGCATCGCTTCCAGCACCGGATAAATTTTTTCGATGGCGGTCACGCCCGCTTCCGAATGGGTCGTCGCCCCCGCCGGGTAGAGCTTGCACGCGACGATCTTGCCCGATGCCTTGGCGTGGGCGATGTCGGCGGGCTCGCTGCGGTCGGTGAGGTAGAGCGTCATCAGCGGCTCGAACCGCAGCCCTGTGGGTATGGCGGCCAGGATGCGCTCGCGGTAGGCGAGCGCCTGGGTGGTATTCACTATCGGCGGTTTGAGATTCGGCATGATGATGGCGCGGGCGAACTGGCGCGCGCTATGCGGCACGACGGCGGCGAGTTCGGCGCCGTCGCGCAGGTGCAGATGCCAGTCGTCGGGGCGGATCAGCGTGAGGCTGTTCACAGGCCGATGCGCTCGGCGATGGCGACGATACGGTGCATCGAGCGCAGCACCGGCTTTTCGATCAGTTTGCCGTCGACCACCACTAGCCCGGTGTTGGCCTCGGCGAACGCCTGGATGATGCGGCGCGCGCGCGCCACGGCCTCCGCCGACGGGCTGAATTCGCGGTTGATCGCCGCGATCTGTTTGGGGTGGATCGCCGCCTTGCCGGTGAAGCCAAGCGCGCGGCTGGCGGCGGCCTCGCGTTCCAGCCCCTCCCTGTCGTTGAGGTCTAGATACGGCACGTCGATGAGGTCGAGGCCGGCGCCCGCGGCGGCGTGCACCACCCGCGCACGGGCGTAGCGCAGGTTTTCCCAGGTCGGTTCGACGCGCAACTCCGCCGCCATGTCCACGCCGCCAAACAACAGCGAATCGACGCGCTCGCTAGCGTGGGCGATGGCGTAGCAAGCCTCCAGGCCGTCGTTGGTCTCGATGATCACATGCAGACGGATGTGCTCGTGGCCGGCGGCGGCCAATGCATCGGCGAGCAGCTTGACTTCATCGGCGCTGCGCACTTTGGTCAGCATCAGCGCCGGTGGCGGTGTAGGGGATGTGCAAATCGCCGCGACATCGGCGAAGCCTTCGGCGGTGCGCAGGCAATTGATGCGCACGATGCGCTCGATTCCGTCAGCGGTGGGCGGCTCGCGAAACAGCGCCAAGGTCTGCTCGCGCGCCGCGTTCTTGTGCTGCGGGGCGACCGCGTCTTCGAGATCGACACAGACGATATCGGCGCTACTGTTGAGCGCTTTGGGGAACAGTTCGGGTTTGTTACCGGGGACGAAGATCAGACTGCGCCGAGGCTGGTAGGCACTGGTAGTCATCGGTGGTGGATTCCTGATAAGCAGAGTAGCGTTGCCAGATCAATGAAGCGCGTTAAGATTAGCCGATTGCGGCGGGCCGGCAAACCGCCGCTTTGGATAGCAAGGATTAACGGATCACGATGCGCGCGTTGTTGAACATCATTCTAGTGATGGCTGTGTTGAACATGGTCCTCACTTTCCACAATCTTTGGCCCGGCGTGGGCGTGCGCCCGGTCGCCGAATTTTCCATCGATCTCGCCGTCATTTTATTGCTGATCGCGCTGTATCGCGAGCATCAGCCGGCTCTGGGGCGTGCCCTGCGCTGGCCCTTGGCCTTGCTTTTGGTGCTGTTGATGATCGGGCGCTACGCCGACGTCACCGCGCCGGCGGTGTTCGGGCGGACGATCAATCTGTATTGGGACAGCCAGTATCTGCCAGACGTATTCACCATGCTGGCGTCGATTCTGCCGCTCTGGCAGCTCATCGCCATCGTCGGGGCGCTGGGGGTGGCGCTGCTGGCTTTGTTCGCCTGGGCGGCGCATCTGTTGGGGTTGTTGGACGCGGCCCTGGCCGAGCCGGCGGCGCGGGTGTTCGTCGGCCTCGGGGCGGCGCTGGCGTCGGTGCCTACCTGGTCGGCAACGCGAGCGACGCCATCGACGCCGAATACTGGTTTTCGCTCAGCCCGTCGGCGATGTACGCGCGCCAGGTCGAGCAGGTCATCGACGCCCGCTTCCAGACCCATGAGTTACCGCCCGCGCCGTCGGTCGTGGCTTCGGATTTCAAAGCACTGGGTGGGGCCGATGTCTATCTGGTGTTCTTCGAGTCTTACGGTGCGACGGTGTTGGACGAACCGGACCGCGCCCAAGCCTTGCAGCCCAGCTATGCGGCGCTCACGCAAACCTGCGCCGATACGGGCTGGAGCATCGCCTCCGCGTTACTGGATTCGACCACCTTCGGCGGTTCGTCGTGGCTCGCCCATTCCAGCGTCATGACCGGCAGTCAGATCGACGGTCCGCAACGCTACGAGATGATCCTCGCCAGCACCCGCACTACCCTGGCGCGGCGCTTCAAGGCGGCGGGCTATCGCACCTTGGCGCTGATGCCGGGGCTAAAACAAGCCTGGCCGGAAGGCGATTTCTACGGTTTCGACGATATCGTGCCGGCGGCGCGCATCGATTATCGCGGGCCGGCGTTCGGCTGGTGGGCGATTCCCGATCAATACACCCTCGATTGGCTGTACCGCAACGCCATCGCCAAACCTGACCGGCAGCCGCTGTTCGTGTTCTATCCCACGGTCATGAGCCATGCGCCGTTCTCACCCACGCCGCCTTATCAGCCCGATTGGTCGCGGCTTACCACTAGCGATCCTTTCCCCGCCGAGCAAGTGAGCCAGGTATTCGCGCGCTCCGGCTGGCGCGATCCAAGCGCCTCTTATATCGGCACGATCCATTACAATCTCGCCGTATTGGCCGGATTCCTGCGCGAACGGCTGCATGACAATGCGCTCATCGTGGTGCTGGGTGATCATCAACCGCCGGCCATCGTGAGCGGCGTGGGCGCGTCCCACGCGGTGCCGGTGCATGTGCTGAGCCGCGATCCGGCGCTACTGGACGTTTTCCTGCGGGCGGGATTCAAGGCAGGCGTGTTGCCGCAGCGCCCCGCCGTGGGCGGGATCGAGGAACTGTATGGTTTGATCCTCGCAGCGGCGGATTCGCGGAAGACTCGGGAGTAGACCATGATATTGACGGCGGAACAGGAAATGATTCGCGCTTCTTTGCGCCAGTTTTCCGAGGAGCGCCTGGCGCCCTTCGCCGCTGAATGGGACAAAAACCATACGTTCCCCCAGCAAGCGCTACGCGAATTGGGCAAGCTGGGCGCGCTCGGCATGGTGGTGCCCGAGCGTTGGGGAGGCGCCGGCCTGGATTATGTTTCGCTGGCGCTCGCTATCGAGGAAATCGCCGCCGGCGACGGTGCGACTTCGACCATCGTCAGCGTGCAGAACTCGCTCGCTTGCGCCATCGTTCTCAACTACGGCGATGCCGCGCAAAAGGAAAAATACCTCAAACGATTGGCGAGCGGCGAATGGCTCGGTTGTTTCTGCCTGACCGAACCCCACACCGGCTCGGATGCGGCGGCGATCCGCACCACGGCGGCGCGGGACGGCGATGGCTGGGTCTTGAACGGCGTCAAACAGTTCATTACCACCGGCAAGCATGGGCAACTCGCCATCGTCTTCGCGGTGACCGACAAGGCCGCCGGCAAAAAAGGCATTTCCTGTTTTCTGGTGCCCACCGCCACGCCCGGCTACGTGGTTGCCCGTTTGGAAGAGAAGATGGGCCAGCGCGCCTCCGACACCGCCCAGATCGTCTTGCAAGACTGCCGCATCGGAGTGGATCATCTGTTGGGCCGCGAAGGCGAAGGCTATAAAATCGCGCTTTCCAACCTCGAAGCCGGGCGCATCGGCATCGCTGCGCAAGCGGTCGGCATGGCGCGTGCCGCCCTGGAAGCCGCCGTCAAATACGCCAAGGAACGCCAGGCGTTTGGAGTCCCTATCGTCGAACACCAGGCGGTGAGTTTTCGTATCGCCGATATGGCCACCCAGGTGGAAGCGGCGCGGCAATTGACGCTGCACGCCGCAACCTTGAAGGATGCGGGCCGGCCTTGCTTGAAGGAGGCGTCGATGGCCAAGCTGTTTGCCTCCGAAATGGCGGAGCGGGTGTGCTCGGACGCCATTCAGATCCATGGCGGCTACGGTTACGTGACCGATTTTCCCGTCGAGCGCATCTATCGCGATGTGCGGGTAAGCCAGATCTACGAGGGCGCTTCCGACATCCAACGCCTGCTGATCGGGCGGGCGGTGGTTGCGGGCTAGGGGTTGATTTGACCCATCGCCAACGAGCGGATACAATTCCGCTCCTTTCATTCGGGACGTCCCAGTTACGTTGGAGATTGAATAAGATGTATGCTGTCATCAAGACCGGTGGGAAACAATACCGGGTGAGCGAGGGGCAAACCCTGAAAGTCGAGAAACTCATCGCCAATGCCGGCGACACGGTTGATTTTACCGAGGTCTTGATGGTGACCGACGGTGATCGAGTAACGGTAGGCAATCCGCGCGTGCAGGGCGGCAAAGTCACGGCGACCGTGCAAAGCCATGGGCGCGCCGATAAAATCGAGATCGTCAAATTCCGTCGCCGCAAGCATTATCGCAAGCAGATGGGCCATCGCCAGCACTTTACCGAAGTCAAGATCACTGGCATCACGCTAGCTTAATCCAGAGGTTTCTCCATGGCACATAAAAAAGCGGGCGGCAGTAGCCGCAACGGCCGCGACTCCCAATCCAAGCGTCTCGGCATCAAGCGCTTTGGCAGCGAGATCGTGCGCGCCGGCAATATCATCGTGCGCCAGCGCGGCACCGAGTTTCATCCCGGCGCCAATGTCGGTTGCGGGCGCGATCATACGTTGTTCGCCACCGCGGACGGGCGCGTGGTGTTCGCCGTCAAAGGGCCGAAAAACCGCCGCTACGTGAGCGTACAGCCCGTGCAATAAACGCGGCTTTTTCGGCGTCTGAAAAAGCCCCGATGATGGGGCTTTTTTGTCGGCGCAGCGACAAGGTGAAGCACCATGAAGTTTGTCGATGAAGCGGTCATCCGCGCCGAAGCGGGCAAGGGCGGCGATGGCGGAGTCAGTTTCCGCCGCGAGAAGTTCGTCCCCTTTGGCGGCCCGGACGGCGGCGATGGTGGCGACGGTGGCAGCATTTACCTGATAGCCGACGCCAACCTCAACACCCTGGTCGATTATCGCTATGATCGCGCTTTTCGCGCCCAGCGCGGCCAGCAGGGCATGGGCGCCAATTGCACCGGCAAGAGCGGCGAGGATTTGCTGATCAAAGTGCCGGTAGGGACGATCGCGAGCGACGCCGACACCGGCGAGGTCATTGGCGAAATGCTGAAAGCAGGCCAGACTTTGTTGGTGGCGAAGGGTGGGGTACATGGCATCGGCAACGCGCGCTTCAAGAGCAGCACCAACCGCGCGCCGCGCCAATTCAAGCCCGGCCAGCCGGGCGAAGCGCGCAATCTGCGCCTCGAATTGAAGCTTATCGCTGACGTCGGCCTGCTGGGTTTGCCCAATGCCGGTAAATCGACCCTCATCCGTGCGGTATCGGCGGCACGACCCAAGGTCGCTGAATATCCGTTCACCACGTTGCATCCACACCTCGGCGTCGTGCGCGTGGGGCCGTTGCAGAGCTTCGTGATGGCCGACATACCGGGCCTCATCGAAGGCGCGGCCGAGGGCGCCGGGCTTGGCATCCAATTCCTCAGGCATCTGGCGCGCACCCGCTTGCTGCTGCACTTGGTGGATATCTCGCCGTTTAGCGACAGCGGCGATCCGGTAGGTGATGTCCACACCATCGTCGCCGAGCTGGGCAAATATAGCCCCGAACTGGCCGGGCGGGAACGCTGGCTGGTGTTCACCAAGATCGACTCGTTGCCGCCGGAGCAGCGCGCCGAGCGCGTGCAAGAGGTCATCCACGAGTTGCGCTGGTGCGGACCGGTGTACGCCATCTCGGCGCTCGGCGGCGACGGTGTATCGGCGCTCATGCAAGCGGTGATGGCGCGCATCGAGGTTGAACAGAGCGCCGCGCCCGCCGACCCCGTCATGGCCGCCGCGCCGGGCTGAACCGCGATGTCCGGCAAGAGCCGCCAGCAAATCGGCGCGGGTAAGCGTTGGGTGGTGAAGATCGGCAGCGCGCTGATCACCAACGAAGGGCGTGGGCTGGATTTCACCGCGATTGGCGCATGGGTCGAACAGATGGCCGCGTTGTGCCGCCAGGGTAAGGAAGTGTTGCTGGTGTCGTCGGGTGCGGTCGCCGAGGGCATGCGCCGCTTGGGCTGGAGCAAACGCCCGCACGCGCTCTATGAATTGCAGGCCGCCGCCGCCGTCGGGCAGATGGGCCTGGTGCAAGCCTATGAATCGCAATTCCAGCGTTTTGGGCTGCGCACCGCGCAAGTCTTGCTCACCCACGAAGACGCCGCCGACCGCAAACGCTACCTCAACGTGCGCAGCACGCTCCGCACCCTGATCAGGCTCGGGGTGATTCCGGTCATCAACGAAAACGATACGGTGTCGTTCGACGAGATTCGTTTTGGCGACAATGACACGCTGGGCGCGCTGGTGGCGAATCTGGTGGAGGCTGAAATCTATGTCATTCTCACCGATCAGCGCGGGCTGTATGAACGCGATCCGCGCCAGTTTCCGGACGCGCGCCTAGTGCCAGAGGCGCACGCCGGCGACCCTGAACTCGAACGCATGGCGGGCGGTGGCGGTGCGCTCGGGCGCGGCGGCATGGTGACCAAGATCAGGGCGGCGGCGAAAGCCGCGCGCTCCGGGACGCCAACCTGGATCGCCTGGGGGCGGGAAGCGCGGGTATTGGAACGCATCGCCCAAGGCGAGGAATTGGGTACGCTGCTGCACGCCGAGCAAGGGCTGGTGGCGGCCCGCAAGCAATGGCTGGCGGCCCAGCTCAAAGTGCGCGGACGCTTGGTGCTCGATGCGGGCGCGGTCAGGGTGCTGCGCGGTTCCGGCAAAAGCCTGCTGCCCATTGGCGTGACGGCGATCGCGGGTGAGTTCGCGCGCGGTGAACTGGTCGCATGTCTGGATCAGGCGGGCAACGAGGTCGCGCGTGGGCTGGTGAATTACGGCGCGGAGGAATCGGCCAGAATCATCGGCAAACCCAGCGATCAGATCGAAACCGTTTTGGGTTACGTGGATGGGCCGGAACTCATCCACCGCGACAATCTAGTCGTGTTGTAGGGGCGCCCCTCGCGGACGCCCTGGAGCAGCCAATAGGATGGATGATCCTACGGCTGGGTGGTTTCCAACGCGCGGATGTGGCCGTGTAAACGGCTTTTGTGGCGCGCGGCTTTGTTGGGGTGCACCAAGCCCTTGCGCGCGGTGCGGTCGATGAGCGCCGTTGCTTCGCGGTAGGCGGCTTGCGCGGCTTGCTGGTCGCCGGAGTCGATGGCGTTTTTTACTTTCTTGATGTAAGTGCGCATCAGAGAACGGCCGCTAGCGTTGCGCTGGCGGTTTTGTTCGGCCTGGCGGGCGCGTTTTTTGGCTTGAGCGGTATTGGCCAAGGTAACACTCCTGAGAAACGGTCAGAGAACACAAAAAGGGCATGTAATATCAACGGATTTACCGTGAAAGTCAATCCCTCGCGCGGGGCGCGGGGGCACGCAGACGCATGAGCCGCGGCCTGTTCAAATCCACCGCGGTGGTCAGCGCGCTGACTTTTCTTTCGCGCGTCACCGGTTTGATGCGCGATCAGATCGTGAGCTACGCTTTTGGCGCCGATGCCGCGACCGATGCGTTTTTCGTCGCGTTCCGCATCCCCAATCTGTTCCGGCGCATGTTCGCCGAGGGCGCATTTTCGCTCGCGTTCGTGCCGGTGTTATCCGAGTACAAAGTGCAGCGCTCCGAAGCCGAGCTACGCGCCTTGGTGGAGCGCGTCGCCGGCACCCTGGGTGTCGTCCTGTTCTGGATCATGGCGGTTGGCGTGTTCGCCGCGCCCGTCCTGATTTGGTTGTTCGCGCCGGGGTTTAGCGCGGATACGGGTAAATTCGAGCTGACCGTGGTGCTGTTGCGGATTACGTTTCCGTACCTCTTGTTGATCTCCCTGACCGCGCTGGCCAGCGGCATTTTGAACACTTTCGGTTGTTTCGCGGCGCCGGCTTTCACCCCGGTGCTATTGAACATCGTCATGATCGCGGCGGCCCTCTGGCTGGCGCCCTATTTGGACAAACCGATCATGGCGCTGGCCTGGGGCGTGTTCATCGCGGGTGTTGTGCAGCTTTTGTTCCAACTGCCGTTTCTGCGGCGGCTCAGGCTTTTGCCCAGGCCGCGCTGGAGCTGGGGCGACGCCGGTGTGCAGCGCATCTTGAAGCTCATGCTGCCGGCGCTGTTTGGTTCATCCATCGCGCAGATCAATTTGCTGATCAACACGATTCTGGCGTCTTACCTGGTGAGCGGCAGCGTGAGCTGGCTGTTTTACACCGACCGCTTGGTAGAGTTCCCGGTCGGCATCTTCGGCGTGGCGCTCGGCACGGTGATTTTGCCGCATCTGTCGCAGCAACAGGCGAGCGCCGCGCCGGAGCGTTTCACCCACGCGCTGGATTGGGCGTTGCGCTGGGGCCTGTTCATCGCGCTGCCGGCGACCATAGCCTTGGTCATTCTGGCCGCGCCGTTGCTCGCGACGCTGTTTCAGTTCGGCAAATTCACCGCCGAGGACGTGCGTATGACCAGCTACAGCCTGATGGCGTATGCGCTGGCCGTGCTGCCGTTTATTTTGATCAAAGTCCTCGCCCCCGGTTTTTATGCGCGCCAGGATACCCGCACGCCGGTCAAGGTCGGCGTGGTCGCGATGCTCGCCAATATCGTGCTGAATTTCCTCCTGGTCGGCTGGTTGGCGCACGCTGGCCTTGCGCTGGCAGCGGCGCTGGCGGCGTATATCAATGCCACGCTGTTGTTCATTCGACTGCGCCGTGCTGGGGTTTATCGGGTAGGCAGCGGGTGGCCGATTTTTCTACTGCGGATCGTGTTGGCCAATGTGGCGCTGGGGGTCGTGCTTTGGTTTGCCGCCGGCGACACCGGCTGGTGGACCGCCGCCCCTATCGGCGAACGCGTGCTGTATCTCGCCGGAGTCGTGGCATTGGGCATGGCGGTATACGGCGCTGTGCTCCTCGCGGCGGGGCTCAGGCCGCGCCATTTGAGGGTGTAAAAAAGCCGCCCGCCCCTTATAATCGGCGGCTTATGACTGCGACACCCCCGCGCTTGGAATTCCTCCGTGGCCTACACAGTTTGCGGCCCGACCATCGCGGCTGCGTGCTCACCATCGGCAATTTCGACGGCGTGCACCGCGGCCATCAGGCCATCATCGCCCAACTCGGCAACGTCGGGCAGGAGCTCGGTTTGCCGGCGGTGCTCTTGACCTTCGAACCGCATCCACAGGAATTATTCGCGCCGCGGTCCGCGCCCGCGCGCCTCACGCGGTTGCGCGAGAAGCTGGAGGCGCTGCGCGGCACCGCGCTCCGGCGCGTCGTATGCCTGCGTTTCAACCGTCGTTTGGCCGATACCAGCGCTGATGATTTCATCGCCCAGGTTCTGGTCGAGCGGCTCGGCGTGCGCGCCTTGGTGGTCGGTGACGATTTCCGTTTTGGCAAGGGTGGGGCCGGCGATGTCGCCCAGTTGCGGCGCGCCGGCGAACGTTCTGGATTCGCGGTGATGCGCCGCGACGATTACCGCATCGACGGCCGCCGCATCAGCAGTTCCTGGGTGCGTGAAGCCCTGGCGAGCGGACGGCTCGACGTGGCGACCACGTTGCTGGGCCGATCTTACGCGATCCATGGGAGGGTCGCGCACGGCGACCGCTTGGGCCGCACCATCGGCTTCCCGACCGCCAATCTTCCGCTCAAGCGGCGCGTGCCGGCGCTTGCCGGGGTATTCGCGGTGCAGGTGCACGGCGCGGCGGAGACGCCGCAAATGGGGGTGGCGAATGTCGGTACACGACCCACGGTAAATGGTGTGCAGAGCCGCTTGGAAGTGCATTTGTTCGATTTCGCGGCGGATATCTACGGGTGGCCGATCGAAGTGGTGTTTCTGCACAAGATCCGCGCCGAGCAGCGTTTCGAGTCGCTCGCCGCGTTGCAACGCCAAATCCATCACGATGTCGCCCAGGCGCGCGCTTTTTTCGCCACCCCCGCGGCGATTTCCATTTAGCCGTTTTCGCTGTCCCCGTCGGGCTTCGTAGAGTATTGAATTTTTGAGGTAAACCGTGGCTGATTACAAGAACACCTTGAACCTTCCCCACACCGATTTCCCGATGAAGGCCAACCTCGCCCAGCGTGAGCCGGAGTGGCTGCGGCGCTGGCAGGAGATCAAGCTCTACGAGCGCCAGCGCGAGAAATTCGCGGGGCGGGCCCGGTTCGTGTTGCACGACGGCCCGCCCTATGCCAACGGCACCATCCACATCGGCCACGCGGTCAACAAGGTGCTGAAGGACATCATCGTCAAATCGCGTACCCTAGAGGGTTTCGACGCGCCTTATGTACCGGGCTGGGATTGCCACGGCCTGCCCATCGAGCAAATGGTCGAGAAGAAGATCGGCAAGGTTGGGGTCAAGGTCGATGCGCGTGAATTCCGCGCCCGCTGCCGCGCGTTCGCCGCCGAGCAAATCGACCAGCAGCGCGAGGATTTCAAGCGCCTGGGCGTGCTCGGCGATTGGGCCAATCCTTACCGCACCATGGATTTCCGCACCGAGGCCGACACCATCCGCGCGTTGGCCGGGATCATCGCCAACGGCCACGTCTATCGCGGTTCCAAGCCGGTGTACTGGTGCTTCGATTGCGGCTCGGCGCTGGCCGAGGCGGAAGTGGAATACCAAGACAAGAAATCGCTGGCGCTAGACGTCCGCTTTCCGGTGGTCGATGAGGCGGCGCTGCTCGCGCGCTGCCGCCATGTGCTGGGTCACGATGGGCATGGCAAGCTGTCGGTGGCGATCTGGACTACCACCCCATGGACGCTGCCCGCCAACCAAGCGGTGGCGCTCAATCCGGAGCTGGAATACGTGGTGGTGCAGGTCGAAGCCGAACACGGCGGCGAGCGCTTGCTGCTCGCCGATGCGTTGTTCAAAGATGCGCTGCGGCGTTGGAATATCGAGCGTTACCAGGTGCTCGCCCATGGCCTGGGGCGCGATCTGGAAGGGCTCGCCTTGCACCACCCGTTTTATCCGCGCGAAGTGCCCATCGTGCTCGGCGAACACGTCACCACCGACGCCGGCACCGGCGCGGTGCATACCGCCCCGGCGCACGGCCAGGACGACTATGTGGTCGGCGCGCGCTACGGCTTGCCCGTCGATAATCCGGTCGGGCCGAATGGGGTGTTCTCGGCAACCACGCCTTTAGTGGCGGGGCTGCACGTATTCGCGGCCGACGAGCGGGTGATCGAACTCCTCAAGGCGCACGGCAACCTCATCCACGCCGCCCGCCTGACCCACAGTTATCCGCATTGCTGGCGCCACAAAACCCCGGTGATCTTCCGCGCCACCGCGCAGTGGTTCATCGGCATGGAGCGGGCCGGGCTGCGCGCCCAGGCGTTGGCCGAGATCAAGCGCACGGCTTTCACCCCCGACTGGGGCGAGGCGCGCATCTACGGCATGATCGAAAACCGCCCGGACTGGTGCATCTCGCGCCAGCGCAGTTGGGGCACACCGCTCGCCGTGTTCATCCACAAGGAAACGGGCGAATTGCACCCCAACACCTTGGAACTCATGGAGCAGGTCGCGCTGCGGGTGGAGAAGGGCGGCATCGACGCCTGGTTCGACCTCGAGGCCGAGGAATTGCTAGGCGATGAGGTAGCTTATTACGACAAAGCGCCCGACACCCTGGACGTGTGGTTCGATTCCGGCGCCACCCATTTTTCGGTATTGCGGCGCCGCCCGGAACTCAAGTTCCCGGCGGACCTCTATTTGGAGGGTTCGGATCAGCATCGGGGCTGGTTTCATTCATCGCTGCTGGTTTCCACCGCGATGGACAAAATCGCCCCTTACAAAGGGGTGCTGACCCACGGCTTCACGGTGGACGCCGAGGGCCGCAAGATGTCCAAGTCGCTCGGCAACATCGTCGCGCCGCAAGAGGTCATGAAAACCCTGGGCGCCGATGTTTTGCGGCTATGGATCGCCGCGACCGATTACAGCGCCGAGATGGGGGTGTCGGACGAAATTCTGAAGCGCAGCGCCGATTCCTACCGCCGCATGCGCAACACCGCGCGCTTTCTGCTCGCGAATCTGAATGGCTTCGACCCCGCCGTGCATGCGCTCGCGCCCGCCAAGATGCTTGCGCTCGACCGCTGGGCGGTGGATCGCACCTTGAAGCTCCACGATGACATCAAAAACGCGTATCGCGACTACCAGTTCCACCTGATCTACCAGAAGCTCCACAATTTCTGTTCGGTGGACATGGGCAGTTTTTATCTCGATGTCATCAAGGATCGCCAATACACCTGCGCGCGCGACAGCATCGCGCGGCGTTCGGCGCAGACCGCGCTGTATCACATCCTGGAAGCGATGGTGCGCTGGTTCGCGCCGATCCTGAGCTTTACCGCCGAGGAAATCTGGCGCGCCATGCCAGGCAGTCGTGACGCTTCGATATTCCTGGAGACCTGGTACGAAGGCTTGTTCGGCGTGGAGGACAGCAATGCATTCAACGCCGCGTACTGGGAGCGCGTACTGGCGGTGCGCGAGACAGTGAGCAAGGGCTTGGAAAAACTGCGCGTCGCCGGCGGCATCGGCTCGTCCTTGGACGCCGAGGTCGATCTCTACTGCGACGGTGCGCTCTACGAGGACTTGACCCGCCTCGAAGACGAGCTGCGTTTCGTGTTGATCACGTCTTATGCGCGCGTACACCCGCTCAAGCAAGCACCCGAGTACGCCCATGCGATTACGGCTGCCGGGGCCGACCTCAAGATCGCGCTCGTACCCTCGACCTATGCCAAATGCGTGCGTTGCTGGCATCATCGCGAGGATGTCGGCAGTGATCCCGAACATCCGCAGATTTGCGCGCGCTGCGTGGTGAACATCACCAATCCCGACGGCGAACCGAGGGCTTACGCTTGATGTCCATGCTCAAATGGTTGTGGCTGAGCGCGCTGATCGTCGTGTTGGATCAGGCGAGCAAGTACCTCATGGAGGCGTTGCTCACACCCTACGAACCGTTGGTGGTGCTGCCGTTGTTCAATTTGACCCTGATGTATAACACCGGCGCGGCGTTCAGCTTTCTCGCCGCGCCGCTGGCTGGCAGCGCTGGTTTTTCCTGCTGTTGGCGATTGTCATCAGCACTGGTTTGATCGTCTGGCTGGCGCGCTTGAAGCCCGGCCAGCACTGGCAGGGATTAGCGTTGGCGTTGATCGTGGGTGGCGCGCTAGGCAACGCCATCGACCGCGCGATTTTCGGTCATGTGATCGATTTTATTCAGGTTTATTATGATCGCTGGTATTTTCCGGCGTTCAACCTGGCCGATTCGGCCATCAGCATAGGCGCAGTGGTGCTCATCGCCGACGGTTTGTTTGGCGATCATCGCGCTCCTTCCACCCAAACCGGTTGAGGAGTTCGATCCGCTATGCGCCTGTTGCTCGCCAATCCTCGCGGGTTCTGCGCGGGCGTCGATCGCGCCATCGCCATCGTCGAGCGCGCCCTGGAACTGTTTGGCGCGCCGATCTACGTGCGCCACGAGGTCGTACACAATCGTTTCGTGGTCGATGGGCTGCGCGAGCGCGGCGCGGTGTTCGTCGATGAAATCGCCGAGGTGCCCGATGGCTCTATCGTCATCTTCAGCGCCCACGGCGTATCGCAAGCCGTGCGTCTGGAAGCGGCGCAGCGCCATCTGCGCGTATTCGACGCGACCTGCCCACTGGTCACCAAAGTCCACATGGAAGTCACGCGCCACAGCCGCGCCGGGCGCGAGGCGATTCTGATCGGCCACGCCGGCCATCCCGAGGTCGAGGGTACGATGGGCCAATACGACGAGAGCCAGGGTGGGCGCATGTATCTGGTCGAAACCCCGGAAGAGGTAGCCCAGCTCGCGGTTCATAACCACACGGATTTGGCTTATGTCACCCAAACCACGCTGTCGGTGGATGACACCGCGCGGATGATAGCCGCGTTGCGGGAACGGTTTCCGGCCATCCAAGGCCCGAAAAAAGACGATATCTGCTACGCCACCCAGAATCGCCAGGACGCGGTGCGTATCTTGGCGCGCCAGTGTGATCTGCTGCTCGTGGTAGGGTCGAAGAACAGCTCCAATTCCAATCGCTTGTGCGAACTCGCCGAGCGGGAAGGTTGTATCGCCTATCTTATTGATGGGCCTGAAGATATCGATCCCGGCTGGCTCGTCCCGCGCGGGCGGGTCGGCATTACCGCCGGCGCTTCTGCGCCGGAAGTATTGGTGCAAAGAGTCATCGCCCGCTTGCGCGAACTCGGCGTCGAAAGCGCGGAGGAAATCCAGGGCCAGGAGGAGAGCATGGTGTTCGCGCTGCCTAGGCAGTTACGCTGAGGGCGCTGGCGGGCACGATTTCAAAACAAACCGCCAAACCATCCGCCGTGCGGCCAAAACCGCTGGTGTAACTGCTGATAAGTCGTTCCGCTGAACAGCACCTGGCGGATGCCATCGGTCGGTGGGCTCAGGTAAAACAGCAAGATCACGGCTAGATAAAGCGCTGCGCTACCGATGAGATTATCCCTGCACCACAGTCTGAATGCGGTGCCGAAGGATTTTTTGAGCTGCGCGCCCATCAGATTGACGCTGTACAGTTCATCCAGCAGCAAATGCACGTAAAAACCGAGCGCGACGAATATTCCGCAAAACCAAGTGTGGATTGGGGGTTGATCGAATATGCGGCGGGAAATCAGGGTCGTCAGCAGGCCGAAGATCAGCCCCGCCGGGATCGTGTGGAACACGCCGCGGTGGGCGGTGAAGTGGGTGAATATACCGAACACGGCGTAGCGCACGAATACGAATGTAAGCAAGCCGATTCCGATCAACTCGACCAATGACCAACGCTGGCTGAAATGGAATACCACCACGAACGCCGCGATCACCGACAGCACCTTGGAGGCGATCTGCACCGGGATCGAGGTGTCGGAATCGATGTCGGGCAATAAGCCGCCCATCACGCCCAGCATGAAATAATCCGCCGTCTGCTGATTCGATGCCGCGCCCACTATGTTGACGGCGGTCGCGGCGACGCCGCTCACCAGCGCGGCGCCCAGCATGTGGGTTTTGAAGTCGGCCATAGAGTTAGCTTACTCGAAGCTGTCCTTGAAAATTTCGTTGCCCAGGTTGATCCGCAAAAAGGAAGAAAAATTCCCTGGTGTAATCGGGACGACGCCATCCTGAAAGACAGGTTCCGCAAAACAACCCACGCCGTCGACGATGACATTGGCGCCGGCGGCGAGGTCAAGGATATTCTGGGCGAATTATGCCTGGCCGCCATTGGCGGTCGCAAAGCGTAGACCCGCACCCGGCGCGAGATCGAAGACGATTTCCAACATTGCCGTTCCTTCGCTGGTGCCGGGATTGCCGCTCTGTCCGCCCAGCGCATTGATTTCTCGCAGCAGAGCATCGCTGACGGTGGCCGTGATATCCACCAGAATCATACCGTCCCGATTCACTTCGACGTTGGTGACGGCGTCGCCGCGCCGTTTCTTGATGCCCAAGAGTAGCCAGGAGTGGATCTTGCGCTGCGCGGGCGTGCGGAAATTCTTGTCGTTCACCAAAGCCTGGATTTGCTGGATGGCGGATTGGCTGAGTTGCGGTTGCTGGGCGATGGCTGCCGCTGGTAGTGGCGACAAGCACAGCGATCCATAGATGCTTAAAAGTCATAATTATTATACAAATTTTATTAGAGGGATTTTATAATCGTATTATGCGCTCGCGTTGGTCCTCGAGCTGCGCCAGCGCCGCCCGCAGTCCGGCGATCCGTTCGCGCTCTTTCACCACCACCGGAAGCGGCGCACGGCCAGTGAAGTTAGGATCGACGAGTTTGGCCTCGCCGCGATTGAGGTCATTTTTGAATTTATCGATCTCCTTGGCGAGCCGCGCCAGTTCAGCGGTTTTGTCGATCAATCCGGCCATCGGAATCAAGATGCGCAGATCCCCGACCAGGGCGATGGCCGAATCTGGTTCGGCCTCGCCTGTCTTCAGCCAGGTGATGGAATCCAGCCGGCCCAGGGTCAGCAGAAAGTCGTTATTCTCCCTGGCCCGTACCCGATCCTGGTCATTGCCGTTGGCAAGCAACACCGGCAATGCCTTGCCCGGCGCGATGTTCATCTCGGCGCGGATGCGCCGCACACCCAACAGAAACTGTTGCAGCCAGCCGATGTCGGCCTCCGCGGCGGCATCGATCTTGGCGGCATCGGACGCTGGATAAGGCTGGGTGGAAATGGTCGCGCCGGATTTGCCAGCCAACGCCGCGACGCGCTGCCAGATTTCCTCGGTGATGAACGGCATCAGCGGGTGCATGAGCCGAAGCAAGGCTTCCAGCACACGCACCAGAGTGCGCCGGGTGCCGCGCTTGGCGGCGGCGCCGGCGGCGCCGTTCAGCACCGGCTTGGACAGTTCCAGATACCAGTCGCAGTATTCATTCCAGGTGAATTCGTAAAGCGCCTGCGCGGCCTGGTCGAAACGATAGCCCTGGATGGCGTCGTTCACTTCGCGCTCGGCGTGCTGCAAGCGCGAGATGATCCACCGATCCGCCACCGACAATTCCACCGGGTCGGCGGGATCGAGCCCGGTGTCCTGGTTCTCGCAATTGCCGAGCACATAACGGGCGGCGTTCCAGAGCTTATTGCAGAAGTTGCGATAGCCCTCGACCCGGCCGAGGTCGAAGATGAGGTCGCGGCCCTGGGTGGCGAGCGAACAAAACGTGAAGCGCAGCGCATCGGTGCCGTGCGCCTTGATGCCCTCCGGGAACTGCTTGCGCGTGGCTTTCTCGATTTTCGGCGCAAGCTGCGGTCGCATCAGCCCGGTGGAGCGTTTCTTGACGAGCGCTTCGAGGTCGATGCCATCGATGATATCGAGCGGATCGAGAATATTGCCTTTCGATTTCGACATCTTCTGGCCATCCGGGTCACGCACCAGGCCGTGGATGTAGACCTCGCGGAACGGCACGTCGTCCATGAACTTGAGGCCCATCATGATCATCCGCGCCACCCAGAAGAAAATGATGTCGAAGCCCGTCACCAGTACGCTGCCGGGGTAGAAGGTCCGCAGGCGCTCGTTCGGCTTGGGCCAGCCGAGCGTCGAGAACGGCCACAGCGCCGACGAGAACCAGGTGTCGAGCACATCTTCATCCTGGCTAAGCGTCACCTCCGGCCCCAGGCCGTGCCGGCGGCGCGCTTCGGCCTCGCTGCGCGCGACGTAAATCTGGCCCGTCTCGTCGTACCAAGCCGGGATACGATGCCCCCACCAGAGCTGACGGCTGATACACCAATCCTGGATATTGTGCATCCACTCGTAATAAGTCTTGTCCCAGTTGGCCGGCACGAACTGGATCTTGCCGGTTTTCACCGCCGCGATGGCCGGCCCGGCCAGGATTTTCGCTTTGACGTACCACTGGTCGGTAAGATAAGGCTCGATCACCGCGTTGCTGCGATCGCCGCGCGGCACCGTGAGCTTGTGCGGTTTGACCGAATCCAGCAGACCCGCTTCCTCGAGGTCGGCGACGATGCGCTTGCGCGCCTCGAAGCGATCCAAGCCCTGGTAGCGCAGCGGAGCCTCGGTGTTGATCTTGGCGTCGGGTGTGAAAATGTTGACGAGCGGCAGTTGGTGGCGCTGGCCCACGGCATAGTCGTTGAAATCGTGCGCCGGGGTGATTTTCAGGCAGCCGGTGCCGAATTCGCGCTCGACGTAGTCATCGGCGATGACGGGGATTTTGCGCTCGGCCAGCGGCAGCATGACGTGCAGGCCGATCAAATGCCGGTAACGCTCGTCGGCGGGATGCACCGCCACCGCGGTGTCACCGAGCATGGTCTCCGGGCGGGTGGTGGCGACCACCAGATCGCCGCCGCCCTCGGCCAGGGGATAGCGGATATGCCAGAGCGAGCCGTTTTCCTCCTCGCTCACGACTTCCAGATCGGACACCGCGGTGAGCAGCACCGGGTCCCAGTTCACCAAGCGCTTGCCGCGATAGATCAGCCCTTCTTCGTGGAGGCGCACAAACACTTCGCGCACCGCCTCGGACAACCCCGGATCCATGGTGAAGCGCTCGTGCGCCCAGTCCACCGACGCGCCCATGCGCCGCAATTGCTGGCTGATGACGCCACCGGATTGCTCCTTCCATTCCCAGACGCGCTGGACGAAGCCTTCGCGGCCCAGGTCGTGGCGGGTCTTACCCTCGACGGCGAGCTGGCGTTCCACCACCATTTGCGTGGCGATACCGGCGTGATCGGTGCCCGGCTGCCAGAGCGTATTGCGCCCGCGCATGCGCTGATAGCGAATCAGCGCATCCATG
>JAXMFZ010000026.1:0-56926 GCA_046347515.1 Gammaproteobacteria bacterium | reverse complement strand
ACGATCTGCCGCAGGTTGCCGAGTCTCGTGATCAGCGCATCGGCCATTCCGACTGCCAGAAACCCGTCGTCGCCATTTGTTCCGAGGCAGATGAAGGGCAACACCGCAATCGACGCGACGGACGGCGCTGCCCCGGCAGACGCGTCTTCGGATTCCGCGCGGCGCGATCCGACCGCGGCCAGCGCGCCGGAACCCAACGGCTTCACGCTCGCAGCAAAACGATAGCCGCGCCCTGCCACGGTCACAATGTAGCGTTGCTGTTGGGGGCGCTCGCCAAGCGCTTTTCTGATTTCCGATATGGCCTTGGCAAGATTGTTCTCTTCGACCGTCGAATCTGGCCAGATCGTTTCCAGCAAAAAGTCTTTTTCCAAAATCCTGCCACTATTTTGCACTAGCACCAGAAGCGCATCCAGCGCTTTCGGCCACAGCGGCACCACTTTATCCCCCTGCAGCAACGCGCGTTGCGCCGTATCCAAGCGAAAAGGGCCAAACTCATAGACTGGATAGTCGCGGTCGTTCGCCATCACTTTCATGAGTTTCAGAACATTTTCAGACTGCTCGAAAGACTTTCAGATCACGGCTAGTGGATGATGCGCGGGAAGCTGCGACGAGAAAAGCGGCGCAGTAAAGCATTCCAACGCACGACGAGTCCGCTTCGCCGGACTGTGTAGTGTCGCACAGACTTTATGAGGGTGTTATGCCTACTTCCATTACCGTTCAACACCGCCAACAACCGTTTCAACCGATGTGGGCGGCTGGCGACTTCGCTCTGATCGCGCCCGCCAGCACGATCGTCGGCGAACTGCTCTGTGAATCCCTTGATCTACGCCCCGGCCAGAAAGCGCTCGATGTCGCGACCGGCAGCGGCAATACTGCGCTAGCCGCCGCGCGTCGCGGCTGCACGATCATCGGGATCGACTTCGTACCGGCGCTTCTGGAAAAGGCCCGTGAGCGCGCAGCCGTCGAGCGATTATCGGGCATCTTTCAAGAAGGTAACGCGGAGAGCATCCCATTTGCCGACGCCTCGTTCGACGTTGTTCTTTCAACCTTCGGCGTTATGTTTGCATTCGACCAAGACCAAGCCGCGCGCGAGCTGCTGCGTGTTTGCCGGTGCGGCGGCAAGATCGGCCTCACTAACTGGACGCCCGACAGCTTCATGGCCGAGGTGCAACGCGCGATCATGTGCCCCATCCCACCGCCCAGCGGCTCGGCGCCGCCATTCATCGGGCACCGAAGCGGGCTGCGCCAACTGCTTGGCGACGGCGTCGAGGCTACCCAAATAACGCGGCGCACCCTCAACCGCCGCTATCGCTCGAAGCACCACTGGCTGGATTTTACCTGCAACCACCTCGGGCCGATGGCGATCGCGTTCCAATCGCTGGATGCGGCGCAGCAGAAAAACCTGGCTGATAGCCTGCTGGAGCTTGTATGGCGCTCAATCACTCCGGCGATGACGATATTCGTGCGCGCGGATTACATGAAGTGATAGCGGTTCGGCGTTGATGAGCCAGAACACAGTACCGACTAGAGACCTGATCATCATGAATCTACGCTCCCAGCGCTTTCGCGATGACCCCAAGCTCGCCGCTGCCGCCGTGTTGGATTCGGCGCACATTGCGCCCGGCGCGGCTGGCCAGCATGTCGCCAAGATTCAGCAGGCGCTGATTGAACTTGATGGCATTGCTATCAACTCCAGCGAGTTGCAAGCCGCGCGCTATGGCGCCTCGACCGCGAATGCGGTGCTGGCCTATAAAAAAAAGCGCAATATCATCAATCGCGCCTACCAGACACAGGCGGACAATATCGTCGGCAAAATGACGATGGCGGCGCTTGACAATGAGATCGTCGCTAAAGAATCAAAGCCGGCCAATCTACTGCTGAACTTTGGCGTAACGCCGCCCTCGGTACGAGATGTTGCCATCTCCGTAGCCAATGGCCTCGCTGATCGCTGGGCAGCACAATACGTCCGCCGCCAACCACAACGCCGCGCCGCCGTGCTCATGCCGGCAGCAGGCAGCGCCGCGCAGGCAGTGGCGCTGATCCAAAACCGCCATCGTGAAAGCCGGGCCTGGCGGCATGGTGATCTTTAATGTCAGGCATGGCGTAAACGCTCGGCAATGACCTGGACGGCACCTGCGAGCTTGCGCCAAACGGCGCATTGACTGGGCGGGGCGAATGTCAGCAACGTCTTTGCCAATGTCTTCTATGACACGAACCTGGCCGGGCCAAACGGCCACTCGGAGGAACAAAACGATTTGACGATAAACAAGGCGGCGGGCGCCAAACAGCGGCAGGCGCATTGGGCCTTTCTACCAGGATTTAGCCCTGACGTTCCGCCGCACCGGCACACGCTGGGTCGTATTGCTGACCTGCAATGTCGGCAACGCGCCAGATTTCTAAAAAAGATCGCTCAGGATTGGAACGTGATAGTCGGCGCTTTATACCCGGCAAGTCGCTTTACAGCAACAACCGAACGGGCGCGCACGCATATTTTTGGTGGGCGATGCGCCGGGCGGCGGCACCAACCAGCCTGTTGGCGAGGAGGAGTTGCCGACCAGCGCCAGCAGCATCAGAGTCGGCCCGCCGTTGCCGTTGACGCCTTAAGAGCATCTCATGGCCCACAAACTCATTAGGTCAGGTTTAAAGCCCGGGCGATTAGGCGCGGAACACTGTTCACACCAACCGAATAGCCGAGGTAATGCATGGCCACTCGTTTTTTGATGCTTGCAGTCGTTTATTTCGTGACCGGCGTCGCCATGGGCGTCGCCATGGCTGCTACGCAAGACTTTACCGCCATGCCGGTGCATGCGCATGTCAACTTGCTGGGCTGGGTTTCGCTAGCGCTGGCGGGCATGGTGTATCGGCTCTATCCTGCCGCCGCCGCAACGCGCTTGGCGAGCTTCCATTTCTGGGTCTATAACTTCGGTCTGCCGCTTACGCTCGTTGCTTTGTTTTTCCTGCTGCGCGGTCATGAAGCGTTGCGTCCGCTGGTCGGCGTGGGCGCGGTGGCGACGGCTAGCGGAGTTTTCGTTCGCGCTCAATGTATGGATGCATGTTCGTAGCCCCGCAGCGGCCGTGGTGGGATGAGCGCGCTTCGGCCCGTGAGTCCGGCAGTGCTGGAGCTGCTCAGGTGGCTGGCGGCGCGGGGGCGCTCTTACCGCGAAGCGATGGAGGCGTGGCAAGCTTGGCTGTCCACGCCTTACGCCCTGGGAAGATGCGTCAATGGACGGTTTGATCCAAGTCGTTCCTGGGACGCGCTTGGATCAGTCAGGTGAGCTGACAGCGCGTGGTCAAACCCTCATCGCCGCCAATCAGCCCCACAGAGCCAGCGCTCGACGCGCGGGGCTGCGGCTCAAACTGACGGATGACGGCTATCGTGCAAGTTGTGACAGTCAAGATGCCCACGCAACCGGCCCATGCCTTACGCCTGACAGCGCTCCAGTGGCTTGGTTTGTAGCGTCGCCTGCATCGGGTTTGCGTTCGATACCTACGAAATCGTCGTGCTGCCGCTCATCGTGCGGCCTGCGCTGATGGAACTCGCGGACTTGCAACCTGGCAGCGCCGAGTTTAATCATTGGGTGGGGCTGCTATTTTACGTTCCGGCTGTGGCGAGCGGCCTGTTCAGCTTGCTCGGCGGCATTCTCACCGTCGCTTTGGGCGGCGCCGCGTTCTGCTTTGGGCATCGTATTGTACGGCGTCTCCGCGCTTGCCTTGGGGTTGCGACCTCGGCTTCGATACTCTGGTCTGGCGCTGCACAACCATCATTAGCGTATCGGTTGAATTCGTTGCGGCGGTCGCGTGGCTTGCCGAGCTATTCCCGGACCCACGGCAGCGCGAGATCGTGCTCGGTTACACTCAAGCTTGCTCGGCTTTGGGTGGATTAATGGTGACGGCTGCCTATTATCTGGCGGTCACTTATGGCGACCGCCGCCTACCGTTATTCACGGCAGCCATTCAGGTGGCGTTACGCGCTCGTGTTCGGATTGTTTCCAGCTATTGCGTTGGCGCTGACTCGGCCTTTCTTGCCGGAATCGCCGCTATGGCGGGCGCGCCAGCCGAATGCGCAGGCGCGCCGCCTACGTCTAGTCGAACTCTTTAATCCTGCTTTGCGCCGCACGACATTGGTCACCACGTTGCTGGTCGCCTGTAGTTACGGAGCGGCGTATGGGGCCATCCAGCAAGTACCACGCATCGTGCCAGGGTTGCCGCAAGTTCGGCGCATTGCCGGTAACGGCAGGAACAAACCATCAGCTACGTCCACCTTTACACGGATTTAGGCAACCTGGCGGGGCGCTTACTGTTCGCTGTAGGCGTGCTGCGGATCGTCCGGCGGCGCCGTACTGCGGCTTTTTGTTGCCGGGCCTGGTCATTTTTCCGCTGGTTTTTCTGTTCCCGGCGCGCTATGACCTCGCACTGCTCAAATACGGCGTCTTCCTCGCGGTCATGGTGATGGCGGCACAGTTCAGCTTTTGGGAGCGGTATCTGCCGCGCGTGTATCCGACTATCTGCGCGGGACCGGCGAGCTTTGCCGCCAATGTCGGCGGGCGCATGCTGGGCACCTCGGCAGCCCTGCTGACTACTCAACTGGCTGGCGTGATGCCAGGCGGCGCTTCGGCTCAACTGGCCTTGGCCGCGGCTGGCGTCGCTGCGCTGGTCTATGTGCTCGGTTTCTGCGCCAGCTTCTGGCTGCCAGAGCCAGACCCGGCGCATTACCAGATTGAGCGACGGCGCGTTTTGATCTAAGCGCTGGTAAATGGGACTCCGCGCGTGACGAGATCAACCAACGATCTGCCAATGGCGGACGAACCTGCCTACGTATTCGATGCTGCGCCTCGGCAGGCCACAGCAAGATTGGCCATCCTCGCGGAATTATTCGATCCCGGCACGATTCGCCATCTCAAGCGCGCGGCGTTGGCGCGGCTTGGGATTGTCTCGAGGTTGGCGGCGGCGGCGGCTCCATCGCCGCCTGGCTCTTGACCGCGTCGGCCCCAACGAATATGATGCTCACGACCGATATCGATACGCGCTGCCTCGAAACGCTGCGCTGGCCCAATCTGGAAGTGCGCCGTCACGATATTGTTCCCGATCCTTTACCGACAGCGGCGTTTAACCTGGTGCATGTACGTCTGACCATGCACTTACCTGCACGAGCGCGTGATAGAGCGCTTGGTCGCAGCACTTAAACCGGGTGGTGGCTAGTTGCGGGAATTCGATGTACTCTCGCGCCCCGATCCGGCCGTGAATCCGCTCAAGACTAGCCTCGCCCTGCTCCAGATCATGGCCGAACGCGGCGTACACCTTCGCTATGGCAGGTTATTGCCGGGACGACTTCGCATCCACGGACTGACAGACGTTGACGCAGAAGGGCGAGCATTCGTCTGGCAAGGCAGTTCTGCTGGCGCGCGGCTGGCCAGACGAGCTATGAACAATTGCGCCGCGTGATGATCGGGTACGGGCTGGTGACCGACCAGAAATCGAGCAAGATCTGGCGCGTCTCGATGATCCATCCTTCACGATGCCATCGCCGATCTTGTGGGCGGCATGGGGACAGCGCCCTGCATCATGATCCCATCCTCCAACCGCCCTACCCAAGAGCGCTGCTGACATGCGTATCCTACCTATCCTCGTCGCTGGCGGCATTTATTGTCCATTGCGGCGGCGGGTGCCGGCGCTGAGGGCGCCGCTAATCCCGCGTCCGCCTCGCCCTTGGCGTGGGCGCAGCTTTTAGTCAAAGAATTGAGGCCAGAAAACACCAGCTACCAACACCGCCAAAGTCATGTCGCCTGGCGCGGCATCGATGGCGCACTGGCGTACGAAAGCCACACCGATTGCAGCGGATTCCTAAACGCCCTACTCGAACGCGCCTATGGCCTCGGCGCAGATGATCTCGCCCGGTGGTTCGGCAAAAAGCGGCCCTTCGCCATCACCTACCACGACGCCATCGCAGCGCAGAAAGGTTTCACTCTCATTGAGCGCGTCGATGACATTCGGCCCGGCGATGTCATTGCCATCCGCTATCCGGACGGCAGCGCCAACACCGGGCATGTCGTGCTGGCCGCCGATTTCGCACAGAAGCGCAAGGCCACTAGACCCTATATCGCCAACACCGAGCAATGGCAGATTCTGGTTATCGATTCGAGCCAATCGGGCCACGGCAGCGAGACCCGCACGCCGCCGCGCCGATGGCTTGTTCAACGCAGGCGTCGGCGAAGGCCTGCTGCGCCTGTACGCCAATCAGGCCGGGCAGATCGTAGGCTATGCCTGGAGCACATTCGAGAACTCGGACTTTTACGCCCAGTCCGAGCGCCATCTGCGGATCGGGCGCTTACGCTTGCCATCACAAACGGCTAAACGGCAATGGTGAAACCGCGCCCTGCTTGGGCGCGCTGATTCATAACGCCGGAGTCTCATACAGTAAGCTCGCTCGCCAGCTTGAGTTCACGCCGTTCGGCGCGCTCGGCTTCACGGATTTTGACTTCGGCTTTGATCATGCCGATGCGGCCGTCCTCAAACCGCACCTGCGCCTCGACATCGTGGCGTGGGCTGCCGGAGTATAGCGCTGTCACCAGGTCGGCGTAGCGGTCATGGATGAAACTGCGGCGCACTTTGCGGGTGCGGGTCAGCTCGCCGTCGTCGGCGTCGAGTTCTTTGTGCAAGATCAGGAAACGCTTGATTTGCGAACCAGCGAGTTGTGGATCATTGGCGAGATCGGCATTGACTTTGGCCACACACTCGCTGATCAGATCATAAACCGTATCTTGGGCGGCAAGATCAGTATAGCCGGAATAGGCCAGGCCGCGTTTTTCCGCCCAGTTGCCGACCGCTTCCAAGTCGATATTGATGAATACGGCGACATAATCGCGGCCAGCGCCGAACGCCACGGCTTCCTTGATGTAGGGGAAGAATTTCAGTTTGTTCTCGATGTATTTGGGCGCGAATAATGTGCCGTCCAAGAGCTTGCCGACGTCCTTGGCGCGGTCGATGATCTTCAGATGGCCGTCGGCGTCGAAATAGCCCGCGTCGCCGGTATGCACCCAGCCATCGGCGGTCTTGACCTCGGCGGTCGCTTGCGGATTTTTGTAGTAGGAATGGAACACGCCGGGGCCGCGAAACAGGACTTCGCCATTGTCGGCGATCTTGACTTCGACATCGATGGCCGGCTTACCCACCGTGTCGGGCTTCACTTCGCCATCGGGCTGGATGCACACGAATACCGTCGATTCCGTAGAGCCGTAAAGCTGTTTGATATTGACCCCGAGCGAGCGGTAGAACGCGAAGATATCCGGGCCTATCGCTTCGCCAGCGGTATAGGCCAGCCGAATGCGGCGAAACCCTAATACGTTCTTGAGCGGGCCGTAGATCAGAATCTCGCCCAATCGATACAGCGCGCGGTCCTTGCCGGAAACCGGCTGGCCGTCGAGAAGCGCCGCGCCGACCCGCCGAGCGTGCGCCATGAAGGCATGGAATAGCTTGCGCTTAAACCAGCCCGAATCCTCGATTCGGATCATGACCTGGGTCAGCAAGTTCTCCCAGATGCGCGGCGGCGCGAAGAAATACGTCGGCGCGATCTCGCGCAAGTCCTGCAGCACCGTGTCGCTCGATTCCGGGCAGTTGACGCAGAATCCGGCCACGTAATGCTGGGCGTAGGAAAAAATATTGTCGCCGATCCAGGCCATGGGCAAATAGGCGAGCACTTCCTCGTCGGCGCGCAGCCCCTCGAACTTGACGGCGTTGGCAGCGGACTTGATGAGGTTATCGAAAGTGAGCGCCACGCCCTTGGGGTTGCCAGTGGTGCCCGAGGTATAAGACAGTGCGGCGATATCCGCCCCCTGGCCCTGCGCCACTTGTTCAGCGAAGAAAGCGGGATGGTCGCGGTCGAATGCGCGCCCGGCCTCCTGCACCCTGGCGTAGCTGACCAAAAACGGCTGATCATAGTGCCGTAATCCACGCGGATCGTTATAGATGATCAAGCGTAACGCCGGGCAGCGATCCTTGATCTCCAGGAGTTTGTCGACCTGCTCTTGATCCTCGGCGATAGCGACGCTCACCTCGGCGTTGGTGAGCACGAACGTGAGTTCCGCCGCCACGGAATCCTGGTAAAGCGGCACCGCGACACCGCCCAGGCTTTGGGTGGCGGCGAAAGCGCCATAGAGTTCGGGGCGGTTGTCGCCGATGATGGCGAGTTTATGGCCGCGCTGAAAACCGTTGGCGGCCAATCCGCAGGCCAGCGCGCGCACTTCGTCGTGGAGCCGGCGCCAACTCCATTCTTGCCAGATGCCATAGTCTTTTTCGCGCAACGCGGGCCTGTCGCCATGCCGAATCGCATGCTCCAGCAGTAACTTAGGAAACGTATCCGACGTCGCAGAATAAGGCTGGGCCTGCATGCTTTGCCCCATCGCGCACGTACTCCCTCTCGGTGGTTAATGAGTCAAGCGTTTTGTGATTATCAAGGGCAGCTATTGTAGCCGAATGCCCTCAGGCTTACATATTGCGCCGGTACTGGCCGCCCACCGCGAACAGCGCACCGGTGATCTGGCCGAGCGAACAGCAGCGGACCGCGTCCATCAGCACCGCGAACAGATTCTCGTTGCCGATGGCCGCTTGCTGCAGGCGCTCTAACATCATTTCGCTCGCGGCGCGGTGGCGATTCTGGAATTCGCGTAGGCGCCGAATCTGGTTTTGTTTCTCGTCCTCGGTCGAGCGCGCCAGCGCGATGCTGAGTTGTTCCGGCTGGACATCGGGGTTCCGGAAGGTGTTGACGCCGACGATGGGAAGCGAGCCGTCGTGCTTCAGCACCTCGTAGTGCATCGATTCTTCCTGGATCTTGCCGCGCTGGTAGCCGGTCTCCATCGCCCCCAGCACGCCGCCGCGCTCGGCGATGCGCTCGAATTCCCGCAGCACCGCTTCCTCGACTAAATCGGTCAATTCGTCGATGATGAACGAACCTTGGTTCGGATTCTCGTTCTTCGCCAGCCCCCATTCCTTGTTGATGACGAGTTGAATCGCCAGCGCGCGGCGCACCGATTCCTCGGTCGGCGTGGTAATCGCTTCGTCGAATGCGTTGGTGTGCAGCGAATTGCAGTTGTCGTAAGTGGCGATCAGCGCTTGCAGGGTGGTGCGGATATCGTTGAACGCCATCTCCTGGGCGTGCAGCGAACGCCCGGAAGTCTGCAAATGGTATTTGAGCTTCTGGCTGCGCTCGTTGGCGCCGTACTTATGCTTCATCGCAATCGCCCAGATGCGCCGCGCGACCCGCCCGATCACCGCGTATTCGGGGTCCATGCCGTTGGAGAATAAAAACGACAGATTCGGCGCGAAGTCATCGATGTGCATGCCGCGCGCGAGGTAAGCCTCGACGTAAGTAAAACCGTTGGCGAGGGTGAACGCGAGCTGCGAGATCGGATTCGCGCCGGCTTCGGCGATGTGGTAGCCGGAGATCGACACCGAGTAGAAATTCTTGACCTGGTGGTGGACGAAGTATTCCTGGATGTCGCCCATCATCTTGAGCGCGAATTCGGTGGAGAAAATGCAGGTATTCTGGCCCTGGTCTTCCTTGAGAATGTCGGCCTGCACCGTACCGCGCACATTTTCCAGCGCCCAGGCTTTGATTTTTTCAACTTCGTCGTCGGTGGGCAAGCGCTGGTTGTCGCGCTCGAATTTCGCCAACTGCTGATCGATGGCGGTGTTCAGGAACATCGCCAGAATCGTCGGCGCCAGGACCGTTGATGGTCATCGACACCGAAGTCGTGGGGTCGCAGAGGTCGAAGCCGTCATACAGCGCTTTCATGTCGTCCAGGGTGGCGATGGATACCCCTGGTGCCGACCTTGCCGTAGATATCGGGGCGCTCGGCGGGGTCGAAGCCGTACAGCGTCACCGAGTCGAACGCGGTGGAGAGGCGCTTGGCGGGTGAGTCCTTGGAGACGAAATGGAAGCGCTGGTTGGTGCGAGACGCATCGCCCTCGCCGGCGAACATGCGGGTCGGGTCCTCGCCCTCGCGTTTGAACGCGAACACGCCGGCGGTATAAGGAAAACTGCCCGGCAAGTTTTCCTTGAGGGAGAAAGCGCAACAGTTCGCCGTGATCGCCGTACACCTCGGCAGCGCGACTTTGCAGGGATGCGCGAGCCGGACAGCGAGGTATTAATGAGGCCGTAGCGTATTTCCTTGTCGCGGATTTTCACCACGTATTCGTCGCCGGAATAACTCGCTGCGACCTGCGGCCACATGTCGATGAGCTTTCTGGCGCGCGGATCGAGCCGGGTTTCACGGTCGGCGATGAGGGCGTCGAGCGCGTCCCCCTGCATACGTTTCGCTTCCATGAGGTGCTGGCGTTCACGCGCGACCACTACCTGCTCGTAGGCGCTGTGATGATAACCGCGCACGGTATCGGCGATCTCGGCGAGATAGCGCACCCGTGCCGGCGGCACGATCACGTTCGTAGCGGACGATTGGCGGACAGCCACGCGCGGCAGTCTGCCCGGCTGAGCGGTCAGGCCGTACTCAGTGAGTCGCGCCCGCAATTCCTGGTAGAGCGCGGTGACGCCATCATCGTTGAAGCGCGCCGCGATGGTGCCGAATACCGGCATCTCCTCGGGCTTTTGGGCGAACGCCTGACGGTTGCGCTGCACCTGCTTACACGTCGCGCAACGCGTCTTCCGCACCGCGGCGGTCAGGCCTTGTTGTTGATCGCCACGGCGTCGGCGCTCGGCGAGCATTTCGATTTTTCGAGCTGCGAAGCGGCGCCGAACTCCGGCGTCATCACATACAGCGACACATCGGCGAACGGCACGATGGCGGCGTCGCCCTGGCCGATGCCCGGGGTTTCCACGAGGATGAGGTCGAAACCCGCCGCTTTGCAGGCGGCGACGATGTCGCCCAGAGACTCCGGCACTTCATTGCCCGCCGCGCGGGTGGCGAGCGAGCGCATGTAAATGCACTCGCCATCGATGGCGTTCATGCGGATGCGGTCGCCCAAGAGCGCGCCGCCGGATTTGCGGCGCGAGGGATCGACCGCGATGACGGCGATGGCGAGGTGATCGTCCTGATCCAGCCGGAACCGGCGGATGATCTCATCGGTCAGCGAGGATTTGCCCGCGCCGCCGGTGCCGGTGATGCCGAGCACCGGCGCATCGTCACGGGCTTGGGCTTTGTCCAGGATTTGGCTGTGCAGCGCCGGTGGCAGCGCTTGGTTTTCGAGGGCGGTGATGACCCGTGCCAGCACGCGCCGGTCGCCAGCGAACAAGGCGCCGAGGTCACGCGGCGCGTAGGGCGTGAGGTCGAAGTCCGAGGCGCGCAGCATATCGTCGATCATGCCCTGTAACCCCAAACGCTGGCCGTCTTCCGGTGAATAAATGCGGGTCACACCGTAGTCGTGCAATGCTTTGACTTCGGATGGCACGATGACCCCGCCGCCGCCGCCGAACACTTTGATGTTGTCGCCGCCGCGTTCGCGCAGCGAATCGATCATGTACTGGAAGAATTCGATATGGCCGCCCTGATAGGAACTGACGGCGACGCCTTGCACGTCTTCCTGGAGGGCGGCGGTTACGATCTCGTCCACCGAGCGGTTGTGGCCGAGGTGGATCACCTCGGCGCCGCTCGCCTGCAACATGCGGCGGATGATGTTGATGGAGGCGTCGTGGCCGTCGAACAGGCTCGCGGCGGTCACGAACCGCACTTTGTGGCGGGTCTGATAAGGCCCAGCGGACTTGGGTTTGCGTTTGGCGACGTGCGCTACGGCGGACATCGGTAGCCTCTCTGGTCGGTCACTGCGGCTGCAAATCATCGATTCATTTTACTGGATCGCCATTGTAATCCATTGCTTGTCCCGCCGTTACGCTATGTTCAAGCACGGATGCTTGCTCTAACATGGCTCTCTCGATCAGCCATCTTTGGGTATCACGCTTTGCATCTCTTCCCGCCGCTTCTCATTGCCGCTCTCCGCGCCTGGCGCGCGGTCGCGCTAGCCGTAGTGCTCGGCGCGCTGGCGCGCCCGGTTCTGGCCGACATCGCCGCTCTGCCCGGTGACCGCTTGCCGACGCTGGAGGAAATCACCCGCGCGGTCAGTATCAATAAAGCCATCCGCCTGCGCCTGGCGCCGCACATCGCCAAAATCGCCAGGAAAAACCGCCTCGATCAAGCGCTACTGCACGCCGTCATCACCGTCGAATCGGCCTATAATCCCAATGCGCGCTCGCGTGCAGGGGCGATGGGTTTGATGCAGCTCATGCCCGGCACCGCGGCGGGGCTTGGCGTGACCAATCCGTACGATCCTATTGCCAATGTCAGTGGCGGCGCGCGCTATCTGCGCCTGTTGATAGGGAGATTCGGAACGATTAACTTGGCGCTGGCGGCTTACAACTCCGGTGAAGGGCGGGTGTTGCAGGGCCGCAGAACGATTCCACCGATTTTGGAAACACGCAAATATGTGGTGAGCGTGATCCACTTTTACATGCGTTATAAAAAGGAAGGCTATTGAGGATTCCGCCTCTTCCGAGCGGTTCTCAGCCACTCTCAACGATTATCATGACCGCTCCACCCGACCGCCGCTTCGGCGTCAAAGACCGAGTCGAACACATCAAATCAGCCGCGGTAGACGCCGCCCACCGTGTCGAACATTCTGCGGTCGATGCCTATCGCACCGTTACCGACCATGACGCCCAACAACTGCGCGCCGATGTCAATGGCCTGTTGGGGCGCTGGGCGGGTTGGCTCAGCTTGCGCTATCAAGCGTTTTGGTTTTGGTATCACTTGCAGCCGCGCTTTCTCAAGCTGTTATACGGCCTCACCATCAGCCCGATTGCCCTGCTCGTGCTGGCGCTCGGCTTTGTGTTTGTCAAGATCGGCGGCCCTATCTTGCTCGCTTTGGCGTTGGTGCTCAAGTTCGGCGCTGCGCTCGCCAAGACCGGCTTGTTGATCGGCTATATCGTATACAAAATCATTAAATTACTGCTGATTGGCTATTACAGCATCAGCCGCTGGTTGAGCGGCAATAAAGCCCGGCGCAGGCGCCTCGAATTGACGCGCTGCAGCGGTTTTGCAGTGCGGACACCCGCCATCGGCTCGCCGCTCAGTTTCCGTTGCCAGGGCAAGAATCTTTATATCGGCCGTGCCGGCGCTCCAGAACTGCGCGTGTTGTTCTCCTACTGGCGTTACGCCATGAGGGGTCAAAGCGCGCTGGTCAGGCACGTTCGGCAAGACTGGTCGTATTACTTGACGTTATGGCACCCCACCAGCCGCGCCCTGATCGTATCCGCCCTCGCGCCGGTAGGGGCTTCGCTCTTCGCGCCGCACAAGTTGGGCGCGCAGATCGCGCCGGAGCACATACTGGTGCCGGGTGACGCCGAGCTCGAACAGGTTGTGGTTTCTGACGATGCGCCGCTTAGCCTACACTTCACTATACGCTGGGTGGACTGGCGCATTCATTGGCCGAACACGCTGCGATTTCCCCGTGTGCGGCGCGAACAGCGCCAGGAACGCTGGGAAGTCGCGGTCGCATGGATTCCAGCAACGACGGTTTATCCGCAATCGGTGGTTTCCGAGGCAAAATGGCGCGCTGATCGGTGTTAGAATCGCCCTGCTTTGCTACTACCCGCGACCCTATAATGGCATTAACCTTCTAAGGAGAACGATGATGTCGAACGTGCTATATCGCGCGTCTGGACTGGCGCTGATCGCCGCTTTGCTGAGTGCTTGCGGACCGAGCGAAATCGAAGTGCAGAACAAAGCCCTGACCACCGAACGCGATACCCTGAAGAGCAGCCTGAATGGCTTGCAGAAAAAGCTTGCCGATGCCGAAGCCAACCTCAAGACGACCAACGATAACCTGGAAGCCGCCGCGCATAAACTGAAGGCGGTCGAAACCGAGGCGCAGACCAGCAAAACCAATTCCGAGGCCAATCTGAAAGCGCTGACCGATGCCCTCAACACCGCTACCGATCAAGCCAAGAGCCTGGAAACACAGCTGCAGGGCGCCGCTGGTCTGAAGAGTTTGCTAGGCGCGCGTTTGAGCGACGCGCTGTCGCAGCAGGCGCTCACCGAAACCGCGCTGAAAGTCACCAACGGCTTGCGCAGCACGCTGGGCGCGCGTCTCGCCGAGGCCAAGATTCAGCAATTCGGGCTGGAGGCGAAACTCGACACCACCCAAGCCTTGCGTAGCGCGTTGGGCGCGAAAGTAGCGACGCTGACCCTGGGCCAGGACGCGCTGGCGGCGAAGCTCGACACCAGCCAGTCGTTGCGCAGCATGCTCGGTGCGCGGCTGGCCGATGTCAGCCTGCGCAGCGACGATTTGGAGGGCCGGTTCAAGTCCGCCAGTACCGAGCGCGACGCGGCGCAGTCCCAACTCGCCAGTGTTTCCGGCGAACTCGACAAGACCAAGGCCCAGCTCGCGCAGATTCAGCAGGCGCGCGATGGCCTCGACGCTGAGGCGAAAAAACTACAATCCGCCCTCAGCGAAGCGACCGCCAAGCTGAGCGCGTTCGATGAGGAACTTAAAACCACCAAGAACGCCCGCACGGAAGCCGCCAAGAAAGCCGATCAATTGGAGCGCCAGTTGGCCGACGCCAAGACCGCCCTGTCGCGCCTGCAACAGGATAAAACCGATCTGGAAGCGCAGGTGCGGGCCACGGCGCAGGCGCGCGACGGCGCGCTTGCGCAATGGAAGCTCTTGCAAGATCAACTGAGCGGCATGAGCCAGCGCCTGGAAGCGTTGGAAACCCGCCTCAAGACCAGTCAAAACTGAGCAGCCTCCTGTTCGACAACTCCGCTGAGTACACCGCATGACGCCGAGTGTACTCGCGTTGGTGCTGTGCGCGGCCGTCCTACACGCCAGCTGGAATGCGTTGCTCAAAATCGGTGGCGATCCGCTGGCGCGGCTCGCCCTGATCAACGCCGCCGCTGCGCTGTGTGCGCTGCCGATCGTGTTGCTCGCGCCCGCGCCCGCCGCCGCCAGTTGGCCGTATCTCGCCGGCTCGGTTGCGATCCATCAGGTCTATAACCTGGGCTTGGTGTTCGGCTACCGGTATGGCGATCTGTCACTGGTCTACCCGATCACGCGCGGCGTGGCTCCCATGCTGGTCGCGATCGGCGCTTATCTGTTCGCGGGTGAGCGCCTCAATTTGCCCGGCACCCTGGCAGTGGGTTTCATCTGCGCCGCCATTCTCAGCCTCGCGTTCGACAAGGGCTGGCGGCTGCGTTCCCCCAAGGCCGTGGGGTTTGCGCTACTCACCGGTTTGATGATTGCCGGCTACACGGTGTGCGACGGCCTGGGCGGACGCCTGTCCGGCTCCGCGCCCGGCTACAGCGCTTGGTTATTTGTGCTGGAAGCGCCGCCGTTGGCGCTGGTTGCCCTGGCGTGGCGGCCGCACGCCGTGCTCGCCGTGTTCGCCAAGCATTGGCGCATGGGTCTGCTGGGCGGCGCGTGCGCCGCCACCGCTTACGGCTTGGTGATCTGGGCGATGAGTCTGACACCGATGACTTACGTCTCGGCGTTGCGCGAAACCAGCGTCATCCTCGCCGCCTGGATCGGCACGCGCTTGCTACGCGAACCCTTCGGCGGGCGGCGCATGGCGCTCGCCAGCTTAGTCGCGGTGGGCGTCATTCTGCTGCAATACAGCCGCGCGGGTTAATCTTCTCGCGGCTTTGCCGTTGCGAACGATGGGTATGCCACCCAGCGGCACGTAGATAAGCGCCGCAGAGTACACTACCATGAGTCCGTCACCACGTATCCATCAGTCGATCCACACAATGATTTCCAGGGGGAACTAGAAACCATGGGCAAACACGCACTGTTTCAGTCAATCGCGACGGCGGCAGCGGTATTGCTTCTGAATACGGCGTGGGCGGCGGGCGATCCGATCGTGATCGGACTGCCGCTCACCCAAAGCGGGCCGGTAGGCGTGGTCGATCATCAAGACCATTGGAACGGCACCCTACTCGCGGTCGAAGAAGTCAACGCCAAGGGCGGGGTGCTGGGGCGTCCGCTCGAAATCAAGGTCGTCGATACCGATATTCTGACGCCGGAAGGCACCCAGGCCGCGTTCCAAAAACTGGTGGACGCCAAAGTCCATGCGATTTCCTCACCGTTCGTGCTAGTGCCGGTGCCGGCGATGGACGCCTCGGCGGCCTATGGCGCGCCACACTTGAGCGGCGACACCAAGATCGATGCGGTCAATCAGTTCAAATCGGACCCCAAGAAATACGCGAATTTCTTTCATGTCGATCCGCCCGAGATTTACTACGGCAAGGGTTTCATTCCGTTCCTGGATAACTTGAAAGCCTCCGGCAAATGGAAGCCGATCAACAACAAGATCCATATCGTCCAGGAGCAGATCGCCTATAACCAGCAGATCTCCAAAGCCACCCAGGCGGCGATCAAGGCCAGCAAGGGCGCTTGGGAATTGGCTGGCATTACCGACATTCAGTCGCCGGTGCAGGATTGGGGGCCGGTGATCCAAGACATCCACAAGTTCGGCGCGGGCGTGGTCATGCTCGACCATTGGGTCGCCGCCGAATACGCCGCCTTTACCCATCAGTACAAACCCAACCCGTTGAAAGGGGCGCTGGTCTACATGCAGTACGGGCCGTCGCAACCGGAGTTTCTCGACATCGCCGGCGCCGACGCCGAGGGCTATGTGTGGAGCACCGTACTCGGCGTCTACAGCGACAAGCAAGGCGCGGCGTTCCGCGAGGCTTACAAAAAACGCTTCCCCGGCACCATGGGTTTGGTCTACACCGGCATGGGCTATGACATGGTGTATATGCTCAAAGCCGCCTGGGAAGCCGTCGGCGACCCCAACAATTTCAAGGCGGTGAACGATTATCTCCGCGCCCATCATTATCGCGGCGTCGACGGCTGGTATATGTTCGACAACGACTGCCAGTGCACGCCCGCCTATCCGGATCAGGTTGACGACATCGAAAAAGGCATGGCGCATTTGTTCTTCCAGGTACAGGATGGCCAGCACAAGATCATCGCGCCCAAACCGCTGGTCGAATCGGAGTTCCGGCCCGCGCCTTGGATGCAGTAATCCTTGGAGGCGCGCGCGGCGCTGTTCGGCTGTCACGGCGTACACCTGAGCTTGGGCGGGCGGAAGATCCTGGCCGACGTCAGCGTGGATGCTCATCGCGGCCAGGTGTTGGGGGTGATCGGCCCGAACGGCGCCGGCAAGACCTCGTTGTTCGAGGTCTTGAGCGGACGCATTGCGCCCAACGCTGGGCGGGTGTATTACGATGGTCGTGACATCACCCGGCTCACGATCCAGCAACGCGCGCGCGCAGGGATAGGCCGTACTTTCCAAAGCCCGGTGGTTCCCAATAGTCTGCCGGTCAGCGCGGTGCTGGAAGCCGCGCGCAAAGCCTTTTACCCCAAGCTCAGTTCGCACCAGGCCGAGTGGGCTTGTGAACAGGTCAACTTTCGCGTACCGCGCAATACCCGCGCCGGTGCGCTCGATACCCTGCATCGGCGCAAGCTGTTGCTCGCCTGCCTGGTGATGCGCCGCCCGCGCGTGCTGCTGCTCGACGAGCCGGCCTCAGGGTTGATCCACGCCGAGATCGAAGAACTCGATTACATCATCCGCTTGCTGGCGCGCGAGATGCAGATGGCGCTATTGGTGGTCGAGCACCGCCTGGAGCTCCTGGGCGCCATCGCCGACGAGGTCGTGGTGCTGGACCTGGGGCGGCGCATCGCCAGCGGCACACCGCAGGCCGTATTCGAGCATCCCGATGTGCGCGCCGCTTACTTCGAGGGCAGCGCGGCATGAACGAACTGCTGCGCGTGCAGGGCTTGTCCGCCGGCTATGGGCCGCTGCGGGTGCTGCACGACCTCGATTTCAACGTCAACGCCGGTGAGCGCATCGGCTTGGTCGGCCTGAACGGCCATGGCAAAACTACGCTGTTTCGCGCGATCACCGGCCTGGTCGATTGGCAGATGGGGTCGATCCTGTTCAACGGCGCCGAGATCGGCGGGCGCCGCACCCAAGGGCCAGGGCGCAAGACCCACCGCATCGCCCGCCTGGGGGTGTCGATGATGCCGCAAGGCGATGCGATTTTCATGGGCCTCACCGTGCGCCAGCACCTCGACGCCGGTGCGTTTACTCGTGCCGCCTGGCGCGAGCGCCGGCAACGTCGCGAGCGGGTGCTGGAGATCTTTCCACCGCTGCGCGCGCTGCTCAAACAGCCGGTCGGTAAATTGTCCGGCGGCGAACGGCGCATGGTCACGCTGGGCCGCGGCTTGATGGCCGACGCCAAGCTCTATCTGGTGGACGAGCCCTCACTCGGACTCGCGCCCAAGATTTCGCGCGCCGTCATCGACGCCTTGTGCGCAGTCGATCTGCAAGACAGCGCAATGGTCATCGCTGAACAGAACATCCCGCTGCTCGAAGGGCGTGTGGATAGGATGCTCGGGATGCATGCGGGGCAACTGAAGGGCGGCCTGGAAATGATGATCGGGGCGACCCCACATTCCTTCGGCTGACCATGGACATGTTCACCTTCATGTCGGGCCTGCAACTGGCCTGCATCTACGGATTGCTCGCCATCGGCGTGTCGATCATCTGGGCCAGCTTGGGAATGCTCAACCTCGCCCACGGTTTCACCTTCGCCGCCGCCGGCTTCGGCGCCTGGCTAGCGGCGCAGACGATCAGCACAAGTCCACTGATTGTGTTCGCTGCTGGCATTCTGACCGGTGCGCTCAGCGGGCTGCTGATTTTTCTGGCGGCGTTTCTCTATCTGCACGACAAACCGAATTTCCAGGTGCGCAGCCTGATCGCCACCATGGCGATCAATATGATCGGCGTGCAACTCCTGATGTGGTGGTTCGGCCCGCGCATGAAGCCCTTGCCCAGGCTATTCGGTTCCGATGCCTTGACTATCGGCGGGGTGGTGCTGACCTACGACAAATTCGGCACCGTCGTGTGCGCGGTGGCCGTGCTCGGCGCGCTGCTGATCTGGCTAGGCGTCAGCCGGCGCGGGGTGGAAATCCGCGCGATGATGCAAAACCCCGAAGGCGCGGCGCTGGTCGGCATCAGCTTGCGCACCACCGCGCTATGGGTGATGGCGCTGACCGGCGCCTTGGCCGGATTGGCGGCGGTGTTGTTGTCGCAAACGTTTTACGTGAGTCCTTACGCGGGGTTGCAGCCGCTGATCAAGGGTCTGATCGTCGCGCTACTCGGCGGGCTTGGCAGCATCAGCGGCGCGGTGGTCGGCGCGATCGTCGTTGGTTTCACCGAAGCCCTCACCGTGGCGTACTTGGGTGGTCAATACGTGCTGATGACGCAGTTTGCCATGATCATCGTGATCTTGCTGTTCCGACCGCGTGGCTTGGGCGGGTTGCTGGATGAGATGCGGGAAGAGTGAAGCGCAACCCAAGCGCCTACCAGGCTTGGCTGATGGTTTCCCGGTAAATACTCGCATCGATCAAAACATACCGTTCGGGTTGGCCGTGGTTTCGGGTATGTCTTGGATCACATCCCAATGCTCGATCACTTTGCCCTGCCCGTCGAGTTTGAAGATATCGACGATGGCCTGGCCGCGCGTACCCGGCTCCCTGACCGCATGGACATGCAAAATCACATAATCGCCGTCGGCGAATACCTTCTTGATTTCGCTATGGGACTTGGGGAACTTCTCGCGTAGAAACCCCAGATAATTCTTCAAACCCTCCGGGCCATCGGCCGCTTTCGGATTGTGCTGGGTATAGTGCGCGCCTATGTATTTCGACGCCGCCTCGAAATCCTTTTGATTGATGGCTTTGTCGTAGAATTCCACGACATTCTTCTTGTTGATTTCCTGTTGTTTGGCGTCGGCTCCGTAAGCCAGAGGCACCGTGAGTACAACGACAGCGGCAGCCAGAATTCGCGTGATGCTTTGCATGATGTTCACCTGTAAAGACTATTCGTTCAACAAGGGCAGTCAGAGGGTGGCTAGAAATTGCAGGGAGCGTTCGAGTGCCAGTTGGCCTGCTTCGGTGTCGAGATTGAACTGGTACTCGTGGGGAAGCGCGGGCTTATAGCCATCCGGAAAGAATAGACTATCGACGCGAACCCCGCGACCCGCGACGGCGTCGGCGAAAGCGCGCGACTGCGGCAACAGCGGGTCGGCGTTGCCGGCTGAGATGAAGGCCGGTGGGAACTCCGCGCTCACGTAGTGGATCACCGACGCCGTGGCAAAGCGCGGATTCGTCATGAAATCCTTGCCGCCGCTGTAAGACCAGAGCACGGTAGTCAGGAATCCTCCGAATGACCCGTCGAGGTTGACGCGGGTCACATCGTAAGCGCCGCAATACAGGATCATGCCGCGCAACTGGGCGCGTTGGATGGCCGGTGTGATGCCCAGCGCTTTCGCATAAGACGGCGTACTGATGGCATTCGCTAGCTGCGCCGCGATATGCGCGCCGCCGGAATCGCCTGCCAGCACGAACCGCGAGGAATCGGCATGTAGCCGCTTGGCGTTCGCTGCGAGATACGATAGCGCGGTATTCACTTGCCTGATGGGTGTCGGATAGATACTGCCTGGGGCGATGGAATAATCGACTCCGGCCACGGTATAGCCCTTGCCGGCCAGGATCTTGGCGTAGTTGGCAATCTGATCCTTGCTGCCCGACACCCAGCCGCCGCCATGTATCCACACGATGGCGGGCAGCGACCGCTCGCTGTTCGCGATTTCCGCCGGATAGAAGACATCGAGATAGGCATCGTTGTCCGCCGGATCGTAGCGCTCGTTGCGTTGCGCCGCAACGCCCGGCGGAACGTGTTTCTCGAGTGCCTGCGCTGTGGTCTCGGCCTCGCGATCGAAGGCCATGCGGATGAGGAGTGCAGAGGGCCATGGGCTGACCTGGAAAGCGACATAGCCCACCACTCCAAGGAGGGCAGCGAGGCCAAGCGCCCACAGCAGAACTTTGGTCACCATCGCTTTCATGCTCGGCGTGGAGTGGTGATCTGTTGCTTCGTTCATACGCGCCTCCGCCTCCGCTTCCCAACATTAGGGTCTGTCCCAAAATAAACTACCGAATATTATCAATGCCGAATCTTATGAAACGTCGCTCCTATCGGCATCACAGCAACCCAAACAGAGCATGAATTAGATGCCTTATCTTGGTCTTAGCGTCGGTCGATGAGTCTTGCGTGACTGTAAGAGCGGGAGGGGTGGCGATCTTGGCGGACCGATCACCCGATACACTCGCACCAGGTGGTTGATGTTCTTCACCCGCTGCTCGCCGATGAACTCATAGTCCATCGGCAATTTCGCCCCGATGGCATCGCCGGCGTAGAAGATCGCCGTCAGTTTGCGCGTCAGTGGTTTGGTGGTGTCCATCGCTGCTGTCCCATCCTAAAGCGCTTCACATGCCCCAGACTTGAATGAGTTTAGCCCGCGCCATTTCAGCTCCATGCGCGCAACAGCCTCGTCCTACAGACTACGCCCTCACGCCAACCCCTCCAGCACAATATTCGCGGGTGAAAATTACCCGTCAAATCCGGCAATTTTTACTTATGAGCGCATCGGCGTCCCGTCTACAGTTGCATCCAAGGATAGGGCGGCGGTTGAGCTTGAACAAAACCGCTATCTTCATCCTAACCACGACCTTAAAACTTTATTTATAGGAGGAGCAACTATGAACCAAAACATTGTAATCGCTTTTACGCTGCCTCAGCTACAACGATTCGGGTACGGACTCAATCACGCAAGCGATTCGCAAGGGGTTTATATGAATATCATCAACGGCAATCAAGCCGCAGGGATTCTTTACCAATTTTTGAATGATTCCGGCCTGGTCGCAAACAGCCCGGAGATCCTCACCCAACGGGATGAATTACTCCCGCAAGCGCTGGATTTATTGCAGGCTTTTCATCACAATCCCGACTTGGATTTAGCGACCCAGCCGCTCCCCGTACAGCATTTCGCGGTGCTCCTGATCAACCTGTTGTTAGCCAATTTGATGCAAGAAGCAGAAGTGTATTCCGCACGCTTACCGGAGAACCTGTCGGTTCGGCAGCAGGCGGCATGGCTCATCGGGGGCGAGCTCGCTCGGCGTGAGGGACAACTGTTCCGGCAAGCGTTGTAGCGGCGGCGCGCTGTACAATGGGTGATATGGACACCACCCAGCGCACGCCCGAATCCACATCGAGCCCACCCTACGCGGGGCTCACGCCCGATTGCGTGCTCGCCGCCCTGGACAGCGTGGGATTGCACGGCGACGGTCGCCTGCTCGCGCTCAACAGCTACGAAAACCGCGTCTATCAGATCGGCATCGAAGCAGGACCGCCGGTGGTGGCGAAGTTCTATCGCCCAGGACGGTGGAGCGACGCCGCGATCCTCGAAGAGCACGCGTTCGTGCGCGAACTGGCCGACCTCGAAATTCCGGTCGTCGCCCCGCTGGTATTGGGCGGAGAAACGCTGCACGCCCTCGACGGCTTCCGCTTCGCCGTGTATCCCCGCCGCGGCGGGCGCGCGCCGGAACTCGAAGACCCCGCCGTCCTGGAATGGATGGGCCGCTTCATCGGGCGCATCCACGCCGTCGGCGCGCTGCGGCCGTTTCGCGAGCGGCCCCGGCTCGACATCGAAAGCTTCGGCGCAGCGCCGCGCGCTTGGCTGCTCGGCCATCGCTTCATTCCCGACGATCTTCTGGACGTCTGGCGCAGCGTCGTCGATCAAGCCCTGATCGGCGTGCGCCAATGCTACGAGCGCGCGGGCGCGGTGCGAACGCTGCGCCTGCACGGCGATTGCCATGCCGGCAATGTGTTGTGGACCGACGCCGGCCCGCATTTCGTGGATTTCGACGACAGCCGCATGGGCCCGGCGGTCCAAGATATTTGGCTGCTGTTAGCGGGGGATCGGGCCGAGATGACGCGCCAGCTCGCCGAGGTATTGGCCGGCTATGAGGATTTCTGCGAGTTCGACAGCCGCGAACTCCACCTCGTGGAGGCGCTGCGCACCCTGCGCCTCATCCATTATTCCGCGTGGCTCGCGCGGCGCTGGGACGACCCCGCCTTCCCGGCGGCGTTCCCCTGGTTCAACACCGCGCGCTATTGGCAGGAGCGCGTCCTGGAACTGCGCGAGCAGATCGCCCTCATGCGCGAACCGCCCCTCGGCTCCATTTGAGGCGCCTCAGGCGAGCCGCCGGTACTTGATGCGGTGCGGCTGATCGGCCTCCACCCCCAGGCGGCGCTTGCGGTCGGCCTCGTAATCGGCGTAATTGCCCTCGAACCACACCACCCGGCTGTCGCCTTCGAAGGCGAGGATATGCGTGGCGATGCGGTCCAGGAACCAGCGATCGTGGGAGATGATCACCGCGCAGCCGGCGAACGCCAACAGCGCTTCTTCCAGCGCCCGTAGAGTCTCGACGTCGAGGTCGTTGGTCGGTTCGTCGAGCAGCAGCAGGTTGCCACCGCTGCGCAGGACTTTGGCAAGATGCACGCGGTTGCGCTCGCCGCCGGATAAATCCTTGACAAACTTTTGCTGATCCGGCCCTTTGAAATTGAAGCGCCCGACATAGGCCCGCGAATTGACCTGATAGCTGCCGACGCTGATCACATCCAAGCCGTCGGCGATCTCCTCCCATACGGTCTTGGTGCTGCTCAAGCTGTCACGCGATTGATCGACGTAAGCGAGCTGCACGGTGTCGCCTTTCCTGAGTTCGCCCGCGTCGGGCTGTTCCTGGCCGACGATCATCCGGAACAGGGTGGTCTTGCCGGCGCCGTTCGGGCCGATCACGCCGACGATGCCGCCCTTGGGCAGATTGAAGTTCAGATTATCAATCAATAAGCGGTCGCCGAAGCCTTTGCGCAAGTTTTTCGCTTCGACGACCAGTTCACCAAGGCGCGGCCCCGGCGGAATATAAAGCTCCTGGGTTTCGTTGCGCTTCTGGAATTCCTGCGAGGCGAGTTCCTCGAACCGCGCCAGGCGCGCTTTGCTCTTGGCCTGGCGGCCCTTGGGGTTGGCGCGCACCCAGTCGAGTTCGGCTTTCATCGCCTTGATGCGCGCAGATTCGGTTTTTTCCTCCTGCTCCAGGCGTTGTTCTTTCTGTTCGAGCCATGACGAGTAGTTGCCCTTCCACGGGATGCCATGGCCGCGGTCGAGTTCGAGAATCCAGCCGGCGACATTGTCCAGGAAATAGCGGTCGTGGGTGACGGCGATCACGGTGCCGGGATAATCCTGGAGAAAACGCTCCAGCCACGCGACCGACTCGGCGTCGAGATGGTTGGTGGGCTCGTCGAGGAGCAGCATGTCGGGTTTGGAGAGCAGGAGCTTGCACAACGCTACCCGGCGCCGCTCGCCGCCGGACAGCACGTTGACGTCGGCATCCCAGGGCGGCAGGCGTAGCGCATCGGCGGCGATGTCCAGATTGCGTTCCAAATCCCAGGCCCCGAGCGCGTCGATCTTGTCCTGCAGTTCGCCCTGCTCGGCAAGAAGCTTGTCGTAATCGGCGTCGGGGTCGGCGAAGGCGTTGCTGATCGCATTGTAACGATCCACCAGCGCTTTGGTCTCGGCGACCGCTTCCTCGACGTTGCCGCGCACGTCTTTGGCGTCATCCAATTGCGGCTCTTGCGGCAGAAAGCCGATTTTGATGCCGGGTTGAGGGCGCGCTTCGCCGATGAAATCCTGATCTACGCCGGCCATGATCTTGAGCAGGCTCGACTTGCCGGAACCGTTCAAGCCGAGCACGCCGATTTTGGCGCCGGGGAAAAATGACAGGGAAATATCGCGCAGAATCTCACGCTTTGGCGGTACGACCTTGCCGCAGCGGATCATGGTGTAAATGTATTGCATGAAGTGTGGATCGCGGTTGGGAGGCGGCAATTGTAACGCAAAATGTTGGGGCGGCCGGTGGGCCGCCCCGGGATCGTGTTTACGGAGCGGGCTGCACCACGCCGGGGTTGGTGATGCGCAGCAAGGTGCCGTCGGAGGCCATGAAACCCGCCATTTCGGTCTGCATCTCCACGGTTGCGGCGGGCGAGGCTTGCGGACTCAAGATCGAGCTATGGGCCCCGGCGACGAAGCGCACGATGCCGCGAATACCATTGGCGTCGCTCAAGGTCGCGCCGACCGCGCCGAGTTCCATGATACGTGCCAGCGGTTCGGTACCCGAGAGCGGCGCATCGGCGACGCTGTTGGGGATGACCTGATCGGGCGGTGGACCGATCACTTCGATCATGTGGATAGGATGAGTGTCGGCCGCCATCGCGCCGTAGTTGATGGGATCGCCGGCATCGACGACCTGCTGAGCGGCGCGGAAAAATGCCTCGAAGTCCGACGTGCCCGCCTCTAAGCCCGCCGCCGCCAGCCCAGCACGGATCAACGGGCCAAAGCTGGGCGAGTTTTCCAATAACTTGGCGACGCCGCCGCCCGGCATCGCCAGCGTAGCGGCTCCGACGGCGCCATCCTCGATCCCGAGAAACACCGTGCCGACGATGCCGCCCAGCGAATGGCCGACGAAATGCACGCGATTGGCGTCGAAATCGGGCGCTTGATCGCCGTTGAAATCGACGGCCGGCAGGGCGATCAGCAATTGCTGCAAATCCGCCGCGCCCTGGCGCAGATTGTCGCGGCTGCTGAGCAACGAGTTCAGATTGATGAAATACGTGCCGCTGGGGTCGATCTTGCCATCGGGTCCGGGCGCGTTGCTGTCGTTGTTGACCAGATCGGCGTTGAACGTGCGTTCCAGCGCGGCCTGGTAGAACGGGTTGGCGGTATCGGTAATGCCGTGCAGCGGCAGATCGATGGCGACCGCCGCGAAGCCGGCGGCGGCAAGCGCGTCGGCGACCGCGAACAGATTGGTGCGGTTCTGGGTGATGCCATGCTGGAAGATCACCACTGGCCAGCCGCCGGCGGGTTCACTGTGGCCGCTGGCGGCGTTCGGCACGCTGGCGAGCACCGGAATCGTCAGGTTTTGGGTAGCGACGGGGGTGGAATTGTAGCGCGTGAGTTCGGAACCATTCACGCCGTGCCAATGGCCGGTGAGCAGGGCCGTGGGATTGGTCGCGGTCGGCGCTTGCAGGTAATAAGGGATTTGCAGGGCCCCCGCGTAGATATCGGCGGCACCGGGCAGGCCTAGGCCCAGAGCGGCGGTGTTGAGTCCGCTGGGAGCGAGCGTCAGCGTCTGGGGCTGGGCGTTGGCGCGTATGGTCTTGGATACATCGTCTATCGACTGGGTAAGAAAGCTCCAACTCAGCACGATGCTGCCGCGCACCACGCCGGCATCGGCGGCAGCGTCTTCCTGAGACACGACGATGCGGCGGATCGGTTCCAGCGCCTGCGCCTGGGCGTCGGTCAACCGCCGGAACAGGCTATGGCCCGCGCCGTCGATCAGCGGTTCGCGGAAGCGGGCGAAGATATAGGTCTGCGCCGGCAACGGCGCGCTTCCGCCGCTGGCCGCGCGAATGCCGTCGGTCAACACGACCATATAGCCGGTCTTGGGCTTGAGCGGCTTCAGCGGCGTGACGACCAGGGTGCGGGCGCTGGTATCCACCGCCAGCAGACCGGCATTGAAATCCTGCCCTCCCACCAGTTCGGCCACCGCGCCGGTCACTGCGAACGGCGCGCCCAGATCGCCGGCGAACGGATTCACCACACCGACCTCGAACATCCGCACGGTATCGCCGGCGCGCACCGTGGCGGGGTCGATGGCGGCGGAGAACGTGGCCACGCCGGGCGCAACCGTGGAAAAGCCGTCCAGCGCGTTGAGGGCATTCAGCACCGCGCTAGACGGGCTGTTCGGATCAATGATGGGGATGTTGAGGGTGCCGTCGGTGGAGCCGTTGAACAGCAGATTGTTCGGCGTCGGAATCACCCCGGCGGCGGGGTCGAACTGGGCGACGAAGGCTTGCGCGTATAGGGTTACGGGGCTTAACAGCCAGACAATGGCAATGATGACGGTGCGCTTCATGGGGAGGTTCTCCTCGTTGTTATCAGAATTGCCATTGCACTTGGGCGCTGAGGATATCGACGCTGGAATCGAAGCTGCCGTCCAGGGTGCTGCCCACGGGTACGCCGGCGAGGTTGCCGGTGGTGACTTCGGTGTTGCGGATCGATGTGTCATTCAAAAAGACGTGTACATAGCCAAAATCGAAACTGAAGCTGTCCGCGATCCGGTAAGTCGCGCCCAGCGCGAGCCAGGTGCGCGAATTGTCGGGGATGCGCGGCGTGCGCAGCCGGGCGTTCGGCACCGGCGTTTCATCGTAGGCGAGACCGGCGCGCAGAGTCCAGGCTTGGGCAGGTTTGAAGTTCACCCCAATCGAGTAACGAAACGTGTCTTCCCAGTTCTCGGGCTGCACGGAATCCGCGCTGCCATCCTTGAATTTGATGCGCAACTCGTCGAATGCGCTCCAATCGGTCCAGGTGATGTCGGCCATCACTGCCCACTGCGCGTTGATGTCATGGTAGCCGCTCAGCGACAGCGTAGCGGGCGTGGTGAGGTCGGCGGTGGCGGCGCGCGTGCGCGAGGGCCCGGCGAGCGCCGTGGCGAACGCGGGAATGGTGAGCGAGTTATCGCCAGAGATGGTATGGTCGATCTTGGAACGATAAGCAAGACCGATGCGGGTGCTGGGTTGGGGCTGAAACAATACGCCCAGATTGAAACCGAAGCCCCAGTCGTCGCCGGTGAGTTTGGTGAAGCCGTCGAACGCCGGAGTCGAGGGTTGCACCGGTGCGCCGGCGAGAAAACCGAGTGCGCCGAAATCGATGGCGTTGCTGAGTTCGGCGTCGGCATATTGCGCGCTGAGGCCGAATCCAAGCGCAAATTGATCGCTGATCTTGAACGCCGCCGCAGGGTTGATGTTGATCGTCCTGAGGTCGGACTTGACGGCGTGGTAGCGCCCAATCCAGTTCTTGTCGTATTCCGTCACCAAACCATAAGGGGCGTTGATGCCCAGGCCGATGCTGAAGCGCTCGCCGAGCGGCTGGGCGTAATAGAGATTCGGCGCCAGCGCGGTCTTGCCGCCATCGTCCTCTTTGCCGGTGGCGCGCCCGCCGATGGCGTTGGTGGAATTCTCGTCGTGGAATTCGCTGCTCGGAAAGATAACATGAACCCCGACATCGACTTGGCGCTGCAAACGCGCCAGCCCAGCCGGATTGTAAAATACCGTGGAAGCGTCCTCGGCGCTGGCGGCGCCGCCCGCGAAGGCGTTGCCCAAGCCGCTGACGCTCTGCTCCTGGATTTGAAACCCGGCGGCGTGGACTGGCCCGCCGACGGCGCCCACCCATGCGCCTAAGGCCACCACGGTCAGTCGCTTCTTTATTCTCGATAACATGGACATCCCCCTTTGTTTATCAGCATTATGGCAACATTATGCGCCGTTCAGCGCGGGGTTTCCATGGCCGGCACGGGGCGTGGCGCGCCTTCAGGCGTCACCGCGACATACACGATCACCGCGCCGGTCACTTTCACGCATTGCACCTGTTCGCCGCGCCGACGTTCGGCGAACACCTCGACCCGCACGGTGATCGAGGTATTGCCGACTTTTTCGATATCGGCGAAACAACTTACCAGATCGCCCACGAACACCGGCTTATGGAATGCCATCGAGGTCACGGCTACCGTGACGACTCGGCCATTGGCGCGATTGGCGGCGACGATACCGCCGGCGATGTCCATCTGCGCCATAATCCAGCCGCCGAAAATGTGGCCGTGTGGATTGGTGTCCGCCGGCATCGCAAGAATGCGCACGATGGGCTGGCGCTCACGCGGGAATGGCTGATGGTCGGCGGTGACGGGCATGGCGATATTCCTCTGGATTTGGATCCTTGGTTGGAGTATGGGAATTTAGCCTATAGCAAGGCTACCGCAACAACGTCATCAGGGGCACATCATTTTGGCTCGGTGCCATGGATGGCGCTGCCTCTGGTCAAGCGCTCTCCGGCCCATGCGAACCGGGACTTGCCTAACTTTTCTGGCTACCAGAGGAGACGATGATGATCTCGTGCAGAGCGGATCAGCGAAGCGTTATCCGCCGCATGGGAAACATCAGCGGAATACGCCTTGCCGCCACCCTTGTTCGGCGCGGCGTATAACGCGGTCCACTACTTGAGGATGGTAGTCAATGCGTCCACGCCCGCCTTGGCCACTTGAGCATCTTCGGTCGATTTCATCCCCGACACGCCAATGGCTCCGATCGTCTCGCCGTCTACCACGATGGGTAGTCCGCCTTCGAGTGGTAGTGCGCCTTTCACCCCGAGAATGGCGGTCCGCCCACCCGCTATCGCCTCCTCGAAGGCTTTGGTCGGACGTTTGAAGGCGATGGAGGTCTGCGCCTTTTGGATGGCGACATCGATGCTGCCGTACTGTGTCCCGTCAATCTTCACCAGATGGATGAGGTGCCCACCCGCATCGACGATTGCAATCACCACCGTCCATTGATTCTTGGCAGCCTCGGCCTCAGCCGCCGCTGATATCTGCTTGGCGACTTCAAGAGTGAGGGCTTTGGCGGTGGCGAGTTGAGCGCTGTGCGCGGAGCTTGCGTACAGCACACACAGCGCGATTAGACCAAAACATAACCTGGCTACGGATTTCATCGGATACCCCTTTCAGTGGACGCTTGGGATGCGCGGCCATCATATGGCACGCGCATGGTAAAAAGCCTAGCGCAGCGCCGCCGCGTTGCAACCTTCGCCCGCTTGAGCGCGTGGAACAAGCCGCGCGCCAACGCGAGCGGCGCCAGCGCCGCCCACCCCAGCTTACCGCCATTGCCCGGTGAGCGTGTCATAAACGCTCGCGGACTGGGCGCAACCCTTTACCAGATGGATGATATGCAGGGCTTCTTCTTTCGTGGCATAGGACTCTGAGCTGATGGCGATGGTCATATGATTCGACGTGTTGTAACACCACCGCCACCGCCCATCGCTATCCTGATAAAGCATGAAATACATGGTGGTGTCCTACATTCTTCCCAAGCCTCACATTCGATTCGCTCGACCTAGGTGGTGAATGGATTATCAAAATCTGCGCGCCACGCCGGTGACTACGCCCCAGATCTCGAAGGCGGTATCGGGGCCGATGGGAATCGGCGGATAAGCCGGATTCTCAGCCAGCAACCGCACGTTGCCTTGGTTGTTCGCCAAGCGCTTGACCGTGATCTCGCCGTTCACTACCGCGATGACAATGCAGCCGTGGCGCGGCTCTTGCGCACGATCGACGATCAGAATATCGTCCGGGTAAATCCCTGCCCCCGTCATCGAATCACCCGCTACCCGCACGTAAAACGTCGTCGTCGGGCGACGCACCAGATAATCGTTGAGGTCAAGCTCACCCTCGACATCATCATCGGCGGGCGCCGGAAACCCCGCCGCGACGCGGGCGCTGTAGAGTGTGAGCGCGACCGAGCGTACTGCGGCGGTGGGCGCGAGCAATTCGGCGATGTCGGCGGCTTCCTCCATGCCCTGCCGGCGGCGTTTTTTGGCGGCAAGGGCGGCGCGAATGCTCGGCAGCAGGCTCTCCGGCACCCGGATCACCCGCGTCGCTTCGCCGTAATGCCCACTATGGCACGGACGGCCCGCGCCAGCGCGCCGCCCGCCGCGACCGGAAATCGACATGACAATGGCCCTGATAAGCTGCTATCATTATTGTTACGATAATCTAATAACTTTTTTCTGACAAGCTTTCCGCAATCAAGAGAGAATGCGCCATGGCCGTCATCGTGAAATATGTCGTCGAACGCAACGGGAAAGAAATCATGACTTTCGCGAGCAAGAAAGAAGCCGATGCCTATGACCGCCAGCTCGATATCGCCGAGCAGTTACAAGCGCTGCTAAACCGCTGGTAGCGGCGTCGACGCCGCCACGCTGGGTGAACTCGCGCTATTCATAGCTAAGCATCGTGAACCGATCACCCAGATTCTAAAGGGTGGCAAACTCGACATGGCGGCTGTGCCCGTCGAATCGGCAAAGCCCATGAAGAAAGCAGCGGATAAAACCAGGAAGGCACGCGCCGAGGAAGCGGTGGCGTAGTGCCTGCTGCCGATCAGCCGCTGATCAAGCGCCTCGAGCGCCGGTTGTGCTCTTCCACCAAGCGCGGCGTATCGACGGTCAGCAATGCGCCATCCGCGATCACCGGCTTGCCGTCGATGAGCGCCCAATCGACGGAAGGCGTGGCGCAGAACAGCAGGGCCGCGACCGGATCGTGCAATGCGCCGGCGAAAGCCAGCGTATCGAGTCGATAAGCGACGATATCCGCCGCCATGCCGGGCATGATCGCGCCGATGTCGTCGCGGTTCAGCGCCGCCGCGCCGCCGCGCGTGGCGAGATAAAGCGCCTGACGCGCCGACAACGCCGCCGGGTCACCGCCCACGCGTTGCAACAACATCGCCAGGCGCGCTTCGCCGAGGAGGTGGGCGCCGTCGTTCGAAGCCGAACCATCAACCCCCAGCCCGACGTTGACGCCGGCATCCACCATCCGCCGCACGGGTGCGATGCCCGAGGCGAGGCGCAGGTTCGAACCAGGGCAGTGGCTGACGCCGGTGCCGGTGCGTGCGAACAAGCCGATTTCACGCTCATCGAGCCTGACGCAGTGGGCATGCCAGACGTCGCGCCCCACCCAACCGAGGTTTTCAGCGTAAGCGCCCGGACGGCAATGGTATCGATCCAGGCTATAGGCGACATCGTTATCGCTCTCCGCCAGGTGGGTGTGTAAACCCACACCGTAGGCGCGCGCGAGTTTGGCCGCTTCCCGCATGAGGTCTTGCGTCACCGAAAACGGCGAAGCGGGCGCGACCACGATGCGCAGCATGGCGTAACGACTGGAATCATGAAAGGCCTCGATGGCACGCCGGGCGTCGCGGAGGATGGCTGGCTCGTCTTCCACGAGACTATCCGGCGGCAATCCGCCTTGGCTCTCGCCAAGGCTCATCGATCCGCGCGCGGCATGAAAGCGCAGGCCAAGTTCGCGGGCGGCGCGGATTTCATCATCGATGCGCACGTCGTTCGGATAGAGGTAGAGATGGTCGCTCGAGGTGGTGCATCCCGACAGCATGAGCTCCGCCATCGCCAGTTTGGCGGAGACATAAACGTCTTCGCCGCGCAGGCGCGCCCAGATCGGAAACAAGGTCTTGAGCCAGCCGAACAGTTCCAAGTCCTGCGCCAGCGCCCGGGTCAGGTTCTGGAACATGTGGTGATGGGTATTGACGAGGCCGGGGATGACGACGTGGCGGGAGGCATCGATCACGCGGTCGGCGCCCTCCGCCGGCATGTCGGCGCGGGTTCCGACGGCGACGATCACGTTGTCTTGGAGGTAAACACTCGCGCCCGCGAGTTCCCGGCGGGCGTCGTCCATCGTCACCAGCGTATGGATGTTCTTGATCAGTGTAGTGGCCATGGCGTTATTGGGTCTTCGCGCCGGCCTTGAACCATTGGTCGATGAGCGCGCGTTCGGCGTCGGTCATCTGGGTGAGGTTACCGATCGGCATGATCTTGGTGACCACGACTTGCTGGTGGACGGCGGTGGCGTTCGCGGCGATCTGCTCGGGCGTTTCCAGCAACACGCCCTTGGGCGCGCTGGCGAAACCGGTAAAGCTGGGCTTGGCGGCGTGGCAGGCGACGCACCGGCTTTGGATCACGCCTTGCACTTGCGCGAACGAGGCCGCGCCGGCTTGGGCGTCGGTCGCGACGGGTCTGGGCGCGATGGCGATGATCACGGCCAGCGTCAGCACCGCCGCCGCCGCCAACGGCAGCGGCGACCTTACCCTGGTGGCGCGCGACGAAATACACCCTCGTGAGCGCCCGGCCAGCGAAGATGGCGATGAGGATCAGCCCAATTGTACGCATTGCCGTAAGTCATCGCGTAGTGATTGCTGATCATGGTGAACAACACCGGCAAGGTGAAATACGTGTTGTGCACCGAGCGCTACCCCTTTGCCGGCGAGCCCCGGCATGGTCGGGGACGCGGCCTTCTTTCTTGGCGTCGACCAGTTCCCCTTGGCCGGGAATGATGACAGAAAGAACACGTTCGCCACCATGATGGTGCCGAGCATCGCGCCGAAGTGGATGTATGCGCCGCGCCCGCTGAACAATCGACACAGCACATAGGCGGCGACGGCGACGAACACGAACATCACCACCCCGAGCAGGGCGTCATTGTTGCCGAGCGGCGATTTGCAGAGCTGGTCGTAGACCACCCAGCCGATCACCAGGGTTGCGACGCCGATAAGAATCGCAACCGGTTTGCTAAGATCGGCCACACTCTTGTCGATCAAATACACTTCGGCGCTGTACCAATAGATCGGCGCCAGCATGAACATGCCGGTGATCAGGTCATGCCCTTCCCATTTGAACCAATGCAAATGCTCGGGCAGCGCTGGCGGCGCGACCTTGTATTTCTGCGCGTGATAAAGCGCCGCCGTGTACCGACCAGAGTTCGCCGCCGACCTTTGTCGGCGTCATAGGGTCGCGCGGGCCGACCGGGTGGTTGTCGAGCCAGACAAAATAGAACGACGCGCCAATCCAGGCGATGCCGGTAATCATATGGGCCCAGCGGCCCAGCAGCGGAATTCAACCATTCGGCGATATAGGCTTCCATCAAACACACCTCAATACGGCGTTTGCCTGCTCAGTAACAATGCTCCGGCGCCGGAAACGCGCCGCTTTCACCGCCTCGACATAGGCCTTGATCGCGGCCTCGACGCTGTCCGCGCCGGCCATGAAATCGCGCACGAAGCGCGGCTTGGGAGCCAGGCAGGATATTGAGAATCATAGAGCACCAATACCTGGCCGGACGTGTGCGGCCGGCGTCGATGCCGATAGTAGGCGCCGCCAGCGCTCTCGATTGACGCCTTGCCGGCGGCCACGCCGGCACCAATTCCACCAGCACTAGCGCGGCACCCGCATCCTGCAAGGCGCGCGCGTCCTCGATCAGGCGCGTCACGCCCTCCGTGCTCTTGGCCCGGACGCGGAAACCGCCGAGCTGGTGCGCAGTCTGCGGCGTAAGGCCGAGATGGGCGCACACGGCAATGCCGCGCGTGACCAGAAAAATCGACGGTATCCGCCAGCCAGCGCCCCCTTCGATCTTGACCATTTGCGCACCGGCGCCGACCTTCGGCGGCGCTGGCGAGCGCTTGCCGTGGCGACTCATGATAGGTCGCCCAGGGCAAGTCGGCGACGATCCAAGCACGCTTCACGGCGCGCGCCACGCAACGGGTGTGGTAAATCACGTCGGCGAGGCGCACGGCGGTCGTGAAGGCATGGCCTTGCCACCATGCCGGGCGGAATCGCCGACCAGCAACGTGTCGACGCCGCAGCCATCCAGTAGCGCGGCAAAGCTCGCGTCGTAGCAAGTCAGCATGGTGATTCTCTCGCCGTGCGCAGCGAGCAGGCGTGGCAGCGTCATCAGCAGCGGTCAGGTCATTGGCGTAAGTCGGCATCGTCATGCTCTATTCGCGCTCCCACTTTGCCGCAGCGCTTTCATTTTGCCATGCTTGATTTTACTGGTGATCCGTTTTTTTGACCCCAGACTCGGCTTGGTCGCGATCCGTTTCTTACGCGTGGCGTCGCTGCGGATCAGCGCCCGCAGGCGCTGGAGCGCGTCCTCGCGATTCTGGTCCTGACTGCGGTAGCGCTGCGCCTTGATGATGACGATATGGTTGGTGCTGATGCGCTGATCGTTGAGCTGCATGAGCCGCTCTTTATAAAGCTGCGGCAGTGACGACGCCTGGATATCGAAACGCAAGTGGATCGCGGTCGAGACTTTGTTGACGTTCTGGCCGCCCGCGCCTTGCGCGCGGACGGCTTCCAAGAGGATCTCATGATCGGGAATGGCGACTTGGGGAGAAATACGCAGCATCGCGCCCGCATCCATCCACGCGCGGCTTTACGCCGCTTCCGCCGCGGTCACCCGCGCGGCGGGCGCCAGGTTGATGATCTCCTCGAATTCGGTAATCTGGTTGATCTCCGGACCCATGGCGATATTGGTGACGCGCTCGGTGATGATTTCGACGATGACCGGCACGCCGAGTTCTTTCGTCATCCTACGCGCTTGCTGGATCGCCTCTTGGATTTGATCCGGGTCGAACACACGCAGCGCCTTGCAGCCCAGCCCTTCCGCGACCTTGACGTGATCGACGCCGTATTCGCCGATTTCCGGGGCGTTGATGTTCTGGAACGAGAGCTGCACTTCATAATCCATTTTATAGCCGCGCTGCGCCTGGCGGATCAACCCGAGATAAGAATTGTTGAGCAAGATCATCACGAATGGCACCTTGAACTGCGCCCCCACCGCGAGTTCCTCGATCAGGAACTGGAAATCGTAGTCGCCGCAGACCCCCACCACTTCGCAAGCCGGTTCGGCGAGTTTGGCGCCGATGCAGGCCGGGATCACCCAGCCGAGCGGGCCGGCCTGGCCGCAGATGAGGTAATGGCGCGGCTTGAACACGCGCTGGAACTGGCCGGAAGCGATCTGGCCGAGGCCGATGGAGGCAACGAAGCGAGTGTCGCGGTCGAACGCCTGGTTGATCTCCTGGAACACGCGCTGCGGTTTGATCGGTTTGGTGTCGAAATCGGTGCGGCGCAGCATCGTGCGCTTGCGCTCCTGGCAATCTTCGACCCAGCGCGCGCGGTTCGGCAACTTGCCGGCTTTTTTCCATTCGCGCGCCACCTGCACGAATAGCTCCAGCGCGGCGCCGGCGTCGGAAACAATCCCGAGGTCGGGGCAGAACACGCGCCCAAGCTGGGTCGGCTCAATATCGACATGGACGAACTTGCGTCCGGCGGTGTAGACGTCGGTGCTGCCGGTATGACGGTTGGCCCAGCGATTGCCGATACCGAGCACGAAGTCGCTTTTCAGAAACGTCGCGTTGCCGCAACGGTGCTGAGTCTGCAACCCCACCATGCCAGCGTGCAGCGGGTGATCGTCGGCGATCACGCCCCAACCCATCAGGGTGGGGATCACCGGCGTATGGGTGATCTCGGCGAATTCCACTAACCGATCGGCGGCCTCGGCGTTGATGATGCCGCCGCCGGCGACGATCAGCGGGCTCTTGGATTCGCACATCATGGCCAGCGCTTTCTCGATCTGCTGGCGGCGCGCGCGCGGCTTGTAGACTTCGAGCGGGAAATCGATATTCGGGTCATATTCGATGAGTTCGCGCTGCACGTCGAGCGGCAGGTCGATCAGCACTGGCCCTGGACGACCGGAGCGCATGACCTGGAACGCGTGGCGGAACGCCCACGGCACCTGCGCGGCTTCCATCACCGTCACCGACCATTTGGTCACGGGGCGGGTGATGGCGGCGATATCGATGGCCTGGAAGTCTTCTTTATGGAGCTTGGCCTTGGGCGCCTGGCCGGTGATGCACAGAATCGGGATCGAATCGGCGGCGGCGGAATAAAGGCCGGTGATCATGTCGGTGCCCGCCGGGCCGGAGGTGCCGATGTTCACGCCGATCTTGCCCGGCGCGGCGCGGGTGTAGCCCTCGGCCATGTGCGCGCCGCCTTCTTCGTGGCGCACCAGCACATGCTGGATGTTGCTTTTGCGCAGCCCATCGTAGAGCGGCAAGATCGCGGCGCCGGGGATACCGAACACCAGATCGACACCCTCGCTTTCCAGCACTTTGACGGCGGCTTCGGCGGCGGTCATTTTGGCCATGTCATTTGCTCCTGTGGATGGTCATTGACTATCGCCGTATTGAACCATGAGGCAAATCCGCAAGTCAATATTTATGGAAATTATTTCCATTTTAATTAAATTAAAAAATTTAATATGAAACAAATACTAACTTAATATAATTATTAATTATAGTAATAATAATAAAATATTTCTTAATCTGATACTGTAACCTTAAGCCTGTACGGCTGGCTTACAGCAGCCAGGCCAGTATGAGATGATAATAATGATTTACCGAGCGTCCGGATTTTTCTGGCACCGACCCCAAACAACCCATGACCCCCGATCCTCACTTTAGCAATACCTCTGCCCTCCGCTTCGGGCCCGTGCTGATGGCTCGGCTGGAAGAATTCGCGCGCTACTCGGAAGAAGACCAGCGGCTGACGCGCACTTACCTCACGCCGGTGCAGCGCGCGGCGGGCGAACAATTGATTGCCTGGATGAAAGAGGCCGGCATGCGCGCGGGTTTCGACGGCGTCGGCAACGTGATAGGGCGCTACGAGGGCGTACAGCCGGGATTGCCGGCGTTAATGATCGGCTCGCACTACGACACCGTGCGCAATGCCGGCAAATACGACGGCGCGCTCGGCATCCTCTCCGCCATCGCCTGCGTCGAGGCGCTGCACCGGGCGGGCGAGCGCTTGCCGTTCGCCATTGAAGTGGCGGGCTTCGCCGAGGAAGAGGGCGTGCGCTTCGGCGCGACGCTCATCGGCAGCCGCGCCGTAGCGGGTAATTTTGACTATGGCGTGCTCGCCAAAACCGACGCTGCCGGTGTTTCGGTGGCTGCCGCGCTGCGCGATTTCGGGCTAGATCCTGACGCCATCGGCGCGGTTGCGCGCAAGCGCGGGGAAGTGCTCGCCTATCTCGAAATCCACATCGAACAAGGGCCGGTACTGCTCAGTGAAGGGCTGGCGCTCGGTATCGTCACCGCCATCGCCGGCGCCAGCCGGTTTCAGATCCGGATTGAAGGCCAAGCCGGCCATGCCGGCACCGTACCGATGCGGCTCAGGCACGACGCCGCCGCCGCCGCCGCCGAAGCGCTACTGTTCGTGGAGCGGCGCTGCCGTTCCGATGAACGCCTGGTCGGCACGGTGGGTAAATTGCAAGTCCCGAACGGCGCGGTCAACGTCATTCCCGGCGTCGCCGAATTCAGCCTTGATCTGCGCTCGGGCGACGATGCGGCGCGCCGCGCCGCGCTCACTGAAGTGCTGGCCGAGTTCGACGCCATCGGCGCGCGCCGGGGCGTCACGTTCAACATCGTCAGGACCCACGATGCGGGCGCTTGCACCTGCGCGCCGTGGCTGATGGAGCAACTGGCGCAGTCTTTACGGGGGCTGGGAATACCCGAACGGCGGCTGCCGAGTGGCGCCGGTCACGATGCGATGGCGCTGGCGGCGCTCACCGACGTGGCAATGCTATTCGTGCGCTGCGGCAATGACGGCGTGAGCCATCACCCCGACGAAACCATGACGGTGGCGGATGCCGAGCTCAGCACGCTGGCACTGTTTGATTTCATCCGCCGGTTTCGGCCACCGCAGGCGTGACTGCGCGCCCGTAGGTCGTGATCACATAATCCTCGACCAGGCGCTGGAATTCCTCGGCGATGCGCGCGCCCTTCAGGGTCACGGTTTTTTCGCCATTCACGTAGACGGGCGCGACCGGCACCTCGCCGGTGCCCGGCAAGCTGATGCCGATATTGGCGCGCTTGCTTTCGCCGGGGCCGTTCACCACGCAACCCATCACTGCTACCGTCATATCGGCGACGCCCGGGTACTGCTTGCGCCAGACCGGCATTTGTCGGCGCAGATAGCCCTGGATATCCTGCGCCAAGCGCTGGAAATAATCGCTGCTGGTGCGCCCGCAGCCCGGGCAGGCTACTACCAGCGGGGTAAACGAGCGCAAGCCCATGGTTTGCAGGATCTCTTGGGCGACGATGACTTCCTGGGTGCGGTCGCCGCCCGGTTCCGGCGTGAGCGAGATGCGGATGGTGTCACCGATGCCCTCCTGGAGCAGCACCGCCAGCGCTGCGGTGGAGGCGACGATGCCCTTGCTGCCCATGCCGGCTTCGGTGAGGCCGAGATGCAGCGGATAATCGCAGCGCCCGGCGAGGTCGCGATACACGGCAATGAGGTCCTGGACTTCGCTGACTTTCACCGACAGGATGATCTTGTCGTGAGCGAGGCCGAGTTCCTCGGCGCGCCGGGCGTTATCCAGCGCCGACGTGACCATTGCTTCGCGGATCACGGCAGCGGCGTCTTTTGGCGCAGCGAGACGCGAGTCTCATCCATCCAGCCGAACCAGCAAATCCTGGTCGAGACTGCCCCAGTTCACCCCGATCCGCACCGGTTTGTCGTGGCGGCAGGCGATCTCGATGATGGTGGCGAATTGGTCGTCGGGCGGCTGCCGCACCTACGTTGCCGGGATTGATGCGGTATTTGTCGAGCGCCTCGGCGCAGGCCGGGTGCTTACGAGCAACTTGTGACCGTTGTAGTGGAAGTCGCCGATCAGCGGCACCCCAACGCCCATGGCGAGCAAGCGCTCGCGGATATGGGGGACGGCTTGCGCGGCTTCTTCGGTGTTGACGGTGACGCGCACCCACTCCGAACCTGCTTTGCCAGCGCTGCTCTTGCGCGGCGGTAGCCTCGGCGTCAGCGGTATCGGTATTGGTCATGGATTGCACGACAATGGTGCGCCACCGCCGACGGCTAATGCCGCCGACGATGACTGTCGCCGTCTGACGGCGAATCGGACGCGGATTGCGACATGGGATCCAATACGGGCACCAGCAGATCGATGGTTATTCATTTTAACGCAAAGCCAGACGGGTGGGTCCGCTCGTGGCCGCGCCATTTCGCGGGCGCCACGGAATGAGATGGATAGGGTTGGCCTTACGCTGCCAACGAACCCGCGTAAGATCATTATTTTAAAAAACAGCACGTTATATTAGTACCTAAAATTGGCCCGAGTTTTGCAAATAGGGATAATGACGCCGTTCAACGGCGATGGTAATGGATACTCGGTTACGCCGCATCCAAGATCGAACCATGCGCGTAATAACTTGGCAATCAGTTTCGGCATACAATATCGCTGTCCCTAAAGTCCTCGGCTGCGGGGTCTTTAGGGAACCGCGGCTGTCCAAACATCCCTCTGAACGACGGGGGGCGTAGATTCATCAACCTATCATTGGAGAGAACCATCATGAATACCAAGACAGTTGCTTTTCCGCCCTGGCGAGCGTGTTGGCGGTTGGATTGATGTCGGCTGCCAATGCCGGGCTCAGGCCGCGAAAACCCGCTTTGAAGCCGAGAAGTGCTTTGGCGTCGCCAAGGCCGGCATGAACGACTGCGCCGCCGCCGATGGCAGCCATTCCTGCGCAGGCCAGGCCAAGGCCGATAACGGCAAAGGTGAATGGGTTTATTTGCCGAAGGGTACCTGCGCCAAGATCGGTGGCAAAACGGCCTAAGAGCGCCGAGCCAAGTGCAATGACTGCCCAGCCGACGCCTGTCGGCCCTGGGCCGATTCCAGCGCGCGCTGGAATCGGCCTGCGGGTGCCGCATTATGGCGCAATGCTGGAATCGCTGCCGCGCGTCGGCTGGCTCGAAGTCCATGCGGAAAATTATTTCGTCGCCGGCGGCAAGCATATCCGCTTTCTGGAGCGCATCCGCGCCCATTATCCGCTCAGCATCCACGGCGTCGGCCTGTCGCTCGGCTCTACCGATCCGCTGAGCACCACCCATCTGACCCGGATTCGTAGCCTGATCGAACGCTTTCAGCCTGCGCTGGTGTCCGAGCATATTTCTTGGGGATCGGTGGGCGGCTATTACCTCAATGATTTACTGCCTTCTTCCCTACCCGACGAAGCCCTTCGGCATATGGTCGAACGGGTCGCGGCGGTGCAGGATTTTCTCGGGCGTGGGATTCTGGTCGAAAACGTATCCAGTTACTTGCAATACCGGCAATCGGACATCCCGGAATGGGAGTTCGTTGCCGAACTCGCGCGCCGCGCGGGTTGTGGTATTTTGTTGGATGTCAACAATATTTATGTCAACGCCCGTAACCATGGCAACAACGCCGCGCTCTACATCGACCACATCCCGCAAGACCTGGTCGGAGAAATCCATCTCGCGGGTTTCACCGTGAACGCCCTCAAGGGCGGCGAACTCCTCATCGACACCCACAGTCGACCGGTCTGCGACGACGTCTGGGATTTGTATGATCGCGCCATCGGCCGTTTCGGCGCGCGGCCCACGCTGATCGAATGGGATCAGGATTTACCGCCGCTGGAAGGATTGGTCGCCGAGGCGGCGCGCGCCGACGCCATCTTGGAGCGCCACCATGTCCGCGCTGCGTGAACTGCAACAACGCTTCGTCGAACAAATCTTCAGCGATGACGGTGACCTGCCCGAATGGATTCGCGCCGACGGCCTCGCCAGCGCCGAGCGTTTGGATATCTATCGCAACAACACCCTGGTCGGCCTCACCAAGACCTTACGATCGTTGTATCCGGTCATTGAGCGCCTTGTAGGCGAGGATTTCTTTCGCTACGCAGCACATCGTTATATTCATGAATACCCGTCTCGATCGGGCGATCTGAACGAATATGGCGCTGACTTTGCCGATTTTCTTGCGCGGTTCGAGCCAACCGCAGGGCTCGTCTATCTTCCCGATGTCGCACGCCTGGAACTGGCCTACCAGCAAGCCGCCAACGCCGCCGACTCCGCGGCGCTGGATTTCGCGGCGCTGGCGCAAGTCGCGCCGGAGCGCTATGAGGAATTGCGGTTCCGCCTTCACCCCACGGCGCGCCTGCTCGTTTCGCCTTACCCCATCTTGCGGATCTGGCAGGTCAATCAACCTAACTACGCGGACGATCCATCGGTAGACTTAAATCAGGGTGGTGTTAAACTGTTGTTGATCAGACGCGCCCTGGAAGTCGAGTTAGAACCGCTCGCGGATGGTGAATTTGCCCTATTGCAAGCGCTGAGCGAACCATTGAATTTTGGCGTTGCTTGTGAACGCGCGCTGGAGTCGCAGGCCGACTTCGACGTCACCGCAAGTTTTCAACGCCATGCGCTGGCGGGCACGCTGGTCGATTTCTATTTTCTTTAAGACGAGCTTTTTTCCTCGATCCGCATAAAAAAGGAAACCGATCCGATGTCCAGTATTCCCGAAGATTTCGACGACGCCTACCAAGAAGATTCAGGGCCGTTCGCACGCTTTTTCGATTCCTTCAATGGTCTGCAACCGATTGCCGATCTGCTGCTGCGGCTCACCGTGGCGTGGGCGTTTTATGCTTCCGGCATCACCAGAGTCGTTTCCGAACCGTTGGCTAATGCATTCGGTCTGAACGTCAGCTATCCCACTTCACTCACGCCTACCGAGAGCACGCTGACCCTCTACGCCAACGAATACCATGTGCCCTTTCTGACGCCCGAACTCGCCGCCCAAATCGGCACCGCCGCCGAAATCGTGCTACCGGTGTTGATCGTGCTCGGTTTGTTCGGCCGCCTCGGCGCGCTTGGCCTGTTCATATTCAACATTGTGGCGGTCGTTTCCTATCCCGCCGGCATGTGGGCCGCCGATGGCAGTCCGACCCCTGGCTTGTATCTGCATCTCCTCTGGGGTCTGATGCTGCTCATCATCGTAGCCCACGGTCCCGGCAAAATCTCCATCGATCATTTGGTGCGCAAAGCGGTTTCGTCATAGCGCGCCGCGCGTTCAGGCGGCCAATAAGCGTACGATTTCCGGCGTGACGCCGCGTTCGCGAACCTGGCCGATGAGGCGGGCGTCGCGATAGCCGAGTTCCTGCAACTCCGTCACGCAGGCTCGCGCGCACGCAGCGGGAACGCTGGCGAGCAGACCGCCGGCGGTCTGCGGATCGAACAGCAGCGGAAAATGGGGGTGGCGGGACGCGAGGTCGAGGTGTTCGATCGCCTGCTGCGCCGCTAAGTTCTGTGCGTGCAGGGAACTGACAATCCCCAGGCGCAGTGTATCCAACGCTCCCTCGAGGATAGGCAGCGCGGCGAGGTCGATGTCCACCGCCATCGGGGATGTCCGCGCCATCTCCAGCAGATGGCCGAGCAGGCCGAAGCCGGTCACGTCGGTGCAGGCGTGTGCGCCTTGCCGTCGCAGGCATTGCGCCGCCGCCTGATTCGACATCAGCATCGCGGCGATGGCGGCGTCGATCCAGCGCCCCTTGGCCTGCCGGCGCATCGCCGCGGCGAACAGCGTGCCGGGGCCGAGCGCCTTGGTGAGGATCAACGCATCGCCCGGCTGCATTCCGCCCTTGGTCAGCAACTCCTCGCGCCGCGCCAGGCCCGTCACCGCGAGGCCAAACGCCAGTTCCGCGCCTTCTCCCGAGTGACCACCCACCAGCGCCGCGCTACTGGCGTTTAGGGTTTCCAGCGCGCCCGCCATGAGCTGGTAGAGCTGTTCTTCCACGTCCGCTTCGGTTCCGTAAGGCAGGGTGGCGATGGCGAGAGCCGACTGCGGCCGCGCGCCCATGGCATAGATATCCCCCAGGCTGTGATTGGCGGCGATACGTCCGAACAGATAAGGATCGTCGATGAAGGCGCGAAAATAATCCACGGTCTGCACCAGCGCCTGCCCGACGGGTACGATGAGCACCGCCGCGTCATCCGGGGCATCCAAGCCAATCAGCACGTCGTCACGAACCGGCAGCGTGGGCCGCAGGCGTTGCAACACCCGGGTCAACACGTCACTGCCGATCTTGGCGCCACAACCGCCGCAGCGCATGGTGGACGCGGCGCTTTCCGGCGCGGCTTGCGGTTCGGCGAGACCGGGGGCGATGGCCGCGCCATGGCTTTCCTTTTTCATCGCCGGGAGTCGGTTGAATTGCTCCATGAATCGGCGATCGATCCAGTCCTTGAGCCGCCACAGCCAACGGCCTTCCAGCGCCCAGCCGCCGCGCGAAGCGACGGCGCAGCGATCGCCGGTGCTGATCAAGCTCAAATACTGGCGCTGCGGTTTGAATGACTTGAACGGCTGGCCGCGCAGCGCGCGGCGCAGATTGACGGCGAGCGGTGGCCCTTGACGCACCGCGAAAACGCCCGCTTTCGGGCGTGGCTGATGGACCATCGTCGCGATGTCGCCGGCGGCGAATATTTCCGGGTGCGAGATCGATTGCAGACAATCATTGACGCGGATGAAGCCCTGCTCGTCGGTCGCGAGCCCCGCGGCACGTAGCCATTGCGGCGCCGCCGCCTGGGTCAGCCACAGCACCGCGTCGGCGGGTAGCGCGCCGCCATTCCGCAGCACCACGCCATCGGCTGTTACCCGTACCACCGGCTGACCGACATGGACACGCACGCCGCGCTCGGCCAAAACCCGGCGGAAGATCGCCCGCGCCCTGGGATTATGGGTGGGCAGAATGTCGCTCGTGTCGGTGACGAGATCGTGTTCGAGGCCCGCGCCATCCTTGCCCGCTTCGGCAAGGCATTGGCGCAGGCGGTATTGCGTGCAGAGTGCGAGTTCGACGCCGGCCGCGCCGCCGCCCACCACGATGATGCGAAACCGCCCGTTGTTCGCCACGACCCGTCGGGTCAGTTTCTCCCAGCCTTGCAGAAAACGATCGATGGGCTTCACCGCCAGCGCGTATTCAGCCGCTCCCGGCGCGTCCAGGATGCGCGGTCGCGAGCCGATATCGATCGACAACACATCGTAGCGCACCGAGGGGCGATCCGGACACAGCACCCGGCGGTCGGCGAGGTCCAGCCCCTGCGCTTCGCTGTGGTAAAGGCGCGCGCCGGCGAATTGCGCCAGCGGGCGCAGGTCGATGTGGCTGTCGTCGTAGCCGTAATGACCGGCGATATGGCCCGGCAGCATACCGGAGTATGGCGTATGAACGTCGCGCGCGATCAGGGTCAGGCGCATACCGGGGACGGGCCGCATGGCGAAGCACTTCAGCACCACGACATGGCTGTGGCCGCCGCCAAGCAGCACGAGGTCTTTGCAGATGGGAAATGGGGTTTTAGTGCTCTGCATTCGCTATCGGTGAGATCGGCATCCCGAAAGCGCTATCTTACCCCATGCCCTGGCGCCTAACGCGCTGACTCTTCGCTAAGCCGCCTGACGCCGGCAGCGGTCAATTCATCCAGCCCGGCGCCGTCGTGGTCGCGCAGGTGTTCGATGATGGCTTTGCGCATGCGCGGATCCCAGAAACGCTTGAGATGATTCGCAATGCCCGCCACCGCTTCGGCGCGGTCCGGCTCGGTCTGGAAGAACTGGCCGATCTGGTTGGCCATCTGCACCAAATGCTCGATGTTCATGACACGGCCTCGGCCACGGCTATACCTGGCGCGCGCAACCGTTCGCCGTGGGCGTAAACCGTGTGCGCGCGGTCGCGGGCGAAGCCGATCAGGGTCAGGCCGCAATCCGCCGCGAGCCGGACCGCGAGCGCGGTGGGCGCGGATACCGCTGCCAGCAGGGGAATGCCGACAGTGGCGGCTTTCTGCACCATCTCCGAACTGGCGCGGCTGGTGAGCACGGCGAAGCCCTGGTCGAAAGCCAGGCGGCGGCTCGCCATCGCGCCGATCAACTTATCCAGCGCGTTATGCCGGCCTACGTCCTCGCGCGCCAGCACGATATCGCCCTGAATATCGGCCCAGGCGGCGGCATGTACCGCGCCGGTCGCGGCATGCAGTCGTTGCGTGTCGGGGAGACTTGCGATAGCGCTCTGAACCGCCCGCGGACTGATCCGCAACTCGCTGGCGACGGCTGGCAGGGGTCGCAGCGCCTGGGCCAGCGTTTCCGCGCCGCACAGCCCGCAGCCGGTGCGCCCGGTCAGGTTGCGGCGACGTGATTGGAGAAGGGTCAACCGTGCAGCATCCATACGGATGCTCACTTCGATGCCTTGCGTTAGCTGCCGGTGCGCGATGGCGTGAACTTCCGCCGGACTCTGGACGATGCCCTCGGACAGCGTAAACCCCAGGGCGAAATCCTGGATGTCGTCGGGCGTCGCCAGCATGACCGCATACGCCATGCAGTTGTAGCGCAAGGCAACGGGGACTTCGTCGGCGATGCTGTCCTCGATCTCGCGGTAGCGCGCGCCGTCCCAACGCTCGGCGGCGAAACTCGACAAGCCTGGCATCATCGCCTACGCCTTTTGGGCACTGCGCTGGCGCAAAAGACTCAGCTGCTCTTCGCTGAAGCGCTGGTGGTCCTGCTGCCATTGCGAGGGCTGCATCATCGGCAATACCTGCACGGCGGTGACCTTGTACTCGGGGCAGTTGGTCGCCCAGTCGGAGTTCTCGGTGGTGACCACGTTCGCGCCCGACTCCGGGAAATGGAACGTGGTGTAGACCACGCCGGGCTGCACGCGTTCGGTGACGGTGGCGCGCAGCACGGTTTCGCCGGCGCGGCTGGTCACGCCCACCCAATCGCCGTCGCGGATGCCGCGATCTTCGGCGTCGTGCGGGTGGATTTCCAGCCGGTCCTCGGAATGCCAGGCCAGGTTGGCGGTGCGCCGGGTCTGCGCGCCGACGTTGTACTGAGAGAGCACCCGCCCGGTGGTGAGGATCAACGGATAGCGCGCGTTCACCCGTTCGCTGGTCGGCACATATTCGGTGAGCATGAACTTGCCCTTGCCGCGCACGAATTCAGCGACGTGCATGATCGGTGTGCCTTGCGGCGCACGCTCGTTGCACGGCCATTGGATGCTGCCCAATTGGTCGAGCTTGGCGTAGCTCACGCCGTGGAAGGTCGGGGTGAGGCGGGCGATTTCGTCCATGATCTCGGACGGATGCGCGTAATCCATGGCAAACCCGAGCGCGTTGGCGAAGCGCTGGGTGACTTGCCAGTCTTCCAGCCCGGCGAGCGGCGGCATGACTTTGCGCACGCGCGAGATGCGCCGCTCGGCGTTGGTGAAGGTGCCGTTCTTTTCCAGGAACGACGAACCGGGCAGGAACACATGCGCGTATTGCGCCGTTTCGTTGAGGAACAAATCCTGCACCACCAAGCATTCCAGCGCGCCGAGCGCCGCGCCGACGTGCTGGGTGTTGGGGTCGGACTGTGCGAGGTCTTCGCCCTGCACATACAAACCCTTGAAGCTGCCGTCGAGGGCCGCGTCGAACATATTGGGGATGCGCAACCCCGGTTCGGATTCCAGACGCACCCGCCATTCCCCCTCGAACAGCGCGCGGGTCGCGGCGTCGGAGAGGTGCCGATAACCGGGCAACTCGTGCGGGAACGAACCCATGTCACAAGAGCCTTGCACGTTGTTCTGGCCGCGCAGTGGATTCACCCCGACGCCGGGCCGGCCCAGATTGCCGGTCGCCATCGCCAGATTCGCGATGCCCATGACCATCGTCGAGCCTTGGCTGTGCTCGGTCACGCCCAAGCCGTAATAAATCGCGGCGTTGCCGGCGCCGGCGTAGAGCCGCGCCGCGCCGCGAATCTGCTCGGCGGGCACGCCGGTGATCGCCGCCATCGCTTCCGGTGAGTTGTGTGGCTTGAGGATGAAGTCTTTCCACTTGGCGAAATCCTTGGCCTCGCAGCGCGCGCGCACAAAGTCTTCATCGATTAACCCTTCGGCGGCGACCACATGGGCGAGCGCGTTGATCAGCGCCACATTCGTGCCCGGCAGGAGCTTCAAGTGATAGGCGGCTTCCACGTGCGGCCCGCGCACCAGGTCGATGGCGCGCGGATCGACCACGATCAGCTTGGCGCCCTCGCGTAAACGGCGCTTCAACTGCGAGGCGAATACCGGATGGCCTTCGGTGGGATTGGCGCCGATCACCATCACCACATCGGCATGCCGCACTGAATCGAAATCCTGGGTGCCCGCCGACTCGCCCAGCGTGGTTTTCAAGCCGTAGCCGGTCGGTGAGTGGCAGACGCGCGCGCAGGTATCGACGTTATTGTTGCCGAACGCCGCGCGCACCAGTTTTTGTACCAGATAAGTCTCTTCGTTGGTGCAGCGCGACGAGGTGATGCCGCCGACCGCGTCCTTGCCGTAGCGCGCCTGGATGCGCCTGAACTCGGCGGCGGCGTGGTGGATCGCCTCGTCCCAGGATACTTCCCGCCACGGTTCGTGGATGGAGGCGCGGATCATCGGTTTGGTGATACGGTCCTTGTGGGTGGCGTAGCCCCAGGCGAAACGGCCCTTGACGCAGGAATGGCCGTGGTTGGCGCGGCCATTCTTGTGCGGCACCATGCGCACCACGTCGTTGCCTTTGATCTCGGCGCGGAACGAGCAACCCACGCCGCAGTAGGCGCAGGTAGTGATCACGGCGCGCTCGGCCTGGCCTTTGTCGATGACGGTTTTTTCGATCAGTGTGGCGGTCGGGCAGGCTTGCACGCACGCGCCACAGGATACGCATTCGGAGGCCATGAACGATTCGTTGGCGCCGGGCGATACGACCGAGTCGAAACCGCGCCCGGCGATAGTCAGCGCGAACGTGCCCTGCACTTCCTCGCAGGCGCGCACGCAGCGCGAGCAGACGATGCACTTGGCGGGATCGAAGCTGAAATAGGGGTTGGATTCGTCTTTGCGACTATCCAAGTGATTTTCACCCGCGTAGCCGTAGCGCACTTCGCGCAAACCCACCACGCCGGCCATGTCTTGCAGCTCGCAGTTGCCGTTGGCCGAGCAGGTGAGGCAATCGAGCGGGTGGTCGGAGATGTAGAGTTCCATCACGCCGCGGCGCAGTTGCGCGAGCTTGGGCGATTGGGTGCGGACTTTCATACCGGCTTCCACCGACGTGGTGCAGGACGCTGGATAGCCGCGCCGACCTTCGACCTCGACCAGGCACAACCGGCACGAGCCGAATGCCTCCAGACTGTCGGTCGCGCATAGTTTCGGCACTTGGTGGCCGGCGGCCACGGCGGCGTGCATGATCGAAGTGCCCTCGGCCACGCGGATTTCGACGCCGTCGATGGAGAGCGTCACGAGCTGGGCCGATGCCCGTTGCGGGGTGCCGTAATCGAGTGGAGCAAGCGTAGCCATGATTAATTCTCTCCAAAATCCTCGGCAAAATGATTCAAAGCCGACAGCACGGGGTAGGGCGTCATGCCGCCCAGCGCGCACAGCGAGCCGGCCAGCATGGTGTCGCACAGATCGCGTAACAGCGCGGCATTGGCGGCGCGCTCACGCCCAGCGATGATCTTCTCGATCACCTCCCGGCCGCGCACCGCGCCGATGCGGCAGGGCGTGCACTTGCCGCACGATTCGATGGCGCAGAACTCCATCGCGTAGCGCGCCTGCTCGGCCATGTCCACCGAGTCGTCGAAGGCGACCACGCCACCGTGGCCGAGCATGGCGTCGAGGGCGATGAACGCCTCGTAATCGAGCGGCGTATCGAACTGCGACTCGGGTAGGTAAGCGCCGAGCGGTCCGCCCACCTGCACGGCGCGGATCGGCCGCCCGCTGGCCGAGCCGCCGCCGAAGTCGTAGAGGAGCTCGCGCAGTGTCAAACCAAAGGCTTTTTCCACCAGGCCGCCGTATTTGATATTGCCAGCCAGTTGGAAGGGCAGGGTGCCGCGCGAGCGGCCCATGCCGTAGTTCTCGTAAACCTTTGCGCCTCGGTCGAGGATGATCGGCACGCTGGCGAACGAGATCACGTTGTTGATCACCGTGGGTTTGCCGAACAAGCCGGCGACGGCGGGCAAGGGCGGCTTGTAGCGCACCATGCCGCGCTTGCCTTCCAGGCTTTCCAGCATGGCGGTCTCTTCGCCGCAGATGTAGGCGCCGGCGCCGCGCCGCACTTCGAGCCGAAACGCCTTGCCTGAGCCTTGGATGTCATCACCCAGGTAACCCTGCCGCTCGGCGGCCTGGATCGCGGCGTTCAGCGTGCGCTCGGCGTGCGGGTATTCGGAGCGCACATAGACATAGCCTTGCGTCGCGCCGACCGCGAGCGCGGCGATGGTCATGCCCTCGATCAGCACGAACGGATCGCCCTCCATGATCATGCGATCCGAGAAGGTGCCGGAATCGCCCTCGTCGGCGTTGCAGACGATGTATTTTTGCTCGGCTGGGGTGGCAAGCACGGTTTTCCACTTGATGCCGGTCGGAAACGCCGCGCCGCCGCGCCCGCGCAGCCCGGAGGCCGTCACTTCGGCGACGATCGCCGTGCCATCAAGGTTCAGTGCGTTAGCCAAGCCCCGGTAGCCACCGTGCGCGCGATAATCATCGAGTGAGACGGGATCGGTAACGCCGACGCGCGCGAACGTCAACCGTTCCTGCTTGCGCAGATACGGGATGGATTCGGTTGGCCCCAGGCACAAAGGGTGCATGCCGCCCTGCACGAATCCCGCCGCGAACAAACCGGACACATCCTCGGCCCGCGCCGGGCCGTAGGCGATGCGTCCAGCGGGCGTCGCCACCTCGACCAGCGGCTCCAGCCAAAATAACCCACGCGAGCCGTTGCGCACGAGTTGGACGTCCGCACTGCGCTCATGCGCTTCGCGTTCGATGCGCGTCGCGACGCCGTCCGCCCCTACCGACAGCGCCGCCGCATCGCGCGGCACGTAAACGCTAATGGTCATGGCGCGCCCCGCAAGGCGGCGACGAGGGCATCGAAGCGCTCTGGCGTGACCCTTCCCTGCGGCGCTCCGTCCACCAGGATGGCGGGCGACAGCGCGCAATTGCCCAGGCAATACACCGGCTCCAGCGTCACCGCGCCATCCGCCGTGGTTTCATGGAAATCGATGCCCAGAGCCGTTTTGGCATGCGCTTCCAAACGCTTCGCGCCCATCGCCTGACACGCCTCGGCGCGGCAGAGGTGAACCGTGTGGCGTCCCGGCGGAATGCGCCGGAAATGGTGATAAAAGCTCACCACGCCATACACCTCGGCCCGCGACAAGTTGAGCGCCTGCGCGATCGGCGCCACCGCGTCTTTCGGGATGAAGCCGAGTTGATCCTGAATGCCGTGCAGGATCGGCAGCAAAGCGCCAGGGCGTTGGCGTTCGTGCTTCACTACAGCCTGAATCACGGAACTGATGACGTCTTGCTCGGGGTGCTGGATCATATCGTTTATAATATGCAGGAAAATGCATATGTGATGGCTATGATTTCCTCATTTCGTGGTTAAAATAACAGCCTAACCAATGAATTGAAATATGACTCAAAATACCGATCATCCTATGAATTTTTTGTCCAATGCCTAAATTGACCATCAAACCGGCGTGGATTTTCGTCAGCGAAACGGGCGAACAGGTCGATCCGCAGTTGTTCGGGCTGCTGGCCGGCATCCACGAGACCGAGAAGCTCACGCTCGCCGCTGCCCAGATCAAGATTTCGTACCGCCACGCCTGGAATCTGCTCGACAAATGGGCGCAGTTTTTCGGCACCCCACTGGTGATCCGCGCGCGTGGCAAAGGCATGCGGCTTACCCCGCTGGGAGCGAAGCTATTATGGGCAGAGCAGCGCAGCGAAGCGCGCTTCACGCCGCAACTGGAAAGCCTGGCATCGGAGCTCAACCTGGAAATCAGCAAAGCGCTGCGGCAGGCGCGCCCGCTGCTGCGCATCCACGCCAGCCACGGTTATGCGGTGGCGAAACTGCCGGAATTGATGGACCAGCACGGCAACGCCCAACTCGACTTGCAGTACATGGGCAGCGTCGAGGCCATTGCCTCGCTGGTACGCGGCGGCTGCGATCTCGCCGGTTTTCATGTGCCGCAGGGCGAGATCGGCCTGACCGTGAGCAAGCTGTACAAAGCCCACCTCAAGCAGCGCACTTACCGCATCATCCGCCTGGTCACGCGCACCCAGGGATTCATGGTGGCGCGCGGCAATCCCAACGGGATCCAAACGCTGCCCGATCTGGCGCAAGCCGGGATCCGCTTCATCAACCGCCAGCCGGGCTCAGGCACGCGCGTATTGTTCGACGAGATGCTGCGCGTACAGGGTTTGGACGCCGTCCAGATCGGCGGTTACGACAACATCGAGTTTACCCACGCAGCGGTGGCGGCGTATGTGGCGAGCGACATGGCCGACGTCGGCTTCGGGGTGGAAGCGGCGGCTCGGCAGTTCCGCCTCGATTTCATACCCATCGTGAGCGAACATTACATGCTCGCTAGCCGCAACGAGACGCTGCAACACGCCGCCGTGCAGGAGTTGATCGGCCTCCTCAAGGGTCAGGCGTTTCGCGCGATGGTGGGGCAGTTGCCCGGTTATCACCTCGATGAACCGGGGCAGATCGTGACCTTCGACGAGCTGTTGCAGCGGCTTTGACAAACGCCGCCTAATAGGTCAGCACCCGCCAGTCGGGATCGATGGCGCGGCCCACGAACGAGGTCGCGCCGACGATGCCGCCAAACTCCGGCACCAGATCGGCAAGAGCAAGATCATGCGTCGACAGCGCCGCGCCGCAGGCCAGCAGCTTCGCGCCGTGCTCGTGGGCGAGGCGCATGAATTGGTAGACGCTGAGTTCGTTTTTCTCGCCGGGGAACAACGTTTCCGCGATACCTTGTTTCAATAGCAACACCGACCGCGCGCTGAAATGGATTTCCACCTCGGCGTCGAGTGCGCACGCGGCGGCCGCATGCATGAACGGCGCGCCGCACAGATGCGGATGGTCCGGATCGGCGGCCCATAACAGAATGGCGAGCTTGGGCGTCATACCCTTATGACCCCGTATAGTGGTACAGATTCATCTCGGCTGCCAACGCCGTGAGCGCCGCCGCGCCGGTCGCGAGCCGCGCGCTGTCGGCTTCCCAGGCCGTGGGCCGCAGCCGCACCAGCCAAGCGCTGTAGGGCTCGCTGTTGATCAAGGTTGGCCGCTTTTCTACCGCTTCATTCGCGGCGATCAGCACGCCGGCGATGGGCGAGCGCACCGAACTCACGGTCTTGCCGGTCTCGACGTTGCCGACGGAGCGGTCGCGTTCGATTTCAGCGCCAATGCGCTTGGGCGTGAAGATCAGCAAATCCCCCGCCGTGGCGCGGGCGAGCGCGGTCAAGCCCAAGGTCACCGCGCCATCGGCTTCGGGCCGCAGCCACACCATGTAATGGGCGTGGTAAAAAAGTCCGTCGGGGAATTCGAGGCCGCGCAGTAGTGCCATGGTTATAGTTACGCCGCGCCCGAGCACCGCGTGGAACGCATCGGGAAGCGCCTAGAGCTGAACGATAAGGTATGATTGGCGGAAAGGAGTGGGAGTCGAACCCACCCGGGATGGTCTGACCACCCCAACAGGATTTGAAGTCCAGCCGCGCCACCGGGCGCGAATCCCTTCCAGTTTGACGATTTCATGCGCTCTGCGCCGGTTCGCGGCGGACCCCGCCCACGGTTTGCGCCAGTGCGCTGTCCGGGCGCAGCCAGTGCGCGTCCTTATCCTTGCCCTTGATGCGCCGCGTGAACCCGATGCGGTCGAAGAATTCGAGGACTTGGATGGCGCGCTTACGGCCGATGCCGAGCGCGTCGCGGAATTCCGCGGCCCGAACCATTCCCGCCGTGCCGCCAAGGTCGAGCGCGCGGCGCGCCAGTTCCTCCACCGCGCACTGACTATAGAATAGATCGCGCACGACTGGATAGACCTCGCCCATGCGCGCCAGCCGCTGCATGAAAAGCCGCATCGATTTTTCGTCGATTTGGGTGCGTGTCGCCAGATCGCGCACCCAGGGCGGATCGAACGGCGTCTCATCGAGGAGCGGCATGATCCGTGCGCGCAGTTTTTGCTCAGCGGCGCTCAGCACGACGCGATGTTCGGGTAAATGCACCCAAGCGCCGTGTTTGCTGACCGCGCCAGCGGCGACGAGTTCGTCGAGCAGGTCCGCAAATAGGCTGCGTGCCAGCGCCGGAAACGCCAGCCGCCGCCAGCGGTCGCGGTCCGGGCCGAGTTCATCGGGCGTTTGCCGATGGAATTCCGCGAGCGCGGTTAATGCCCTCTCGCGCAACGCCTGCCATCGCGTTTCAGCGAAAACGACGACGCCGTCCGGCGTCTCGATGGGTCGCGCAGAGCGCGGCAGGCAGCACCGCAAAGTGTCTTCAGGCTCGTTCCAGGCGCGCGCGATCTGCGCCAAATTCGCGCCTTGCTCGGCTTGTTCGATGACGACCGCGAGCGCTTCACGCGCATCGGTCGTGCGCAAGGCTGCGAGCAACGCCAAGCGCCCTGGCGCGCGGCGCTTGCGCGCCGGTGGAAACGGATCGAGCACGACGCCGCCAGCCAATGTGCGTTGCGCCGACTGGTCGCGCAACACGACGCGGTCGCCACGATTGGCCTGGGTCGGACGGTCGAGCACGAGTTGCGCGAGGCCTTGCTCGCCTGCTGTCAGTGCGTTATCGGATAGCAATGCGATGCGTCCCGTGATGTCGGCGGCGCCAAGATGAACATGCACCGGCGTCCAATGCTGCATTGGGCGGTCGCCACCGGCCACTACGCGCAGCGCGATGTCGAGGCGGTCGGTGGGTGCGTGTAAAATGTCAGCGACCAGCCAGTCGCCGCGCGCGATGTCGGTTTTTTCCAGCCCTTCGCCCGTCACATTGAGGGCCAGGCGCTGCCCGGCATGGCCTTGCTGGGCGAATTGATTCTGGGCGTGCAGGCCGCGCACCCGCACCCGTAATCCGCGCGGGCTGACGGTGAGGGTATCGTTGACCGCCACGCTGCCGGCGACCGCCGTGCCGGTGACCACCACGCCGACACCCTTGAGGGTGAAGCTGCGATCCACCGCCAGCCGGAAATTCCGCCGTTGCGCCTCACGTTGCGGACCGGGGCGAGCGCCCGCCAGATGTTGGCCCAGCGCGGCGACGCCTGCGCCGCTCCGCGCCGACACCGGAAACAGCGGCGCGTCCGCAAGCCCCGTGCCTTGTAGTAGCGCCACGATCTGGCCGCTCACTTCGGCGATCCGCGCTTCGTCGACCAAGTCGATCTTGGTGAGCGCCACCGCGCCTTGGCCGAGCCCCAATAAATCCAGGATTTCGACATGCTCGCGGGTCTGCGGCATTACCCCGTCGTCGGCGGCCACGACCAGTAGCACGAAGTCGATCCCCAGCGCGCCCGCCAGCATGGTGTGGATCAACCGCTCATGGCCCGGCACATCGACGAATCCCAGCACTGAGCCATCCGCTTGCGGCGCATAGGCGTAACCGAGATCGATGGTGATGCCGCGCGCCTTCTCCTCGGGCAGGCGGTCGGCGTCGATGCCGGTGAGTGCTTTCACCAGCGCGGTCTTGCCGTGGTCGATATGGCCCGCGGTGCCGATGATCATGGGGCAAGCCGGGCGAGTTGCTCGATGAACGGCGTGGGGTCCTCGAGCATCCGTAAATCGAGCAGCAGCGCCCCATCCTCGATGCGCCCGATCACGGGTATGGGCAGATTCCGCAACGCGGCCTCCAGCGCCCGTAGCCGCGTTCCCGCGCCGCGCGCCTGCTTGGGCCTCGCGACGACGGCGAAGCTCGCCAGCCGCCCGACCGGCAACGAGCCGCTGCCGATGACGCTCTTGCAAGAAACGGCGTCGAGGGTGAATACCGGGCCGAAGACCCGCGCCAGGACCCCGTCCAGCGCCGGCAACACGGCGCGGGCGTGCGCTTCGATGGCGTGCGCGGGGCGGGTCAGCAGGCGTAGCGTCGGCAGCCGCTGTGCCAACCGGTCGGGATCGCGATACAGGCGTAGCACCGCCTCCAGCGCGGCGAGCGTGAGCTTGTCCACACGCAGGGCGCGCTTGAGCGGGTGCTTTTTGATGCGCTGGATCAGATCCTTGCACCCAACGATGATGCCGGCCTGCGGGCCGCCGAGCAGCTTGTCGCCGCTGAAGGTAACGACATCCGCGCCCGCCGCCACCACTTCACGCACGGTCTCCTCGCGCGGCAAGCCCCACTGCGCGAGGTCGACCAGCGTGCCGCTGCCCAGATCAAAAACCAATGGTACCGCGCGCGCGCGCGCCAGCCCCGCGATTTCGCGCGTGGCGACGCTGGCGGTGAAGCCCTTGATGCTGTAGTTGCTCCAGTGCGCCCGCATCAAGAGCGCGGTGCGCGGATGGATGGCGCGTTCGTAATCGGCGAGGTGGGTGCGGTTGGTGGTGCCGACCTCGACGAGCTTGCAGCCGGCGCGCGCCATGATGTCGGGGATGCGGAAGCTGCCGCCGATCTCGATCAACTCGCCGCGCGAAATCACGACCTCTTTGCGGAATGCCAAGGCGCCGAGCGTGAGGAATACCGCCGCGGCGTTGTTGTTTACCACCGTCGCCGCTTCGGCGCCGGTCAACTCGCGGATCAGGTCCACGATAAGGTCGTCGCGGTCGCCGCGTCGGCCGCTGGCGACATCGTATTCGAGCGCCGAAGGATGACGCGCGGCGTTCGCCATCGCTGCGATGGCTTCTTCGGGCAGCAGCGCACGCCCGAGGTTGGTGTGCAACACCGTGCCGGTGAGATTGAACACTTGCCTTTGGTTAGGGCGGGCAGCCGCTTCCAGCCGCCCGCCAAGCACGGCGATGATGCGTTCCTCGCTCGCGTCGTCCGCGTTTAACCCGCCCCCGACGGCGCGCTCCCGCAGCTCCGCCAGTAATGCGCGCGCCGCCGCCGTGGCCGCAGCGCGCCCGTGAGCTTCCACCAGCACCCTCACGGCTGGCAACGCCAAGACGCGATGCATCGCCGGCAAAGCATCGGGCTTCAGCGGTTGCGGTGGGGAGGTGGCGGGCGGGCTATGCACGATAGACTCCGGGCCGGGCGCGAGCGTTTCAGCCCGCGCCGCCGCCGTCTCCTTGGAATAGCAGCAGATTGACGCCACTACGCGACAGCGTTGTGGTTTCCGCCATCAACACGTCGAGCGCGAGACTGGCAAGGTCGTCGGCGGTTGCTTCCACCTGCGGATCGCGCGTCATATAGCAAATCTTGAGATAAGTGTCGCATTCGGTGCAGGCTTCGGCTTGGATCGCCTTGGTGCCGCCCTCAATGTTGTAATAGCGGATGCCCTTGGTGGAGTCGCAATTCGCGCATTTGATACGCACCAGATGCCACTCGGCGGCGCACAAGGAACAGGCCAGGTAGCGGTGATTGGCCTCCGCGCCGCCGATGCGCACCACGCTCGCCACCGGGCGCGAGCCGCAGCACGGGCAGATGTTCGGTACGTCGAGCCGGGTGAATCCGCTCGTATCGAGCCGCGTGACCAGCGCCACCCAATACGTCTGGAGAGCCGCCGCGATGAATACCGCCATACCGCGGTCGAGTTCGTCGGGATTGCCTTCCAGGATACGATTTGCTTGATCTTCCAACCATACGCTATCGACCGTTTCCAAGCGTGCGATGAGGTCAACCACCGGCGCCCGCACCGATGGCCTGATGCGCGCCAGGATTTGCCGCAGCGCATCGCGCCAACTCGCGTCGCGTTTCCAACCGCGCGCGTTGAAGGTTGGTATGGCGTGTTGCTTGGCGAGCGCGAGGGCGGCGGGAGCAGGCAGGGGCTCAGG
>JAXMFZ010000025.1:0-57026 GCA_046347515.1 Gammaproteobacteria bacterium | reverse complement strand
GATCAGCACCTGCGGGTGCCGGCGCAGCACTTCGCCGAGCGCGGCGAGTTCGGCGCGGCTATAGACCATGCCGGTCGGGTTAGACGGGCTGTTGATCACGAACAAACGCGTGCGCGGGGTGATGGCCTCGGCGAGTTGGGTTGGCGTGATCTTGAAGTTCTGCTTGGAACCGGCGGAAATGATGACGGGCTTGCCGTCGGCGAGCAGCACCATGTCGGGATACGATACCCAGTACGGCGCCGGGATGATGACCTCATCGCCGTCGTTCAAAAGTGCCTGGGCGAGGTTGAAGAAGCTCTGCTTGCCACCACAGGACACCAAGACTTGCCCCGGCTCGTATTTGAGGCCGTGGTCTTTTTCAAATTTATTGACAATCGCTTTTTTCAGGCCCGGCGTGCCGCCCACCGCGGTATACTTGGTAAAACCGTCGCGAATGGCTTTGATGGCCGCTTCCTTGATGAACTCCGGGGTGTCGAAATCGGGTTCACCCGCGCCCAAACCGATCACGTCCTTGCCCGCCGCCTTGAGTTCGGCGGCGCGGGTGGTGACGGCGATGGTCGGCGAGGGCTTGATGCGCTGCACGCGCTCGGAAAGTTGGATGTTCACGGCGGGCTCCTGCGAAACGATGACGATTGATTCAATTGGGATGTCCATTCTAGGGCATCGCAGCAAACCCACGAAATCCCCATGGATAAAAAATTTCAACTGAACACCCATTTCCGCCCCGCAGGCGACCAGCCGCAAGCGATCCGCGCCTTGGTGGAAGGTCTGGATAACGGCCTCACATTCCAGACCCTACTTGGGGTGACCGGCAGCGGCAAGACTTTCACCGTCGCCAATGTGATTCAAGCGGTGCAACGCCCGGCGCTGGTACTCGCCCCCAACAAGACCCTGGCGGCGCAGCTGTATGGCGAGATGAAGGAATTCTTTCCGCATAACTCCGTCGAGTATTTCGTCTCTTATTACGATTATTACCAGCCGGAAGCTTATGTGCCGTCCAGCGATACTTATATCGAAAAAGACGCCTCGATCAACGAACATATCGAACAAATGCGCCTGTCGGCCACCAAAGCCATCCTGGAGCGGCCGGACACGGTGATCGTCGCCACTGTATCATCGATTTACGGCCTGGGCGACCCGAACTCTTACATGAAGATGATCCTGCATCTGGTGCGCGGCGAGCGCATCGATCAGCGCTTTATTTTGCGCCGTTTGGCCGAACTGCAATACGTGCGCAACGATCTGGACCTGGTGCGCGGCACGTATCGGGCGCGCGGCGAAGTCATCGATATCCATCCGGCGGAGTCCGAGCGCGAGGCGGTGCGGGTGGAATTGTTCGACGACGAGATCGAATCCTTGAGCTTTTTCGATACGCTTACGGGGCTAATCCTGCGTAAAGTGCCACGCCTCACGGTGTATCCCAAGACCCATTACGTGACGCCGCGCGAGACACTGTTCACCGCCATCGACAAAATCAAGGACGAACTCCGCGAGCGGCTCGCCGAGTTGTACGCACAGAACAAGCTGTTGGAAGCCCAACGCCTGGAGCAACGCACCCGTTTCGACATCGAAATGCTTCAGGAGCTCGGCTATTGCAGCGGCATCGAGAATTACTCGCGCCACCTCGCCGGGCGCGAGGCAGGCGAGCCGCCGCCGACGCTACTCGATTATTTTCCACCCAACGCGCTGATTTTCATCGACGAGTCGCATGTCACCATCCCGCAGCTCGGCGGCATGTACCGCGGCGACCGTTCGCGCAAGGAAACCCTAGTGGAATACGGCTTTCGGCTACCGTCGGCGCTCGACAATCGGCCACTGCGCTTCGACGAGTTCGAGCGGCGCATCGGCCAGGCAATCTTCGTCTCCGCCACGCCAGCCCTTTATGAAGCCGAACACGCCGGTGCGGTGGTCGAGCAATTGGTGCGCCCGACCGGCTTGATCGACCCCGAAGTCGAAGTGCGCCCGGCCATCACCCAGGTGGATGATCTGTTGTCCGAAGCCAATTTGCGGGTTGCCGCCGACGAGCGCGTGCTGGTCACCACCCTCACCAAGCGCATGGCGGAAGATTTGACGGAGTATTTACGCGAGCATGGCGTCAAAGTGCGCTATCTGCACTCCGACATCGAGACTGTGGAGCGCGTCGAGATTATCCGCGACCTGCGCCTCGGCGAATTCGACGTGCTGGTGGGCATCAATCTATTGCGCGAAGGCTTGGACATGCCGGAAGTGTCGCTGGTCGCCATCCTTGATGCCGACAAAGAGGGTTTCCTGCGCTCCGAGCGCTCGCTGATCCAGACCATGGGCCGCGCGGCGCGCCATATCAACGGCAAGGCCATCCTCTACGCCGACACCGTCACCGGTTCAATGCGGCGCGCGCTCGACGAAACCGAGCGCCGGCGCGTCAAGCAGAAAGCGTTCAACGAGGCCAACGGCATCATCCCGAGGAGCGTGCGCAAAGCGGTGGTCGATATCATGGAGGGCGCCTACGCCGATGCGCCCGCGCCGCTCTCCGAGTACGCCAAGGTGGCCGAAGAGGCCGCGCAGTACGCAACCCTCCACCCGCCAAGCTCATGCAGAAAATCAAGAGCCTGGAACAGCAGATGTACAAACACGCGCGCAATCTGGAGTTCGAGCCGCCCTACTCAGGGATGAAATCGAACGGATTCGCAAGCTGGGGCTGGAACTGCCGCAAGTGCAAGCAGGCTAGACGAAGAGAGGACAAAAAAATCCGGCGCCTGGCAGGGCGCCGGACAGTACACATTGCTTAAGCCCGGGGCACCTTAATTGGCGGTGCTGGTTTCCGGTTTCTTGGTATCGACGACGAGTTTCTTTTCCGCATCCACGGGAGCGGCAGGCGGCTCGGCCTTGGTCTGCTTGTCGCTGTAGGTTTTCAGCATCATCGTCATTTGATTCATTTTGTCGCAGGCTTGAGCCGACGTTACCAGGCTGATCGCCAGGGCACAGGAGACGAGCATCAATGTTTTCATCGAAACCTCCGAAGGCTAGATGTCAGTAGCGAAAGCAGCGCGGCGCTGCTTTCGTGCGATCAAGGTTATGCTTTATCGTCCGGTCTTGCAATGCCCATGATGCCAGCCTCAGCCCCTGTGGCCCGGAACCCAACCGCGTGCTTCCAGTCTGATACCATGGTTTTGACCAGCGCCCGCACGGCGCCACTCAGGAGCAAAGCATGTCGAGAATCCCGACCCGCATGGCGCGAGCAATCATTGGCGTCTGGCTGATCATTGTCGGGCCAAGCGTTCGGGCCGAGACCGAACCGGGCCATGCTTTTTACTTCACGCGCGGCATTTACACGAGCATCGCCGACGACGGATTCAACGGCAATCGCTGGATGGTCGATTTTCCCGAAGCCGATCATCATCTTCTCGCCGCCTTGCGGCGGCTCAGCATCATCGATGCATTCGACAATCTGCACCCGATGCCGGTGACGGATCCCAATCTGCGCAAGTTTCCGTTTCTGTACATGCTCGAACTCGGCTATTGGAACCCGCCGGAGGATGAAATCAAAGCGCTGCGCAATTACCTGCTCGCCGGCGGGTTTTTGGTAGTCGATGACTTCTGGGGCAGTTGGGCGTGGGACAATTTTCAGACCCACATGCGCCGGGTGTTGCCCGATCGTTCATTCGTGGAAGTTCCACACGATCATCCGATTTTCAGCATTTTCTATAACATCGACGAGATCGTGCAGGTGCCCAACGTACGCCAGGGCCAGCTCTCGGTTTACGGCGGCCCGACCTACGAATACGACGGCTACGTTCCGCATGTGCGCGGTATTTTCGACGATAAGGGCCGGTTGATGGTGTTGGTCAACTGGAACACCGACCTCGGCGATGCCTGGGAATGGGCGGATGATGCCACCTACCCGCTCAAATTCTCCAACTACGCCTTTGAGATGATGGTCAATTTCACCGTGTACGCGATGACATACTGAGCACTGCAAGCCGCCCCGTGTTCGAATTTCTCTTCAAATATCCTCTCGCCCTGTTCCAACAGGGCGAATTCACGCTGACCGTGCCGTGGCTCTGGTATGGAGGGGCGGTAGCGGCGGCGGCGATTTTCAGCCTGCTGCTCTACGCGCGCGCCAAAGGCAAAACCCGTGTTGCCGACCGCTTGGCGCTGATGGCGCTGCGCACCGCGCTACTGGCCGCAATCCTGTTCAGCCTGTGCCAGCCGCTGCTGGTGTCTTCGGCGTTCGTACCGAGCCGCGGCGTGGTGGGCGTGTTGGTGGACGACTCGCGCAGCATGCGCATCGCCGACAGCAATGGCGCGGCGCGCGCCGACGCCGTGCGCTCCGCCTTGGCGCCAGGACCGGATGGGTTTCTGAACGCGCTGCGGGAGCGCTTCGGCGTGCGGCTGTTCCGCTTCGGCGCTAGCGCCGAGCGCATCGACGATGTGGCCGAACTCGGCTTCAACGCCGGCAAGACCGACCTCGGGCGGGCGCTCGCCGGTGCCCATCACGCGCTGGCCGGCGTGGCGCTGGCCGGACTGATCATCATCTCCGACGGCGCCGCCGAAGCCGATCCTGCGTTGGCCGAAGCCTTGCTTGGCCTGCGCGCCAACGGCGTGCCGCTCTATACCGTCGGCGTCGGCCAAGAACGCTATGCCAACGATATCGAACTCGGTCCCCTGGACCTGCCGCGCACGGCCTTGAACGGCTCCGCGCTGGTCGCCGAGTTCACGCTGCGCCAGCATGGCCATGCCGGCGCCAAGCTGCCGCTCATCGTGGAAGAAGAGGGTCGCATCCTGAGCAGCGAAGAAATCACGCTAGGGCAGGATGGCGAGGCGCAGGCGTTGCGTGCCCATTTCACTCTGAACGATCCGGGGCCGCGCCGCCTCAAGTTCCGCATTCCGCTGCAAAGCGGCGAGAGCGTGTCCCACAACAATGAGCGGGAAGCGTTGATCCAGGTGCTGGATCGCAAGGAAAAAATCCTGTATGTCGAGGGTGAACCGCGCTTCGACCTGAAATTTATCCGGCGCGCGGTGAGCGATGACCCGAATCTCCAAGTCGTCGCCTTGCTGCGCACCGCCGAGAATAAATTCTACCGCCTCGGCATCGATACGCCCGAAGAGCTGAGCAAGGGCTTTCCCAAAACGCGCGCGGAATTGTTTGCCTACCGCGGCCTCATCCTCGGCAGCGTCGAAGCTGGCTTTTTCAGCCGCGAGCAACTCCAACTGATCGCCGATTTCGTCGGCGAACGCGGCGGCGGTCTGCTCATGCTCGGCGGCAAACACGCGTTCGCCGAGGGCGGCTATGCGGATACCGCGCTCGCGGATGTGCTGCCGGTGCGGCTCACCCACAACCCCGCCGGCGGTGGCGTACGGGAAATCCAATTGCTGCCGACCGAGGCCGGCAAGGCCCATCCGGTACTGCAACTCGGCGCGAGCGAACAGGCTTCGCTGGAACGTTGGAAAACGCTGCCCGCGTTGACCATGGTCAACCCGCTCGACGCCGCCAAGCCGGGCGCCACCATTCTGCTGCAAAGCGCCTCGGACAAATGGATCGGGCTCGCCGCGCAGCGCTACGGCCGCGGTAGGGTGCTGGCGTTTCCAGTGCAGGACCGGCTGGCTGTGGAAGATGCACCCGCCATCGCGCTCGATGATCGCAGCCATGAACTCTTCTGGCGCCAATTGTTACGCTGGCTGGTGAGCGCGACCCCTGAACGGGTCGCGGTGAGCGCCTCGGCGGAGAACGTCGCGCCCGCTGAAACCGTGACCGTGAGCGCCGAGGTGCGCGACGCTGATTTTCGCACCGTCAACAACGCCACCGTGCAGGCGCTGGCGATTTCGCCGAGCGGCGCCGAGCAGACCATCGCTTTGGCTTGGGCGGATCAGGAAGGCGTTTACCGCGCCGCGTTTACGCCCACCGAGCAAGGCTTGTACGAATTGCGCGTGAACGCCCAGACCGGGCAGGAAAAATCGCCGGAAGCGGCGTTATACTTCAATGTTGACGCCGATGCCCATGAAGCCTACGGCAGCGAAATGCAGGCAGGCTTACTCAAACGTATCGCCGCCAACAGCGGCGGCCGGTTTTACACCCCCGACCAGTTGCCGGCGCTCGCTCGCGCCATCCCCCAACCTCAGAGCGGCGCCAAGGTGACGGAGCACTACGAGCTTTGGGACATGCCGGCGCTGTTGCTGCTGATGGTCGGGCTGGCCGGCCTGGAATGGGGTTACCGGCGCTGGCGGGGATTGCCATGAGGCATTTTTTGCAAAACCCGCTTTCCCTTTGCAAGATGGTTGGGGTGGGGGCCATCCTATGCGGCTGGCTGATCCCCGCGCTCGCGCTCGCCGACAGCCACTTGCTGGTAGTGAGCGGCATCAGCGGCGAACCCGAATTCAGCGATACGTTTCAACGCTGGTCGCAGACCCTGATCGATGCGGCCGAACAACGCTACGGTGTAGCCAAAACCCATGTCGTTTACCTCAGCGAAGACCCGGCGCGCGATCCCCAACGCGCCAGCGGGCGCTCGACCAAGGAAGACATCGGCAAGGCGTTCGCCGACATCGCCGCGCGCGCCAAGCCCGGCGACGAGGTGTTCATCGTCCTGCTCGGCCACGGCGCTGCCCGTGGCAAAAGCGCGGTATTCAACCTGCCCGGCCCGGATATCACGGCGGCGGAATTCGCACCGCTCCTGGATAATCTCAAGGCGCAGAAAGTCGTGTTCGTCAACGCCGCGGCGGCGAGCGGCCCGTTCATACAAGCCTTGTCCGGCCCCAACCGCGTGGTGATCAGCGCCACCGCCAGTGGCGCCGAGGTCTACTTCGCCGAGTTTGGCGGATTTTTCACGGCGGCGTTCGCCGCCGCCGGCGCGGATACCGACAAGAATGGCCAGGTGTCGGTGCTGGAAGCTTTTGATTATGCGCGCCGCGAGGTCGAACGCCTGTACCAGACCGACAATCGCCTGCCCACCGAACACGCCATGCTCGACGATAATGGCGACGGCAAGGGCAGCTTGGAGCCCGATCCCGGCAACGGTGACGGCGCGCTGGCGCGCACCGTGTTTTTGCGCGGCGAAGCGGTGGTCAGCGCGGCGGACTCGCCGGAAGTCGCCGCGCTCAAGCAAGCGCAACTCGACCTCGAACGGCGAATCGAAGAGCTGAAAAGCCGTAAGGCCGCGCTGGAGACTGAAGCGTATGAGACGCAACTCGAAGAACTGCTGGTGGAACTGGCGTTGAAAGGCCGCGAACTGAAAGCGCGGGAGGGGCGGCAATGAAAGCCTGGCTGGTGTTATTCCTGGTACTTGCAAGTGCTACGGTCGCAGCGCAGGATACGCCGCCCGTGGTCGTGAATCCCAGCGCCGAATTTCAACGAGGATTGGCCTTATACCGGCGCGGCGAACAGGAACAGGCGTTCGCCGCCTTCGAGCGCGTGCGCGACGTTTATCGGATGATCGCCGAATTGTCGGCCCAAGATTTGATCGCCATCGCCAATGCGACGCGCTATCTCGGCCTGACCGATCCACAGCTCTATAAGCTCGCGGTGCGCCTTTATGACGAAGCCATCGCCAAGGATCAACAGAGTATCGAGGCGCGCGTCGCGCTCGCTGAACTGTTGCTGGAGAAATACAATAACGCCGAAGCCTTGGAAGTTTTGCGCGAAGCGCTGGCCATAGACGCCGAGCATCCCGGAGTACTGCTTGGGCTGGCGCGCAGCCAACATTTCGATTTTGCCCCAGAAGCGTTGGAAACCGTGCAGCGCGCGCTCGCCAAAGATTCCCATTACGTACCGGCGCGCGTGTTCCTCGCCCAACTCTACAGCGAACTGGAGCAGTATCCGGACGCCGAGCGCGAAGCCAAGCAGGCGCTGGCCGACGATCCCGCGTCGCTGGAAGCGCTGGCGGTGCTGGCCGCGGTTTACCACCTGAGCGGTGATGAGGCCGGGTTCCAGGATGCCGAGCGACGCGCGCTCGCCATCAATCCGCGCACTGCCGAACTCTATAACACCGTGGCCGAACTCGCGGTGCAGAACCGCCTCTATGACGACGCCGTGCGTTTCGCCGCGCAAGCCGTCGCACTCGATGGCCGTTCCTGGCGCGGCTACGGGCTTTTGGGCATCAATCAGATGCGCATCGGCCTGATCGACCAAGGCCGCGCCAACCTGGAGCGGGCGTTCGCCGGCGACCCTTACAACGTATGGCTCAAGAACACCCTGGATTTGGCCGATACTTTTGGCGATTACGAAATCATCGACCACGGGCGCTTTCAATTTTTCATCCAGCGCGACGAAGTCGGAGCCATCGATCCCTATCTCGCTCCGCTCGCCGCGGAGAGTTTCGAGCACTACGCCGAACGCTACGGCTATCAACCCCCTACCCCCATCCGCGTCGAACTCTATCCGCGCCACGCGGATTTCTCGGTACGCACCGCCGGCCTGGCCGGCATCGGCATCCTGGGCGTCGCCTTCGGTAAAGTGCTGGCGATGGACTCACCGTCGGCGCGCGAGATCGGCCACAGCAACTGGGGTTCGACCTTCCGCCACGAGCTTGCCCATGCTTTCCACTTGGGCATGACCGATCACCGCGTGCCGCGCTGGTTCTCGGAGGGCTTGGCGGTACACGAGGAACGCCGTGCGCGCCCCGGCTGGGGCAGCGATGTCACGCCCGACTTTCTGATCGCCTATCGCAACGGCAAGCTGCTGCCCGTGAGCCAGCTCAACAATGGCTTCGTGCGCCCGAGCTATCCGCAGCAAATCATCCATTCCTACTATCAGGCTTCGCTGGTGTTGGAGTTCATCGAAACCCGCTGGGGCTTCGCGGCGGTGCGTAAGATGCTGGACGGATTCAAGGCGCGCCACTCCAGCGCCGCCGCGATCGAGGCCGGGACCGGCCTGGACAGCGCCGCGTTCGACCACGCGTTCGATGATTATCTCAAAACGCGCTTCGCCGGTCCGCTCGCGGCCCTGGCGCTAACCGCCGAGGCCCCCGACTCGCCGCCCGCGCTGATCGCGCGCGCCGAGCAGGAGCCAGGCGCCTTCGTCCTGCAACTGCAAGCGGGCCATGCGTTACTGGAACAAGGCGAGTTGGACCAAGCCGAAACCTTCCTCAAACGAGCCGAAGCCTTGTTTCCCGATTACGCTGGCGACGACAGCCCGTACTGGTTTCTCGCCGAACTCTACGCAAAGCGTGATGCGCCGGCCCAAGCCGCCGAACAACTGGAGAAGATGATCGCGATCAACGCCGATCATTATCAAGCCCATGTCAAGCTCGCCGAATTGCGGCGCGCGCTAGGCGACAAACGTGGCGCGGCGGAGGCACTGGACCGGGCGATTTACATCTATCCTTTCGCGCTGGCCCTGCACCAGCAACTCGCCGATCTTTATGGCGAGATCAATGATTGGCCGCTGGCGGTGCGCGAACGGCGCACGGCGCTCGCTTTGAAGCCGGTCGATCTGGCGGAAGCGCGCTACCAACTCGCCAATGCGTATTTTCAGGGCGGCAATACCGGCGCGGCGCGGCGGGAGGTGCTGGCCGCGCTCGAACTCGCGCCGAATTTCGAGCGGGCGCAGGATTTACTGTTGCGGATTCGTGCGCAAACCATCACCAAACCGGGAGAATTGGGTGAACAACGCAAACCATGAGCATAGCCTAGCTGCCGACGCCGACATCGCGCTCGCCGACGATCTGAAAAACCGCTATGACCGGGTGCGCGCCGAACTGAAGAAGCGCATCATCGGCCAGGACGATGTGGTCGAACTGGTATTGCTTACCCTGCTGGTCGGCGGCAACAGCCTGATCGTCGGTGTTCCGGGATTGGCCAAAACCTTGTTGATTTACACCATCGCCCAGGTGCTGGAGTTGAAATTCTCGCGCATCCAGTTCACCCCCGACCTGATGCCCTCGGACATCACCGGCACCGACCTGGTTCAGGAAAACCCCGAAAGCGGGCGGCGCGAGATGGTATTCCTGCCCGGCCCGTTATTCGCCAATATCGTGTTGGCGGACGAAATCAACCGCACCCCGCCCAAGACCCAAGCGGCGCTCTTGGAAGCCATGCAGGAGCACCGGGTGACGGTGCAGGGCAAGACCTACACATTGGACGAACCGTTCTTCGTATTCGCCACCCAGAATCCCATCGAACTGGAAGGCACTTATCCGCTGCCGGAAGCCCAACTCGACCGCTTCATGTTCGAGATCGTCATCGACTATCTGCCGGAAGAGGAGGAACTGGAAGTGATTCGCTCCACCACATCCTTGCGCGACGTGCGCTTCGAGCGCGCGATGAGCGGCGAGCATATCCGCGCGTTCCAGCAACTGGTGCGCAAGGTGCCGATCGCCGAGCCCGTGTTACGCTACGCGCTCGCCCTGGTGCGCGCGAGCCGCCCCGGCGCGCCAAATTCCCCGCCGTTCGTGCGCGAATTCGTGAGCTACGGCGCGAGCGTGCGCGCCGCCCAATATCTGGTGCTGGGCGGCAAAGCTCGCGCCCTCATGCACGGCCGTTATCACGTCAACTTCGATGACATCCGCGCGCTGGCGCGGCCCGTGCTGAGGCATCGTATCCTGCGCAATTTCCAGGCCGAGTCCGAGCGCGTGAGCGCGGATCAATTGGTCGCGCGGCTGCTGGAAGCCGTCCCACAGCCGAGTTCCGGCTTGTAACGGCGGCGCGTATGCCCATCAGCCCCGATGCCGCCGCCAAGGCGCGCTTTATCGACCCCGCGCTGCTCGCGCGCATCGGCGATCTGGAACTCGTCGCGCGCAGCGTGGTGGACGGCTTCATCGGCGGTTTGCATCGGTCGCCGCACTTGGGGTTATCCATCGATTTCGCCGAACACCGCGCCTATATGCCGGGTGACGACATTCGCCGCATCGATTGGCGGGTGTTCGCCCGCACCGACCGCCTTTACGTCAAGCAATACGAAGCCGACACCAACGCCAATTTCAGCGTGCTGTTGGATGTTTCCAAATCGATGGATTACGCCAGCGGCGCGGTGCGCAAACTCGACTACGCGCGCTTCATCGCCGCGAGCCTGACTTACCTCTCCAGCCAGCAACGCGACCGCGTGGGCTTGCTCACCTTCGACGCGGATCTGCGCGATTTCGTGCCGCCTTCGGCCAAGCACCGCGATGTCGTGCTCCACACCCTGAGCCGCCTGCAAGTAGGCCGGCAGACCGATTACACCCGGCCGCTCGCCAAGGCCGCCGACCGGCTGCGCCGGCGCGGCGTGCTGGCGCTGCTCTCGGACTGCTACGAAGAGCCGGAACGGCTTGCCAGCGCGGTCGGCGAATTGCGGATGCGCGGCCATGACGTGATCGTGTTCCACATCCTCGACCCCGCCGAGCTCGAATTACCGTTCACCGCCATCAGCGCTTTCGCCGATCTGGAGAGCAACGCGCGTATTCCGGTCGCCCCCGAACAGTTCCGCGACCGTTATCGCGAACTGGTGCGCACGCACATCGCGGCACTCAGGAAACGCTTCGGCGACCAGCGCATCGATTACGTGCTGTGCGATACTTCTAAACCGCTCGATCATATCCTCTTTCACTATCTCTCCGAGCGTGAGCGGCTCGCGCGGGTACGCTAGATGAGCTTCGCGTTCCTCAACCCCTGGCTATTGGCCGGCCTCGCGGCGCTGGCGCTGCCGGTGCTGATTCACCTCGTGCAGCGCGAGCGCCCGCAGGCCATCCCATTTCCATCCTTGATGTTCCTGCGCCAAATCCCTTACCAGGAACGGCGCCTGCTGCGCATCCGCGACTGGTGGTTGCTGGCGCTGCGCTGCCTGGCGCTGGCGCTGATCGCGCTGGCCTTCGCGCGGCCGTTCCTGAGCGGTGCGACCGCGCCCAGCGGCGCCGGCCGGCGCGATGTCGTCATTCTGCTCGACCGCTCCTACAGCATGGGCTACGCCGAACGCTGGCAACAAGCGCGGCAAGCGGCGCTCGACGAATTGGCGAAACAGGCCGCGGATGACCGTGTGGCGCTCATCTTCTTCGACCGGACCGCGCTAATCGCCGCTGAACTTGGCGCTACCCGCGATGCGCTGCGCGCGGCGCTCGCCGCTTATCGTCCCGGCGCCGCCGCCACCGATCTGGCCATTGCCCTGGCGCAGGCGGGCGCTGTGCTGGAGGACAGCAACGCGCCGGCGCGCGAGATCGTGCTGATCTCCGATTTTCAACGCAGCGCCTACGATGCCGCCAATGCCCCGCGTCTGCCCTCCGGTGTTCGTGTCAGGCCCATCGCCATCCTGGATGGCGATGTGGCCAACGCCACCGTGACTGGCGTTACCATGCGCCGGCAGGCCACGGCTGAGCGCGGCGACCTCACCGCCATCAGCGCGACGCTGCGCAATACCACCGCCCGCGCACTGGACACGCGTGTCACCCTCGACGTCGATGGCCGCGAGCAGGAGATCCGGCCGCTCGCGCTGGCCGCGAATACCAACGCCACCGTCACCTTCGCGGACATCGCAAACCCCGGCCAAGCGACGCGCGCCACGGTGCGCCTCGGCGCGGACGGGCTGGCGGCGGACAATGCTTTCCATTTTGTGCTGAACCCCGTCCATACCCTACGGGTGCTGGTATTGGAAAACGCGACCACCCGTCCCAATCAAAGCCTGTATCTGAGCCGTGCCCTGGCCCTCGGTGAGAACCCTAGATTCGCCGTCGAGATCAAATCCATCAAGGATTTGCGGCCCGACGATTACACCGGTCGGTCATTGATCATCGTCAATGATACGCCGCTTCCCGGCGGTGAACTGGGTGAGCGCTTGCGCGACTTCGTCAGCGCCGGCGGCGGATTGCTGGTAGTAGCGGCGGACGGCTTGGTCGGCGGCTGGTCAGGCACGGCCGCCGATTTCCTGCCGGGCACGCTCGGGCCGCGCCAGGAGCGACAAGGCGAGCGCGGCGCGGCGATTAGCCAGATCGATGCCAGCCATCCTCTGTTCGCCTCGTTCAGCGCGCGCCAAGGCGGCGATTTCCGCGCCGCACAGATTTGGCGCTACCGCCGGCTCGCGCCGACGAACGATGATGTCGTTCTCGCGCGCTACGACGACGGCACGGCGGCGCTAGTCGAACGCTTGAGTGGCGCAGGACGCACTCTCGTGCTGACGACGACCTTGGACACCGCATGGAACGAATTCGCCCTGCAACCGGTATTCGTGCCGTTCGTCCATCGGCTCGCGCACATCTCGCGGCCTACGAGAACGTGCCGGCTTGGTTCACCGTCGGCAATGGTGGACGGCGCACGCCAGGCGCGCGCGGCGGGCGACGCCACCCTCGCCGCCGCGCTTACCCAAGGCGGGGCGGTGAGCGTCGTCAGCCCGAGCGGCGCGCGCGCGCAACTCACCGGCAAGCCGGCGTTGCTGGTGACCGAGCCCGGCTTTTATGAATTGCGCCGCGGCACGGATTCCAGTTTACTGGTGGCGGTCAATGTCGATGCGCGGGAAGCGGAGCTGACGCCGTTGGACAGCGCGGCATTCGTCACCGACCTCGCCGTTTCCGCCCGCGCCGGCGCAAGGCGTGCCGGCAACTGCGCGTTCGGCTGCTGCCGCGCGCCCAGGAAGAGCGCCAACGCGGGTGGTGGTATCTGTTGCTAGCCGCCGGCGTATTGCTGATCGCCGAAGCCATGCTAGCCTATCGCCGCGCGCTTGCGCCGCAACCAAAGCCGGCGCCCATGCTCTAACCGTCTCAGGAGTACCGAGGACCATCGCTATGTCGAGCGCCACTGCTGTTCATCAATCGCTCCGCCGATCGCGACCTGCTGCGCGCCGTCCGTCTGGTACGCCGGCGCTGGCGCTGGAAGACGGGGCTGCACGGGCTGGTCTGGGCGCTCATGGGCGGGCTGGCGGTGGTGATCGCCGCGACTTTCGCCATGGATGCGCTGTTGTTCGCACCGACCGCCGTGGCAGTGGCGCGTATCCTCGCTTACCTTGCCGTGGCGGCGCTGCTATCGGGCATGCTAGTGGTTCCCTTGGCGCGGCGGGTGCCCTTGAATCGCGCCGCGCTCTACCTCGAAGAACATGAACCGGCGCTGCAGGCGGCGGTGATGAGCGCGGTCGAAGCGAGGCAAGCCAAACCGGGCGAGGTTTCCCCCGGCCTCGCTCGGCGCTTGGCGGAACACGCCGCGGCGGCGGCCAGAGCCATCGATCACGGCCGCCGTGTCGATCGCCACGAGCTGCGCCAAGCCGCGGTGCGATTGGCCGGTGTGGCCGCGCTCTGCGCGCTGGTCTTCACCTGGCACCCCAGCTTCCTGGGGCGCGGCCTGCCGTTCTTGTTTCCCTGGAGCCAGGCGGCGGTCAATCCCTACGCAGTCAGCGTAACGCCGGGCGATGCCCGGATCGCGCGCGGCACCGACCAACTAATCGCGGCTCGCTTGCAGGGCTTCGACGCCGAACGGGTCGAGCTCTGGGTGAAACGCAGCGCCGCCGATTGGCGCCGGGTTGCGATGGCGCCGGGCGCCGAGCCACGCGCGCACGAAGCCTTCCTGTTCGATCTCGACCAGGCGGTCGATTATTACGTCGCGGCCGGCGGCGTGCGTTCGCCCACTTACCACATCGCCGTCATCGAGTTTCCCACCGCGCGCGAACTCACGCTGGAATACCATTTTCCGGAATACACAGGGCTTCCCCCGCGCACCGACGAACAGCACGGCGACATCAGCGCGGTGCGCGGCACGCGGGTACGCTTACAGGTGCGACCCAGCATTCCGGTCAAAGGCGGTGACATCGTGCTCGACGGCACCGAGCGCATCGCGCTGAAACCCGAGGCCGACGGCGCGTTGACCGCCGAAATGGAAGTGCGTGACGATGGCACTTACCGCATCGATTTACAAGCCGAGCAGGGCGACAAAGTCGCGGCCTCGCCAGACTACGCGATCGAGGCGGTGGAAGATCAGGAACCGGAGGTGGCGATCAGCCAACCGGGGCGTGACATCAAAGTCACCCGGGTGGAAGAACCTGCCATCGAAGTCAAGGCCACCGACGATCTCGGCCTGGACCGCGTGGAACTCGCGCTGTCGGTGAACGGTGGCCCCGAACAAATCGTGCCGCTCAAACCCGTGGGCGGCAACGACCAGGAAACCGACGTCACCCACACCGTTTATCTGGAAGAGCTGGGTTTGCAACCCGGCGACTTGATCGCTTACCATGCGCGCGCTTTCGACAAAGCCAACGCCGGCGCCGGGCAAGAAGCCAAGACCGACATGTATTTCCTGGAGGTGCGGCCGTTCCGGCGCGATTACCGCGAGGCGGAGAGCCAAGGCAGCCAAGGCGGCGAGCCGGACGATCAGCGTTCGCTGTCGGCGCAGCAGCGTGAACTGGTGGTCGCGACCTTCAATACCCTGCGTGACCGTGCGAGCTATCGCCCGGAAGCCTATGACGAAAATCTCTCCGCTCTGGCGCAAGCCGAAGCGCGTATCCGCAATCGCGTGGAAGCGCTGGTGAACCGCCTGGGTACGCGCGACATTCTGCAACTGCAGGAAGGCTATCGCAAAATGGCCGAAGAGCTGCCCAAAGCCGCCGAGGCGATGCGGCAGGCCGAACAACACTTACAAACGCGCGCCGCCGACGCCGCGCTGGCGCCCGCGCAGATCGCCCTGCAACATTTGCAGCGCGCCGAAGCCGCGTTCCGCGAGGTGCAGGTCGCACAGAACGACCAAGCCGGCCGGGGGCGTGGCGACGCCGACGAAGATCTGGAGAATTTATTCCGCCTAGAACTCGATAAGTTGCGGAATCAATACGAAAATATCCAGCATGGCCGGGAACAAGACGCGGCCCAGGCCGAACTCGACAAAGTGCTGGAGAAACTGCGCGAACTCGCGCGCCGCCAGCAGCAGGAAGTCGAACGCCAGGGCCAGCGCGCCGCCCAGCGGCAAAACCAAAGCGGCGGTGGCGGCAGCAATCAGCGCTCGCTCGCCGAGGAGGCGGAAGAACTCGCGCGCCAGCTTGAACGCCTGTCGCGCAAGCAACAAACGCCGGAGGTTCAAGCGACGCTGGATCAACTCAAGCAGGCCGCCGCGGCGATGCGGCGCGCCGCCGACAACGACGCCACCCAGGCCGAGGCGCGCAATGCCTTGGAACGCTTGCAGCAAGCCAAACGCCAGCTCGACCAAAACCGCTCATCGCAATTGGCCCGCGACATCGATGCAGCGCGCAAGCGCGCCGAAGATCTGTATCGGCAACAGCGGGAAGTGGTGAAAAACGTCAGCAAACTTTCCGACGACGAAAGCAAGCGCGCCGAACAACTGGACGGGCTGCGCCAACGCAAGGAACAAATGGCGGATGAAGTGAAAAACCTGGAAACCGAACTGGACAAGCTCGCGCGCGCGGCCCAGGCGGAACAACAGGCCGACTCCGCTGCGAAGCTCAAAGATGCGGCGAATGGCTTGCGCCGGGACGAACTCGCCGACCGTATCCGTGCATCGCAACGCAGCATCGAAGAACGCATGCAGGAATTCGCCACCGCCTTGGAAGGCCAAATCGGCGTGCGCCTTTACGAATTGCAAAAGAAAGTCGCGGAGGCGGGCGCGGCGGTCGGCGAATCGCAGGAGCAGCGTCTGGCGCATTCACTGGAAGAGATGCGTGAACTGACCCGTAACCTGGAAGCGTTACAGCAACGAATCGCCCGGCGTGCCGAACAGCAGGGACAAGCAGAACGACAAGCGCAGCAGCAGAATCCACAAGCCGGCCAACAACAGGGGCAGCAGCAGGGGCAGCAAGAGCGACAAGGCCAGCAAGCGGGGCAACAAGCACAGCAAGGGCAACCGGGGCAACAAGCACAGCAAGGGCAAGAAGGGCAACCAGGCCAACAACAGGGGCAACAAGCACAGCAAGCACAAACCGATCAGCAAGGCCAGCAAGATGCGCAGCCCAACGCTCGCGACAACGCCGCTCAAGGCGGGCGCGGCTACAGCCGCTATGATCGCGAGGGCCGGATCGGGCGCTGGGACCCCGCCGATATCCAAGCCCTGCAGGGTGAGTTCAATCGCCAGCGCAGCGAGGCGGAACGGATCGGCCAGGCCTTGAACGAAGCCGGCGAGCGCAACGACGATATTCAAGCCGTCATGCAACGCTTGCAGGCGCTGGAAAACCAGACGGCCTACGCGGACCCCGAACAACTCGCTCGCTTGCAAGCCGACGCCATCGAGCGCCTGAAACAGCTCGAATTTAAGCTGCGCAAGGGCGCCTCAGAGAATACCGAGCAGCGCTTATCGAGCACGGCCGAGGGTGAAGCGCCGGAAGGTTATCGCGCGCTAGTGGAGGAGTATTACCGGACGCTCAGCCGCGAAACGCGCAAGCCCTGAGGCCGGCGGTGGCGAGGCGGACGGGCGCAGCCCGCCCGCCTTTCGACTCACGGCAATTCTGTCACTTGGATGATTCATAATTTAAAATTTAATTTAAAATTAAATCAATGATATAAATTTTATATGCGAATGTTGCGATCGCCAACGCCATCGCCATTGCGCCGGTCGCTCACGCCCAGCGGGCTAGCGGTCGATGATTGACGCCGATGCCGAACGCTAATCCACTCGATCTGCCGCCTCATGCGCTGATCCGGCGCGCTCCCGGTGAGCGGCAACGCCGAGCACGCCGCTGAAAACCGTGCTGGAAATTATGGATAGACTCGCGATCGGCTCGATGATGGTCGCCGACGCCGATGGCCGCCTGCTCGGCATGTTCACGCTCAAGGAAGCGCCTGGTAAAGTGGCGCTCGCGCAACCGGATATCCACCCGGCCCATCGCCGAATTCATGAACACCGAATTCCCGAGGCTGTCGCCCGCCGCGCCGGTGTACGAGGCGGCGTTGGCGATGGCGCGCCATGGCCTGCGCCACCTGCCGCTGGTACGGGACGGGCGGCTGGTGGGGGTGGTGTCGGCCTCCAATCTAGTGTTGCTGCACGGCGGAAAAAGGAACGCCAGATCAGTGCGCGGATTCGCGTCGCCGAGCGTGACGAAGAGTTGCGGGACTGCGCGCTGAACATCCGCCAAGCGGTCGAGCGCCTGCTCGCCGAAGGCGCGACGGCGGAATATCTGACACGCTTTTTACTCCACCATGAACGACCTCCTCACCCAGCGCATCATCGACTTGAGTTCGGTGCCAAGGCGCCGCGCCATGCGCTGTGCTGGATCGCATTAGGGAGCGAAGGACGGTTCGAGCAAACCCTTGCCAGCGATCAGGACAATGCCTTGATCTTCGCTGCCGACACCGATCCCGACGCGGCGCGCCGGGTAATGGCTGCTGCGCTTGCGTGCCGTCAATGAAGCGCTGGATCGTTGTGGATTTCCACTGTGTCGCGGCGAGATCATGGCGAGCAACCCCGCACTGGTGTCTGAGTCTTGACGAATGGAACGAACGCTTTGCCGCCTGGATCATCAACTGGTGACCCCGAGGCGCTGTTGAACGCCAGCATTTTCTTCGACTTCCGTCCGTTGTACGGGGATGTCACCCTGGCCGACAAGCTGCGTTCCTGGCTTGCCGCCTACGCCGCCGAGCACAACCGCTTTCTCCTGTTGATGGCCCAGAACGCGCTGCAAAACCAACCGCCGCTCGGCGTACTGCGCGATTTCATCCTGACCGGTGGCGGCGACGATTACCCGCACACGCTGGATCTCAAGGTGAACGGCATCACCCCGTTCGTCGACGCCGCGCGCATCTACGCGCTGGCGGCTGGGGTGACCGCCACCAATACCCTGGAGCGGCTCCAGGAGGCGGGCGCCAGGCTGCGTTTCGCCAGCGCGGACGTGGACGCCTGGGCACAGGCGTTTCAGTATATTCAGAACCTGCGGCTGCGCCACCAGGCACTCCGCCTGGCCGCCGGCCAAACGCCGAACAATCATCTCGACCCCGATTCCCTGAACGAACTGGATCGGCGCATTCTCAAGGAAGCGTTGCGCCAGGCGCGCAACCTCCAGGGCAGGCTGGGGCGCGATTTCGGCGGCGCTGGCGTGGGATTCGGCGCTTGATGGCTAGCATCAGACGACGCGCATTAATGATAGGATCATGGGCTGATATTTGGCTGACCACGGATGGGCGCACCGGACCGTAGTTGACGATAAACCTATAACCTCAAGGGGAGTAGACCATGGCAGCAGCACCGCCCAATTGGGCCAAAATCGAGGCTGATTCGCGCTTTCAAGAATTGCATGGCCACAAAAGCCGATTCCTATGGAGCTTGATGATCTTCTCGATCATCTATTATTTCGCCCTGCCCATTGGGGCGGCTTATTTCACCGGCCTGTTCAAGATGAAAGTCTGGGGCGTGATCAATTTTGGCTATTTATTCGCGCTGTCGGAATTCGTCGTCGCTTGGGCCATCGCGTTCATTTACGCGCGCAAAGCCGCCCAATTCGACGCCATGGCCGCGGACATCGCCAGAGACGCTCACCGCATCGGAGCCTGACATGAAAACGACACCTCATACTTTGCTCACGGCGGGCGCGGCGCTCGCACTGGTGTCCGCCCCGGCGCATGCCCAGGCGGTCGCCTCCAACTGGATACCGCTCACCTTCGGCGTATTCGCGGTCATCATCGCCATCACCATGTACGTGACTTACTTGGCGGCCAAACGGGTCAAGACCGCCGCCGACTTCTACGCCGCCGGCAGCGGGGTGAGCGGCATCCAGAACGGCTGGGCCATCGCCGGCGATTATCTGTCGGCGGCATCGTTCCTCGGTATCGCCGGGCTGATTTCGATCAACGGCTACGACGGCTTCATGTACTCGGTGGGCTGGCTGGTCGCCTATATCACCGTGTTGCTGGTCATCGCCGAACCCTGCCGCAACATCGGCAAATATACACTCGGCGACATCCTCGCGTTCCGCAACAATCCGAAAGCCACGCGTATGGTGATGGCGCTTTCCACCATCACCGTCTCGACGTTTTACCTGACCGCGCAAATGGTGGGCGGCGGGGTGCTGGTGAAGACCTTGATCGGCATTCCCTACGAAGCCTCGGTAATCACCGTGGGCATTTTGATGCTGGCTTATGTCTTGTTCGGCGGCATGGTGGCAACCACTTGGGTGCAGATCATCAAGGCCGTGCTGCTGGTCACCGCCTCGCTGATCATGACCATTTGGGTCTGGTCGCATTACGGCTTCAGCCTGCCCGCGTTCATGCAGGCAGTGGTGGACGATCCCAAAGTGCAGGCACGGGTGGCGTCGCTACTCGGCGACGCCGCCACCAGCATGACCCCCGAACAACTCGGCCAGCGTTTCCTGGAACCGGCATTGCTGTTCAAAAATCCGATCGACCAGATTTCGCTGGGCATGGCATTGGTGCTCGGCACCGCCGGCCTGCCGCATATCCTGATGCGGTTTTTCACCGTACCGACCGCGCAAGCGGCGCGCACTTCGGTGATCTGGGCGATGGGCATCATCGGCGGCTTTTACGTGGTGACACTGTTCCTCGGCCACGGTGCGGCGATCAAGGTGGGCGCGCCGGCCATCATGGCCATCGACAAAGGCGGCAACATGGCGGCGCCCATGCTCGCGCAGTTCCTCGGCGGCGGGTCGGATTCCTTCCTCGGCAATTTCATGCTTGCCTTCGTCGCGGCGGTGGCGTTCGCCACCATCGTGGCGGTGGTGGCGGGCCTGGTGCTGGCCTCCGCTTCGGCCATGTCGCATGACATCTGGGTCGGCGTGATCCGGGGCGAACGCGCGACCGACGCCGAAGAACGCCGCGCCGCGCGCGTGTGCTCGCTGATCGTCGGCGCGCTCGCCATCACCATCGGCATCCTGGCCAAGGGCCAGAACGTCGCCCATCTGGTGGCGCTCGCGTTCGCGGTGGCGGCTTCCGCCAACTTCCCGGTGGTGCTACTCACGTTGTACTGGAAACGCTGCAACACCGGCGGCGTGATCCTGGGCTTGTTGGTGGGCACGCTCGCCGCCATCGGCCTGGTGCTGGTGTCGCCCAATATGACGTATCCCATCCTGGTCAAGGGCGCGCAGCAGAAGATCATCGACACGCAAACCGCCGCCATCGGCAAGTTCAACGGCGAACTCAGCGCCGCTGCCGATCCGGCGGCGCAGGACAAGCTCAAAGCGAGCATCGCCGCCGCCGAGAAAGCGAAAGCCGCCGCCGAGAAGGCCATCGCCGACCTCGGCGCCGGCACCACCAACCTGGTCGGCCTGGAAAAACCGCTGATCGATCTGCGCAACCCGGGCATCATCTCGATCCCGCTCGGCTTCCTCGCGGTGCTGCTAGGGTCTCTCCTGTTCCGCGACCGGCGCGCGGAGGAAATGTGGGAAGAGCTCTACGTGCGCTCCAACACCGGCATCGGTAGAGCCGCCGCCGTGGCCCATTGACCCTTCCCCTACCTGGGTGGGTCGTGCCTTCGGGCCGACCCACCCGCGCATGAGCATCTGGGCGGTTCCTGGTAAGGTGTAGCGGCTGAGTAGCCGCAACTGGTGAAGTAGTGGCGACATTCGGCGGGCAGGAACTCGTCTAACACCTCACCGAGAGTAGTGCCACAGCGCTTCGACCGTGCGCTTGGCCGCGGCTCTGAGCTTTGCCTTGAGCTTGCTGAAGGCGTGTTCAATGGGATGAGGTCGGGGCTGTAGGGCAAAAACCATAATTGGCATCCGCCCCTCAATCGCGGCCGCACCCCGGCGCGCTTGTGGCACGAGAGGTTGTCCATCACCACGATGTCACCAGGCTTCGGCATGGGCGCAACTGCTGCTCGACATAGGCCACGAACAGATCGCCCGTCATCGCCCCATCGATCACGGTCAGGGCGGTGGAAGCCCTCGCAGCGCAGCGCAGCGACGAGGTGGTCGTCTTCCAGTGCCCCCACGGCAGTGCCATCACCAGCCGCTCACCGCGAACGGCGACCGTGGGTCCGTCCCATCCGCCGTGCTCGCCCAGGTCCTCGTCCACGAACACCAGCCGCGCGGGGTCAAGGCTTGGCTGCGTGGCCCGCCACGCTTGCCGCCCGGCGTGCACATCCGTGCGATCCTGCTCAGCAGCGCGGCGACTTTTCTCGGCAGACCCAACTCCTGAATCAGCGCTGCGGCTCAACGCCGAGCGCGACGGCCAACAGCGCGAACCGTTCGCGATACTCACTGAGCGTCGCGTCCGGGTGCTGGCTGACCGCCTACCGCCCCGGATGCCTCGGCGTGGCTCTGCCAGCCGGGGATAGAGACCGTGGCGCTGATCACACAGTCCAATCCTGCCGCGCTCACGCTGCCGCTGCTTGAGCAAGCGTACCCACGACTCGCTCACCTGGAACCGCTCAGCCACGACGCCCAGTACAGCGTGTCGCAGGCACCAGCACCGTTGTACCAGATCGCGTCAGTACGCCTTCATGCCTATTCTCCACTGCTTCGCAGGTGAATACCTTAACCCAATAGACCGAAATCGCTACATCAATTCAGGAACCGCTCTAAAACGTCACCCTGACCCGCAAGCCCTGTTCTTGTTCACCGCCACTCAGAGCGACGCGGGCATGGTGTAATTCGGCGATACGCTTGACGATCGACAAACCCACGCCGCTGCCGGTTTCGCCGCTGCCAAGGATACGATAGAAGCGCTGCCCTACTTTTTCTCTTTCCGCTGGCGTTATACCCGGCCCTTGATCGGTGACGATGAGTTCGCCAAGCCCCGCCGCGGTCCTTGTGATATCAATGCGCACCGCCGTGCCAGCCGGGCTATAGCGGATCGCATTGTCGATCAGATTGCGCAGCAAAACGCGCAATAACTCGGCATTGCCGACAACCTCGACCGGATCCCCAGCGCTGAGTTCGAGGGCGATATCCTTGGCCAACGCAAGCGGCGCCAGTTCAGCGACTGCCTTCGTCGCCACCCTGCGCAGATCGCAAGTGCGCGAGGGAGCCACGATCCGCTCCGGATCGAGTCGCGCCAGCGTCAGCATTTGCTCGATCAAGTGCGCGGCGCGCCGGCAGCCCTCGATGACTTGCTCGAGCGCGTGGCGGCGCTCTGCATCAAGAGTGGCGGCGCGCGCGACTTGCGCTTGCGCCATCAGTCCGGCCAACGGCGTGCGCAGTTCATGCGCGGCGTCGGCGGTGAACCGGCGCTCGTTGTCGAGCGAAGCGCGCACGCGCTCGAACAAGCGATTCAAGCTTTCCGCCAACGGCGCGACTTCGACCGGCGCGCCGGAAACCTCCAGCAACGACAGATTGTCCGGGTCGCGCTGCTGGATTTGCTCGCCCAGCGCGGTGAGCGGTCGCAGGCCACGCGTAACCCCGACCCAAAGCAGCAACGCGAGCACCGGCAACGCCAAGGCGAGCGGCTTGAGCAGATGTTTAATGAGTGCTTGCACCATCTGATCGCGCACCGCGCGGCGCTCGCCGACCTGGACGAGAAACTCGCCTGCGCCAGCCCATGCGCTGAATACCCGCCACCGCGAGCCATCGAGCACAGCGTCGCTAAACCCTTGTTCCTGCGCAGACAAGCGCTCGGCCGGTGCATGCGCCGAGCGCAGCCGTAACCGCTGCCCATGTTCCCAAACCTGGAATACCACCTGCCGGTTGTAGGGGTACGGATACGGCAGATGCTCGATGTCCATCTCGTCTTCGATCTCGCCGCCGCTCTGCGCCGCCACCAGCGCCGCCGATTGCGCGAGGTGGGCGTCGAGCAATTCATCGATCCTGCGCTGCGCGTCCCGATAAATCTGCACGACCGTCGACAACCAAACCACCGCCACCGTGGCAAGCAGGGTGACGAGCAGCCGTCGCTTGATGGAAAAGCGCGGGCCTGACTCAGCCATGCGGCTGGCGCGGCAGCAGATAGCCAACGCCGCGGATGGTGCGGATCAAATCCGGCGAAAGCTTGCGGCGCAGGTGGTGGATATGCACTTCGATGGCGTTGCTTTCGACCTCCTCGCCCCAGGCATACAGCCGCTCCTCAAGCTGCTCGCGCGATAAAACCCGCCCGGCATGCTGCATCAGCTCCTGGAGCAACGCGAACTCGCGCGGCGCCAGTTCGACCGGCTGGTCATGAAAGCTCACCTGGTGCGCCGCCGGGTCGAGCGCCAATTCACCAACCCGCAGCACCGCGCAGGCATCGCCCCGGGCGCGTCGGATCAACGCTCGCAGGCGCGCGGCCAGTTCATTGAGGTCGAAGGGTTTTACCAAATAATCGTCGGCGCCGCTGTCCAAGCCCCGGACGCGATCATCGATGGCGTCGCGCGCGGTCAGGATCAGCACCGGCGTTTGCTGGCCGGCGGCGCGCCGCCGCCGCAGCAATTCCAAGCCACTCAATCGCGGCAGGCCAAGATCGAGGATGACGACGGCATAAGGCTCCGTCCGCAACGCGAGTTCTCCCGCCACCCCGTCCCGCACCCAATCGACCGCGAAGCCAGCCTGCCCAAGCCCCGCCTGGATAGCATCACCCAGCAGCTTATCGTCTTCCACCAGCAGGACGCGCACGCCTATTCACTCCCGCGCCGCTCAAAACAGCCCAGCCCACAAGGCGGCGACCGCGAACAGCAGACCAAAGCCGACGCTCCAGTAAGTGCGACGGATGCCCTCGGCGGCGGCGCCTGTCTTATAGCCAGTCAGCATCGCCCAGGGCAGGTTTTCACGATGCAAAACGCTGCTCGCCATCACCCCCAGGATATGCACGACGACCAGCGCCAGCATCGCATTCGCCGCGCCCTCGTGCAATTCCTCCAACCCGTCGCCGCCCAGTTCGCCGTAGACTGCATAACCGCTGGCTCCGGTCAGCGCACCGAGCGCAAGCAGGGCAAAAACCGCCCATCCACCCACCGGATTATGACCGACAAAATGCATCGGATTTACCGATAGTAACGATTTGACGTAGGCGAATAAGCGCGCCGGACCGAAGGCAAACGAACCGAAGCGAGCGTAACGCGAACCCATTACACCCCACGCCAGGCGAAAAGCGATCAGGCCAAGAAAAGTGTAACCGAACAGGATATGCATATCCCGATAACGCTCCGACTCCGAGGTCAGAAACGCTCCCGCGAACGACGCCGCGAACAGCCAATGGAACAAGCGTGTCGGCGCATCCCAAACCAGAATTTTACGGATCATCTCACCCTCTCCCCTTCAACGCGGCACCCGCAGGGCGTCCTCACCGAAATAGCCCTGATCCGCCTTGGTATGGCAGGCGCCGCAATTGGCCGGACTCTTGATCGCCGGGCGCCGCCACACGCCGGCGGGGAGTTCCCCGTCATGCTCGTGGCGAAACCAAGCCGTCTCGGTAATGCGCAATACCGGCTTGGCGCCCGGCGCACCGCGCTCGCGACCGCCGTTACGCACCAGGAAATCGGTGATCTCGGCGACGGCCGGTGCATCTAGGCTGGCGTCGGCGCCGAAATGTCGATCCAGACCGGTCATCAGCGCGCGCCACGAGGACGCGGGCAGTAGTGCGGGCGGATAGGCCAGATGGCAACTCCCGCATTCGGCTTTCCATCGATCATTGCTGGCGGCGAGCGCCGCGCCGCTGTCCATTTCGTCGTCTTCGTCTTCGTCTTCGTCATCGGCGGCGCGCGCGCCACCGAACATCATTGCCGCCGCCAGCACCGCCACAGCGCACGCGCCGGCGGCCAGTAGTGAAATTTTCCGGAAACGGGTCATGGCGGTCTCCTATTTTTCGAGCGATAGCAAATAAGCGAGCACGTCGCCTTTTTCCGAAGGCGTGCAAAGCCGGTTCAAGACGTCGTTACAATTGCGCTTGAACCACTTATCGACCTTGCGGGCATCGGTGAACCGCTCTGGGTTCGCCGGTGGCGCGAGCGGCGCGATGGGTTTTCCGGTCTTGGCGTGTTTACCTGCAACGGTGGGATTGGCGGTATGGCAGGACATACAACTCCACTCGCTGCCATGCGCATCGGCGAAGAACCGCGCGCCGCGCTGGGCGGAAAATCCGCTGAAAGCGGGCGCGGTTTGTTTGGCCTCGGCCTCGAAGGCGGCAAGGAAATCCGCCGGCGTTTCGGCCGCGGCGCTAGCCACGGCCGCTAACAGGGCGGCGCCAAGCACAATGGTTGAAACAGAGCGATTCTGGAGCATAGCGACCTCTCAATCATCAGCGATGCCGCTAACATAACCGCCTCGGCTTAAGAGACGCTTAATACCAATTCACAGACAATCAAGTATTAATTTTCTTCTCAGACAATTCATAGTATTTTGTTTTTATAATATATATTTTTGATCTGATTAAAAATATATTACTCAATAGACGATGATTTGGTATAACTCATCGCCTGTCCGCCGACGGGGCACTCAGTAGAGCGTATGAATCGCGCCGCTCTGGATCAGCTCGTCGCTTGCGGCGAGCGCCTGCCCGAGCGTCTTGATGTCCTTGGCTTCCAGAAGATCGAGCAGGCGCGCGAACACTTGTGCGGTCACCAGCGCGTCGCCCAGCGCCGAGTGGCGGTTGACCACCGTCACCTGGAGGCGCGCGGCGATGCCTTCCAAGCTGCGATCCTGCCACTCGCCACCCACCACCATGGCGAGCAACAAGGTATCGAGCACCGGCTGGTCGAACTCGACGCCGGCTTGATGTTGTTTTAAGGTGATGAACTTCATGTCGAACGCCGCGTTGTGGGCGACCAACACGGCGTCGCGGCAAAAGGTATGGAATTGCTTGAGGATGGCGGTGATCGCCGGCTGGTCGCGCACCATGGCGTCGGTGATACCGTGAAATACCGTGGAACTCGGCGGAATCGGCCGGCCCGGATTGACCAAGCGCTCGAAGCTTTCGCTGCTCAGTACCCGGCCATTCACCACCGGCACTCCGGCCAGCGCCACGATTTCATCGCCCTGTGTCGGTTGCAAACCGGTAGTTTCGCTGTCGAACACCACGAAGCGCAGCGCACGCAGCGGTTGCTCGGCCAGCGTGCCCGGCACTTGGACGGCATGCAACAAGTCGAAATCATAGCTGAGCGGACGCATCGCCCGCCGGCGCGGTTCGGTTTCACGGCGCGTGGGTTCGGTGGCATCGCTCAGGCTCAATACGTAGCTCTTGCAGGCGCCGCCGGGCTCGATGACGAGGCGCAGATGGGCGTTCACCAAGCGCCCGCCGTCAACGGTGGAACCGATAAAACTAGCCTCCAACGCATCGGCTTCGGGCACCGCCCCGGCAATCCAGCGCGCGTACAAGACATCGAGCGCCTGCATGACCGGCTCGCGACTCAGCGCCACGAACAGCGAGCGGCCCAGGCCGAGTTCACCCCCGCCTTGCAACAACTGCAAGGCGGCGGGGTTATAGAGCAAAATGCGCGAATTCAGATCGCATACCAGCACGCCCTCGCGGAGATCGCGCAGAATGGCTTCCAACCGCGCTTTTTCGCTGTCCACCCGGCTGGCGGTGGCGGCGGCGGTCTCGGCCACCGTGCGCCGTACTTCGCGCAGGCGCTTGAGGATGGAGACGAGCGCGCCGAGCAGCGGATCGAGTAGCCTGCTCTGGCGCAGACTGAGATCGGCCACCGTGTCGCCGCTGGCGATCATCCATAAATCCCGGGTCAATCGTTCAAGCGCGCGGAACCCGGTCTGATAGAGTCCCCACCAGACGCCGGCCATCAGCACACACAAGCCCAGGCCCAGCATCCACACCAGGCCGAGCGCGCGCTGGCGCGCCGACGGGTCGGTCAGCGCCTCCGACACGACCGCGCCAATCAGGCTACAGACAACGATCACGCCGACCGCGAGCAGCGCGTACAGCCCCCAAAAACGAGCGCGGATACCGGTCATCCTCCCCCCTCGATGCGATTTCGCCGGTACGGCTTGGTATCATTCTCGACGGTAACGAAACCGCGAGCCTCAACCCATGTCAAGACAATTGTTGATCATGCGCCACGCCAAGTCCGACAAGGACTCCGGCGCCATCACCGACTTCGCCCGCCCGCTCAACAAGCGCGGGCTGAAAACCGCCCCCAAGATGGGGCGTTGGCTGCACGACCAGGGTTTGCAACCGGATCATGTCGTGAGTTCGCCCGCCGAGCGCGCCAAGCACACCGCGCTCTTGGTATGCGCCGAATTGGGCATCGCGCCCACCGCCATCCACTGGGAGCGGAATATCTATGACGCCGATCTGGCGATGCTGCTGGATGTGCTGGCGAAGCGCCCACAGTCCGCGCAGCGGGTATTGCTGGTCGGCCATAATCCGGGTTTGGAGGACCTGACCCGCTATTTGAGCGCCGCCGGCGATCCTAGCGACAAGCGGCTGGCCACGGCCGCCATCGCCCAGTTCGAAATGCCCGATGACTGGCGCGCGCTGGCGAAGGGCAGCGGGCGTTTGCTCGCCATCCATCAGCCGCGCTCATTGTTCGCCGATCTTTAAATCGACCCCATGGAAGCGGTTACCGCCGAAAGCGTCCATCACGAACCCCTCTACCGACTTGTGCAGCGGCTGCGCCCACAGTGAGTGGGCAAGCGGCACCCAAGGCGCTTGCTGGTGAAAAATCTCCTGCGCCTCGCGGTAAATTTTCAAGCGCTGCTCGGGGAAGAGGGCATTGCGACCCTGCTTGAGCAGTTCCTCGAACGGCGGATAACACCATTCGGCGCGGTTGGACCCGCCGACCTTGTCGCACCCGAGCAGTACACTGAGAAAATTGTCGGGGTCGCCATTATCGCCGACCCAACCGAGCAGGATGGTGGAATGCTCGCCGTTGCGGCTACGGTACAGAAACTCTTCCCATTCATAGGCCACGATGCGCGTTTTCACCCCGACCTGCTGCCATTGGCTTTGGATCAACTCCGCCAGGATGCGCGGCTGTGGATCGTAGGGCCGCGCCACCGGCGGCGCCCATAGATCGGTCTCGAACCCGGCTGGATAACCGGCTTCGGCGAGCAACGCCTTGGCCTGCTCGACGTCGTAGGGGTAGTCAGCCATTCCATCGTGATAGCTCCACACCGTCGGCGGCAGCGGATTTTTGGCGGCCACCGCCGCGCCTTGAAACACCTCGGCGACGATGGCGGTTTTATTGATCGCCATGCTCAGCGCCTGGCGTACTTTGAGGTTGTCGAACGGCGCCTTGCGGGTATTGAACGCCAGATAGCCTACATCCAGACCGGGCTTCTGCAATATCTTGAAGTCATTGGCTTTATTCAAAATCCCCGCAGCCGCAGTAGCGAGCGGGGGTAACACATGGCATTCACCGCTTTTCAGCTTGGCCAAGCGCTCCTTGGAATTGGGGGTGATCGCGAACACCAATTCATCGATCGGCGTCTTAGCGCCCCAATACTCGGCATGCGCCCGATAGACGATGCGCCGATTGGGATGATATTCGCGCAGCGCGAAAGGCCCGGTGCCAACCGGTTCGCGGTCGATGCGCGCCATCTCCCCCGCCGCTTGCAACTTGGCGGCGTACTCAGCGGAGAGGATCGACGCGAAATCCATCGCCAAGGTGGCGAGCAAGGACGCTTCCGGGTGTTCGATGACGATGCGCACGGTGTCATCATCGATTTTATCGATGGCTTGGATCAAGCGCTGCAATCCCATGCCATTGAAGTATTCATAGCGCCCGCCGGAAACGGCATGATAAGGGTGTTCCGGCTGCCACTGGCGGAGCAGGGAAAACAATACATCATCGGCGTTGAAATCGCGGCTGGGCGTGAAGGCATCGGTGTGATGGAACTTGACGCCATGGCGCAGCTTGAAGGTATAGATCTTGCCGTTGCCGGTGATGATCCAACTCTCGGCCAAAGCCGGCGCTATCCGGGTTGTACCCGGATCGTACCCGACCAGGCGGTCATAGAGCGCGCGTGAACTGGCGTCGAAGGTAGTGTTGTCGGTATAGAGCTGCGGATTGAAGCCCTTCGGCCCTTCGTCCGGGCAGAAGATCAGGGTTTTGGCGCCGGCGGCGGTGTTGAACAGCGTCAACACCGCGACGAGCATCATCACGAGCAAAGCAAGCATCGATCCACGCCCGCTATGGGTAGGCACTGCGGTTTAGTCCTCACGCATTCATTTCGGCTATACGCTATCATCATAATCTCCCCAATCACTACAACACCCAAGGAACCCCTTATGCGGTCTTCTTTCAAGCTCGGATTTAAGGTATTGCTCGCGGCGACGGCGCTGGTGTTCGCGGGCGCGAATGCGCGCGCGGCGGATCTCGCCGTTGGCGCCAACGTCGGCAACGTGCCGTGGGAATTCCAGGATCAAAACGGCCAGATCGTGGGCTTCGAGATCGACCTCGTCAATGAAATCGGCAAACGCCTCGGCAAGACCGTGGAATTCGTCAATATTCCATTCAACGGCTTGTTCGCGGCGGTACAGTCGGGGCGCATCAACGCCGCGGTATCGTCGATCACGATCACCAAGAAACGCCTGGAGTCGGTGTCCTTCGCCCAGCCTTATTATGACAGCGATCAATCGCTCACGGTGCGCGCCGACAGCGGCCTCGCCAAACTGGACGACCTGAAAGGCAAGACCGTCGGCGTCGATACCGGCTCCACCGGCGACATGTGGACCACGGAAAACCAGGCCAAGCACGGCATCGGCGAAATCCGCCGCTACGAAGGCTTGCAGCCCGCGATGCTGGATCTCACCGCCGGTCGGCTGGACGGCTACATCAGCGACATCCCGGCGCTGCTCTACTACACCAAGGACAAACCCAGCCTGAAAGTCGTGCAGCGCATCCCGACCGGTGAGAAGTATTCGGTCATGTTCGCCAAAGATTCACCCTTGGCCGCCGAGTTCAACAAGATCATCACCGAACTCAAGAAAGAGGGTTTCGTCGCGAAGCTGCACGAGAAATGGTTCGGCGCCAAACCCGACGCCGATACCACCACCGTGCAAGTCGCCGACATGCCGAGCTTGAAGTAACACCTCATGCTTCCGAGCCCCCTCTCTTTTTGGGAGAGGGCCGAATGATATGGACATCATCGATACGTTCTTCAATGGGCGGGTGCTCGCCAGTTCGCTCCCGCTCCTGCTGCTTGGCCTGAAAACCACGCTGCTACTGGGCTTGCTCAGCATCATCCTGGGCCTTGTCGGCGGCCTCGGCATGGCACTGCTCAGGGTATACGGGCGGCTGCCTTTCCGACACATCGCCGTCGTCTATATCGACGCGTTCCGCGCCATGCCGCTCCTGGTCTTGCTGGTGCTCGTCTATTACGCGCTGCCCTTCGTCGGCATCCGGCTGTCGCCGTTCGCCTCGGCGACCACGGCGCTGTCGCTGGTGTCCTGCGCCTATGCCGCCGAAATTCTTCGGGCCGGCATCGTGGCCTTCCGCGCGGCCAATTCGACGCCGCCCGTTCGCTGGGGCTTGGTTTCTTATCGATGATGTGGCTGGTGATCCTGCCGCAGGCGGTGCGCGTGGTGGTGCCGCCGCTCACCAACAATTCCATCAATGTGATCAAGGACACCGCGCTGGCTTCGGTGGTGGCGATGCCCGACCTCTTGAAGCAGGCCACCCAAGCCCAGGCGCTGGCGGCGAATCCAACGCCGCTGATCGGCGCCGCGCTCATCTACCTGATCCTGTTGCTGCCGATGGTGCGCGCGGTCGCCGTGCTCGAACGCCGCTTCGCCGCCGGCAAACATTGATCCTTCCACGGAGCGCACGATGAGCCTCGATATCACTGCTGTACGCCGCCAGTTTCCCGCCCTCGGCGGCGATTGGGTTTATTTCGACAACGCCGGCGGCTCGCAGACGCTCCAGCGGGTGCCGGAGCGCATCGCCGAATGCCTGCTGACCCACAATGTCCAACTCGGCGCGAGCTACGCCGAGTCACGACAGGCCGGCGAGCGGCTGCTGGCGGCGCGGCGCAGGATGGCATTTTTCATGAACGCCGCGCGCCCAGAAGAAATCGTGATGGGTCCGACCACCACGGCGCTGCTGCGCAACCTCGCCCAAGCCATGGCGAGCCAGCTCGCGCCGGGCGATGAGATCATCGTCAGCAACACCGACCACGAGGTCAACATCTCGCCGTGGCTGGAGCTGGAAAAACAAGGCGTGAGGGTGAAATTCTGGCGCTACCATCCAGACACGCTCGCGCTCGAACTCGACGACTTGCAAGGGCTGCTCGGTGAGCGCACGCGCCTGGTCACGGTGACGCACGCCTCCAACATCCTCGGCGCCGTCAACCCGGTGGCCGACATCGCCCGCCTCGTCCATGCTCGCGGCGCGCGGGTGTGCATCGACGGCGTCGCCTACGCCCCGCATCGGCTGATCGACGTGCAAGACTGGGATGTCGATTACTACGTGTTCAGTTGCTACAAAGTCTATGGTCCGCACCACGCGGTGATGTATGGCAAATACGACCATTTATTGGCGCTGGATTCGCTTTATCACCGTTTCGTCGGCAAGGACAAAGTGCCGAACAAGCTCGAACCCGGCAATTGCAACTACGAACTCGCGCACGGCGCCGCCGCCACCGTCGATTATCTCGAAGAACTCGGCGCGCAGTGCGGCGGCGGCCCTGGCCGAGCGGCGCTGGCCACCGCCTTCCAGGCCATCGCCGAACACGAACAAACCATCGGCGAACGATTGCTCGCTTATCTGCGCGGTAAGAACAGCGTGCGCATCATCGGCCCCAGCCAAGGCGACCGCGCGCTGCGCGTGCCGACCATCAGCTTCGTCCTGGAAGGGCGCGATTCGGCGGACATCGCGCAGCGCATCGACCCGCACCGGATCGGCATCCGCTACGGCGATTTTTACTCCTGCCGCTTGGTGGATGATCTGGGTTTACGGCCGCGCAACGGCGTGGTGCGGGTGTCGATGGTGCATTACAACACCACGGACGAGGTGGATCGCCTGATCCGCCGCCTCGACGAGGTCATTTGACCCACGCCGCTTCAGGCGACGAGGTCGCGCTGGTTGGGGTAGCGCTCGTACTCGCGGTTCGCCATGATCGCCCGCAGCCGTTGCACCGCCTCCCACACCTCCTGGAACGAGGTATAGAGCGCGACCGGCGCGAGCCGTATCACATTGGGCTGGCGGAAATCCGGCACGACGCCGTGGGCTTTCAACGCCTTGGCGATGCGCGCCGCATCCGCGTGTTCGAGGCTGACATGCCCGCCGCGGCGCGCGTGCTCGCGCGGCGTGCCGATGCCGAAACCGTAACAGCCCAGTTCGTGCTCGGCGAGCGCGATCAGATAATCGGTCTGCGCCAGCGACTTCGCGCGAATCCGCTCGATCCCGGCGCGCTCAAAGATTTCCAGCGCGCCCATGAGCGGCGCGCCGCTGAAGATCGGCGGCGTGCCAATCTGCAATGCGCCCGCCGACTGCGCCGGGGTGAAGTCGTGGGCCATGTCGAATTGCTTGTTCTTATCGGAGCCGAACCAGCCCGCCAGCCCGGGTCTGACGCCGAGATGGCGGCGATGCACGTACAAGCCGCCCACCGCGCCGGGGCCGGCGTTCAGGTACTTGTAATGGCACCACACCGCGAAATCGACGCCCCATTCATGCAGTGCGTGCGGCAACGCGCCAATCGAATGGGCGAGATCGAAGCCGATCAAAATCCCGCGCGCATGGGCTTCAGCCGCGAGCCGTCGCATATCAAGCAACTGGCCGCTCCGGTACAACACCGAAGGCAGCAACACCAGCGCGATGTCGCCGGTCATGCGGGCGATGATGTCGTCCTCGGCGAGCGTGCGGCCGTCACGCGAGGGCACAAGCACGAGATCGACGGCTGGTTCCCGGCTTCGCAAGCGCAACTGGCTTTGCAATACGTAGATATCGGTAGGAAATGCGAGCGCATCGGCGAGGATTTTGGTTTTCGCACCATCCGGCTGATAGAACGCCGCGACGAGTTGATGCAGATTGACGCTGATCGACCCGGTCACGATCACCTCGTCGGCGTGCGCGCCGACCAGCGTCGCGACCCGTTCGCCCAGGCGCTCGGCCTGATAAAACCACGGCCTAGCGCCCGCCGTCCAGCCGTCGATGGCATGGGTTTTCCAATCGTCCAGCGCCTGCAACAGCGCGCGTTCAGCCGCGCGCGAGGCGAGTCGAAGTGGTGCCGTCGAGATAGATCGCCCCAACCGGCAAATAAAACTCGGCGCGGAACCCGGCAAGTCATCGCCTTGATCGAGTTCGCGGGCGTAGGCTTCGTCGAGCCGCATGGTCTATCTCCTACTCCCGCACTCGGCTCGATGCGGCTGACTGACCCCGGATAGCGGGCAACGCCAATGTCGCCAGCACGAACAAGCCGCTGATGAGCTTCAGATCGGACGGGCTGAACCCCACCGCCAGCGCGAGCGAGATCACCTGGTAATACACCACCGCACCGAGGAAGGGCGCGATGAGTTGGCGGGTCACGGTTTGGTTGCCGATCAGTGTCTCGCCCAGGATCAGCGCGGCCAGGCCGTTGATCAGCACGCCGAACCCCAAGTTGACATCGGCGAAGCCCTGATTCTGCGCGAGGATGGCGCCCGCCAGCGCCACGCAAGCGTTGCCCAACCCCAATCCGAGCACGGTATAAGCGGCGACGTTCACTCCCTGGGCGCGAGCCATGGCGACGCTCGCGCCGACCGCGCGCATCGCCATCCCGATTTGGGTTTGCAGAAACCATAATACGAGCGCGCCGGCCAACAGCACGGCGCCGACGAGCAGCGCGATCTGGTGCGGCACGCTGTTACTGGCGTCGCCGAGAAACAATTTGAACAGCGACGAGTAATTGAACAGCGGCACGTTCGGCCTGCCCATGATACGGATATTGAGGCTATAGAGCATGGTCAGCACCAGAATGCCGCACAACAGCGTATTGATCCGAAACTTGTTGTGCATGGCGGCGGTGGCGCAGCCGGCGAGAAACCCGGCGGCGAGCGCGCCGAATGTCGCCGCGAGTGGATGCCAGCCATGCGCGAGCAACGCGGCGCAGACGCAGGCGCCGAGCGGGAACGAGCCTTCCGAGGTGAGATCCGGGAAATTCAGGATCCGGAACGGCAGCATGATGCCGAGCGCGACGAAGGCGTAGATCAGGCTCTGCGCCAGCGTGATCGGCACCAGATTGAGGAAGGCGTCGAGCACCGCGGGCATGGCGTCAATCCTCCAGCAGCAAGCGGTCGTGGGCGAGCTTGAAGCGTTCCACCAGGTCGGCCACGCCGAGATTGGCCTTGGCCGCGCCGGTCAGGTCGAGGACGATGCGGCCGTGGCTCATCATGAGCAGGCGTTTGCCGTAATCGATGGCGTTGCGCATATTGTGGGTCACCATCAGCGCGGTCAAGCCGGCGGAGGCGATGGCATCGAGCGTGGCGGTCATGACGATGTCGGCAGTGCGGGGGTCGAGCGCGGCGGTATGCTCGTCGAGCAGCACCAGCGCCGGCCTGCGCAGCACCGCCATCAACAGGCACAGCGCCTGGCGCTGACCGCCGGAGAGCATCTCGACTTTGGTGTCAAGGCGGGTTTCCAACCCCAGCCCGAGCGGCCGCAAGCGCGCGGCGAAATCCTCGCGCTGCGCGCGTCGCAGGCCCCGTCGCAGGTTGCGGCGCTGCCCGCGCAGCGCGGCCACCGCCAGATTCTCGGCGATCGTCATACTGCCCGCCGTGCCGACCACCGGGTCCTGGAACACCCGCGCCACCTGGGCGGCGCGGCGATGGGTGGGCAGCGCGGTGAGAGCCGCGCCGGCGATCGCGATGCGGCCGCTATCCACCCTGACTTCGCCAGCGATGGCGTTCAGCAACGTCGATTTGCCCGCGCCATTGCCGCCGATGATGACCGCGAAATCGCCTTCCGCCAGTTCGAGATCGACGCCATCCAGCGCGATCCGCGCGTTCGCGGTGTTAGCATGGAAGACCTTGCGCACACCGCTCACTTCCAGCATGGCGCGGGCTGGCCCTCAGCGCACGATGCAATCGCAGTTTTCCAGCGCCGCCGGGATCGGCAGCTTCAATTGCTCCATCTTCTTGGCGCTGATGATTTTCTTGTGATCGGCGGCGGTCGGTTTGCTATTGGCGAGTTCGCTCGGCTTCTTGCCCTTTAGGATTTCGGCGGCGAGCTTGCCGGCGTTGGCGCCGACGCTGTCATACGATACCGCCAGCGCGCCGGCGGCGATGCCTTGTTGCACGGCATCGGTGCTGGCCGAAATCACCGGAATGCCAAGCCGGTCGGCGGCGGAAGCCACCGCTGGCAGCGCCGGCATGATCAGATTGGAGGCGATGACGTAAACGTAATCCACCCCTTGCAGGCTCTGCACGCGCTGCGGGATGTCGGTGGCCGCCTCCACGCTCACCGAGCGCACGGTGACGCCGAGCTTGGCCGCCGCCGCTTCGATGGCCTGCACGGTGGCGACGTCGTTGGCCTCGCCGGCGTTGAACGGCACGCCGATGATCGCGGCCTTGGGCAGCAATGCCTTGGCGAAGGCCATCACCGCACCGACATCTTGCAAATCGGAGGCGCCGACGTGGCGCTCGCCGCCCTTGTCCCAGGACGGCACGATTTCGGCTTTCACCGGGTCGGTCACCGCCGCGAATACCACTGGCAGCTTGGGATTTTTGAGGATTTGCTTGGACGCCTGGGTGACCGGGGTGGTGACGGTGAGCATCAGCACCGGATTGGTCGCCTCCATTTGGGTGATGATCTGCGGCAACAAAGCCGGGTTGAAGTTGCCATCGGTGTAGGCGTATTTGACCTCCTGGCCGTCACGGAAGCCCTGGCGCGCGAGTTCCGCCTTGAAGCCGCTCACGGTGGCGTCGAGGTCGGGATGCGGGCCGAAATTGGCGATGGCGATGGTTTGTGGCTCGGCCTGGGCCGCTACCCCGATGCTGGCGGCGCAGAGCATTGCAAACAGGCGCGTCAATTTACCGATCATGCTGTTCTCCCCCGACTGAATGGAATGGACTGGCGTGCATTATGATATGCAATCGCCCGCACACCAAATCGCGTAAACGCCGCAACCCCAAAGCCGATGCCTCCATTGCTAACATCCCACGACCCGCCGCCGTTCGCGGCCCACAACCCAAACGGCGGCGCACCGGTGTTGCTGGTCTGCGACCACGCCAGTTGGCGCGTGCCCAGCGCGCTCGTCAACCTCGGCCTCGCGCCCGAGCTATTGGCGTCCAACCACATCGCCTGGGACATTGGCGCGGCTTGCGTCACCCGCGGTCTCGCCGAGCGCCTGAACGCGCCGGCGCTGCTCACCGGCTATTCGCGGCTGGTCATCGACTGTAATCGCCAGCCCGGCGACCCGACCTCGATCCCGGCGCTGAGCGACGGCGTCATCATCCCCGCCAACCAAAACCTTGGCGACGCCGACGCCGAACAACGCGTGCAGACATTCTTCTGGCCGTATCATCACACCATCACCGAAACCGTCGCCCGGCTCTGGCGCCACGGCCCGCCGCCGGCGCTGGTATCCATCCACAGCTTCACCCCGGTGTATCGGGGCCTACAGCGTCCCTGGCACATCGGCGTATTGTGGAACCACGACCCGCGCATGGTCGCGCCGTTCATGCACTGGCTGGCCGCGCGCCACCCCGACCTCTGCGTGGGCGACAACGAGCCCTATTCCGGGCGCGCGGTCGGCTTCACCATCGACCGCCATGCCGGCGCCGCCGGCCTGCCGCACATCACCCTGGAAATCCGCCAAGACCTCATCGCCGACCAGGCCGGCTGCCGGCGCTGGACGGACATCGTCGGCGCGGCGCTGGAAGCGGTGCTGGCCAATGAGTCCCTGCACCGGGTCGAGCATTTCTGAGCAAACCCATGGCCGTCCAACGCATTCTTTACGTCACCGGCCTGCCGCGCGCCGGTTCCACCTTGCTCTGCCAACTCCTCGGCCAGCATCCGGATATTTACAGCATCGGCCATGGCTCGCGCTCGCCCACACCCTGGAGCAACTGCGCCGCCAATTGAGCGACGACCCGTTCCTGCTCGCCCAGCTCGATGTGGACTTCGATTTGGTCTATCGCCGCCTTCTCAACGCCTATCGCGGATTTATGGCCGGCTGGTTCGCCGAGACCGACAAACCCTGGGCGGTGGACAAGAATCGCGGCTGGCTGGCCTTGGTCGAGACCGTTCATCGGCTCGACCCCGACTTCCGCATGCTGGTGTGCGTGCGCGAACTGTCGCAGGTCTACGGCTCCATCGAGTCCCAGCATCAGAAAACCCTACTCCTCGATTTCGCCGATCACCTCGCCGGCATGTCGCGCTACGCTCGCGCCGACGCCCTGTTCAAGGACGACGGTGTGATCGGCAAACCGCTGCGCGCGTTGGAAAGCCTCCAGGATGTGCCGGAAGCCATCCAGCAGCGCTTGTTCTACGTGGTGTTCGAGCATCTCATGCAAGAGCCCCGCAAAGTGATGGCCGACATCTACCGCTGGCTAAACTTGGCGCCGGCGCCGTTCGATCCCGCGCGGCTGGCGGTGAAACCCCACGAGTCCGACAGCTACTACCGCTTCAAATACCTGCACGCCACCCGCACCGCCATCACGCCGCCGACGCAACATGCCGTGCCCAAGCGCATCAGCGAGGCGATCCGCAAAAATTTCGAGTGGTATTACCGATTGTTCTATCCAGCCCAGTAGGGGCAACGCGCCGGTCGCCCCTACCGCGATTCTTGACAATGCCAGACCTGCTCAGCATGATGCGCCATCGCTCAATTAATAAGCGGCTTTACACCATGCCCGCCCACAACGCCGCTATTCCACCCTAAGCGAGCTAATAACAACACTAGGACACCACCTTAACTATGAAATCCTTCATCCACACTTTCTTCATCGCTGTGCTAGCCGGTCTATTGGCCTTCACCGCCCAACGCGCCCAGGCCGACAGCGTGCCGGACGTCCTCCATTACAAATTCAACGGCACGGGCACCAGCGTGCCCAATCTCGCGAGCGCGCCTCCTGCCAGCACCACGACGGCGACGATCATGGGCGGGCTGACCCAGACCGGCACCGATCTGAATGTCGGCGGCGGCGGGTTCTCGCTGGTCGGCTCGGGCGTGAGCGCCGCGACCGATTATCTGAACACCGGCTGGGCTCCCAATCTGGGCGCCGGCTCGTGGACGATCTCCTTCATCACCTCCAATATCACCGCTTCGGCCACCCTTTTTTATATCTTTGGCGACGCCAACACCGCGACCTTCCGCTGCTTCACCAATGGGGTGGCTGGGGCGAACAACTGGATTCTCCGGGGCGCCGGGCTCACGGATGTGACGGTCAGCGGCGGAGCGACCGTGGCGACCCATCGCACCACCTTCGTGTACGACAACACGCTGAACAATGTCAAAGGTTACCTGGACGGCGTTTTGGTCACTACGGTGGCCCAAACCGCGCCTAACCTCACCGGTGCCGGCCCGTTCAAGGTCGTCGGTTATGGCTCCAACGTAGGTGCCCCCGCTGGCGGACTGCTCGATGACTTTCGCGTCTACAGCCGCGCGCTCTCCGCGGCGGAAGTGCAAGATATAGACAAGCAGCCAATCCTAGCCGTCACCGGCAACGCCGTGACCATCGCGAATGGTGATAGCACGCCCGACACGGCAGACCACACCGACTTCGGCAGCGTCTCGCTCGGCAGCACTTTTAACCGCACCTTCACCATCACCAACAACGGCAACCTCGATCTCACGCTCGGCACCGTCACCGTCGGCGGCACGCACGCGGCGGATTTCACGGTCGCGTTGCAGCCCACTACGCCCCTGTCGGCCAGTGGCAACACCTCCTTCCAAGTCACCTTCAACCCCAGCGCTGTGGGTCTGCGCAGCGCAACATTGAGCTTCAGTAACAATGACGCGGACGATAACCCGTTCAGCTTCGCTATCCAGGGCACGGGCGTGAACACCGCCCCGACCATCAGCGACGTCGCCGATCAGACGATTGCTGAAGATGCGAACACCGGCGCTATCGCCGTCACCATCGGCGATGCCGAAACCGCAGCCGGTTCGCTGGCTTTGACGGGCGACTCTTCCAACACCACGCTCGTGCCGAACGCAAACCTCGTCTTCGGCGGCAGCGACGCGAATCGCACGGTCACCGTCACGCCAGCGGCCAACCTATCGGGCACCAGCACCATCACACTGACCGTCACCGACGGCGGCGGCATGACCGCCACGGATACCTTCCTCCTCACCGTCAACAGCGTCAACGACGTCCCCAGCTTCACCAAGGGGCCGGATCAGACCGTCAACGAAGACGCCGGCGCACAAACGGTCACCAACTGGGCGACGAACATGAGCGCTGGCCCCGCCGATGAAGCGGGGCAAACGCTCAGCTTCCAGGTCACCAACAACACCAACGCCGCGCTATTCAGCGTCGCCCCAGCGGTCTCGCCGAGCGGCGTACTCACCTATACTCCAGCGGCCGACGCCAACGGTACAGCGACGATCAGCCTCGTCATCAACGACTCGGGTGGCACCGCCGACGGTGGGGTGGATACTTCGGCGGTGCAGACCTTCACGATTACCGTCAATGCCGCCAACGACGCGCCGAGCTTCACCAAAGGCCCGAATCAGACCATTAACGAAAACGCCGGAGCGCAGAGCATCGCCAACTGGGCGACCAACCTCAGCCAAGGCCCCGCCAACGAAGCGGCGCAGACCTTGAGCTTCAAGTCACCAACAACACTAACGCCCCGTTGTTTACCGTTCAACCCGCCGTGAGTCCCACCGGCACACTCAGCTACACCCCCGCCGCCAACGCCAACGGTACAGCGACGATCAGCCTCGTCATCAACGACTCAGGCGGCACCGCCAACGGCGGGGTGGATACATCACCCGCCCAGAGCTTCACCATTACCGTCAATCCGCTGCCGTCCGACCTCATTTTCCAGAACGGTTTCGAGTAATCGTCAACGGCGTGCGGGCGGCACGCCGCTGCGAGCAGAAAACCCCCGAATTCGCTGATTCGCGAAGGGGGATTGTTACCACGTAACCCGGCTTGGCTCACCACCCATCCGCTTCTCGTTCCTCTCTTTGAAAAAGGGGGGTTAGGAGGGATTTCTGACCACCGAAGGCCGTGGCGCATCCCTGAAATCTCCCACAATCCCCTTTTTCCAAAGGGAGAAGCCGGGTGCATCGCTATGTTCGCGAAAAGCGATAGGTGGTAAGTCCGGCTTGGTGACTGGCTTGACAGCGCCTAGCCAGCCTCACATGATGCGCTGTCTCTCATTTGATGCAGGGATTTGCGCCATGACCACAACGCCGCCCTTCCGCCCCCGCCATTACCTCCTCGCCAGCGCCGTGCTCGCCGCCCTCGGGCTTCCGCACCTCGCCTCGGCAGCAGTATTCAATGTTGCCACTGCCCCTCAACTTGCGACCGCGATCACCACGGCCAACGGCGACGGCGCGGATGACACTATCAACCTCACTGCAAATATCACCCTGACCGGCGAATTGCCTTTGATCGAGAGCAATATCGCGTTCGTCGGTAGCGGCGGCAACCGCGTGATCACCAGCGATAGCGCCCACCGGCTGTTCTTTGTCGGCAGCAACGCCGCGCCCGCCCCGGCGGTGAGCTTTACCAACCTCACCCTGAGCGGCGGCAAAGCGACAGGCGGCGCTAGCGGCGGCGCGGGCCTCGGCGGCGGCTTATTCATTTATGGCGGCACGGTGAGCATCACCCAGGTCACATTCAATAACAATGGCGCCCAAGGCGGCGCTGGCGGCCACTTCAATGACAGCGGCGGCCGCGGCGGCGGCGGGATGTTCGGCGCGGGCCTCGGCGGCGTCGGCAGCACGGGCGGCGCTGGCGGCGGCGGCTTCGACGGCGGCGGTGGCGGCAGCGGGAACTTCGGCGCCGGCGGCTTTGGCGGCCCCGTCGCCTGCGACGGCGGCCAAGGTGGCTTCGGGGGTGGTGGTGGTGGCGGCGGCGGCCACGACTACAATGGCTACAGCGGCACCGGCGGCCAAGGCGGCTTCGGTGGTGGCGGCGGTGGCGGCGGCAGCGGCAACGACAGCGCCGGTGGCGCGGGTGGCTTCGGCGGCGGCGGCGGCTTCCTCGTCACCCCCTACGCCGGCGGCCTCGGAGGCCAAGGCGGCTTCGGCGGCAGCGCGGGTGGCAACGGCTACGGCGGCGGCGGCGCAGGGCTGGGTGGAGCGCTCTTCATCCGCACCGGCAACCTGACGCTCACCAACGTCGCTTTCACCAACAACAGCGCCGCGGGCGGCAGTGGCGCCAACAACGGTCTTGGCAAAGGCGGCGCACTGTTCGCACTGCACAGGCTGGACAATACCAACGGCAACAACCAGGGCATGCCGGCAGCGCTGCCGACCGTGGCGGGCTGCGGCGTAACATTTGCCAGCAACACCGCAAGCGACGCCGGTGGTGCGGCCGGCGTCACCGACACCAACGATGCGTTCATCGATCAAAACATCAGCCCATTCGCTGCTGCTTGTCCGCCCGAGATCGACGTCACCGGCAACGGTATTTCGATAGCCCATGGCGACCTCACCCCCAGCACGACCGACGCCACCGATTTCGGCCCAGTCAATGTCGGCGGTACGGTGAGCCACACGTTCACGATCCACAACCGCGGCGGCGCCAATCTGACCCTGACCACCCCGATCACCGTCACTGGCGCGGATTTCAGCGCCACGGCGCAGCCCATCTCGCCGGTGCTACCCAACGGTGGCAGCACGACGTTCACCGTGCGGTTCGCCCCACTCGCGGGTGGCGGCGCGATCACGGGCACGGTCAGCATCGCCAATAGCGATGCCAATGAGAACCCCTACATTTTCAGCCTCCAGGGCGTCGCCAACAGCATCGCCAACGCGATTTTCCAGAACGGTTTCGAGTAGTCCGGCGATGCAAAGACTTCGCTAGCATCCCCTTTGCCCCGCTGCCCCTATCGCACACCATACCCATACCTAAACACATCGCCGAGTCGATCCGCAAAACGTCGCGTAGTGCTACTCGTTGTTCTATCCGATCCGGCTCAACCCATAAACGGTTGACAGCGCATGGCGCCGTTCGCAGAATGCGCTATCACTCATTTGATACAAGGAATTGCAAAATGACAACAACGCCGCCGTTTCGCCCCCGCTATTCCTTGCTCACCAGCGCCGTGCTCGCCGCGCTGGGACTCCCTCACTTCGCCTCGGCGGCGGTATTCAATGTGAGCACGGAAACCGAACTCGCGAATGCCATCAGCACCGCCAATGGCAACGGCCAGGACGACACCATCAACGTCACCGCCAATATCACCCTCGCCGGGGCGGGGCCGCTGAACGGCAGCCTGCCGCTCATCAACAGCAACATTGCCTTCGTCGGCAGCGGCGCCAACTTACTCATCGACGGCGGTGGGGCGCGGCGCATCTTCTTCGTGAAAAGCGGCACGGTGAGCTTCACCAACCTCACGCTCCGAAACGGCCGCGCCAAGGGCGGCGACAGCCACGGCGGCGGCGGCATGGGCGCGGGCGGGGCGTTGTTCATCTATGGGGGCAACGTCACCCTCACCCAGGCCATACTAGCGACCAACAGCGCGGTGGGCGGCGCCGGCTTGCCCACCCCTACCAAGTTCAGCCTTGGCGGCGGCGGCATGGGCGGCAATGGCGGCCCCAGCAGCGGCGGCGCGGGCGGGCTGTTCGGCGACGGTGGCAACTCCGAAGGCGGCAGCGCGGGTGGCGGCGGCTTCTTCGATGGCGGCTATGGCGGCAGCTTTGGCAACGGCGGCGGTGGGGGTGGCAGCAGTGGCGTGGGCGGCAACAGCAGCGCTACCGGCGGTGGCGCGGGCGGCGCGGGCAGCGGCGGAACCGACGGCAACGGTGCGGCAGGCGGCGCGGGCACGGGCTTGCCCGGCGGCTTGGGCGCGGGCGGTGGCGGCGGCAGCAGCACGGGGGCGCCGGCAACAGTTCCGGCGCGGGCGGCGCGGGCGGCGCGGGCGGCGCGGGTGGCTACGGCGGCGGCGGCGGCGGCGGCGGCTACGGCGGCGACGTATCTAGAAGCACTGGCGACGGCGGCGCGGGCGGCGCGGGCGGCGGCGGCGGCTTCGGCGGCGGCGGTGGCGACGGCGGCAATGGCGGCTTCGCCTACCAAGGCAACGGCGGCGCGGGCGGCGCGGGCGGCGCGGGCGGCTTCGGCGGCGGCGGCGGCGCGGGCGGCTTCGGCGGCTTCGCCAGCCAAGGTGCCTCCGGCAACGGCGGCGCGGGCGGCGGGCGGCTTCGGCGGCGGCGGCGGCAACGGCGGCTACACGAGCGGCGGCACCTACGGCGACGGCGGCGCGGGCGGCTTCGGTGGCGGCGGCGGCGCGGGCGGCTATGGCCCTGGCAGCGGCGCCAGTGGCGCGGGCGGCTTCGGCGCCGCAACGGCGCTCGGCGACCGGCGGCAGCGGCGCGGTTCGGTGGGGCAGTGTTCATCCGCGCCAGTGCTCTGAGCTTGCGCAGCGTGACGTTCATCGGCAACAGCGCGAGCGGCGGCGGTTTCACCAGCGACAGTCCGGGCGAAGGCAAGGGCGGCGGCTTGTTCGCACTGCATACCACCACCAACACCAACAGCAACAACCAGGGCATGCCGAGCGCGTTGCCCACCGTCACCGGCTGCGCAGTGACCTTTTCCGGCAACAGCGCCACCGACCCGGGCGGCACGGCAGGCGTCACCACTGATACCAGCGATGCCTTCATCAACCAAGACATCAGCGGATTCGGCGCCGCCTGCGTACCGAGATCGACATCAGCGGCAACAGCGTCTCGATCGCCGACGGCGACACGACGCCGGCCACCGCCGATGGCACCGACTTCGGGCGGGTGGATGTCGGCGCCAACGCGAGCCACGCCTTCACGATCACCAACAGCGGTGACGCCAATCTCACCTTGACCACGCCGATCAGCGTCACCGGCGCGGGCTTCAGCGTCACGGCTCAGCCAGACCTCGCCGGTAGCGCCAGGCGGCACCACCAGCTTCACCGTCCAGTTCGCCCCAGCGGCGGGCGGCGGCAACCTCGGGTACGCTCAGCATCGCCAATAACGATAGTGACGAAAACCCCTATGACTTCAGCCTCCAGGTTTCGCTAACAGCGCCCCGAGCGCGACGAACCAAACCGTCTCGGTCAACGAAGACAGCAGCAATAATCCCATTACTTTGGCGGGCACCGACCCGGAAAGCGATCCCCTCACCTTCGCCGTCGCCACCCCGCCAGGCCGAGGCGCCCTGGGCGGCGCCGCTCCTAACCTCACCTACACCCCGGCCGCCGACTACAACGGCCCCGACAGCTTCACGTTCACGACGAGTGACGGTTCACTGACCTCAACCCCGGCCACGATCTCCATCACCGTCAATCCGGTGAACGATCAGCCGAGCTTCACCGGCAGCAATCAGAGCGTGAACGAGGACGCAGGCCGGCAAACCGTCTCCAACTGGGCCACCTTCAACCCCGGCCCCGCCGACGAGGCGGCGCAGACCGCCACCTATACGGTGAGCGCGATCTCCAACGCCGCGCTGTTCAGCGCGCCGCCCAGCGTCGCGCCGAATGGCACGCTGACCTATACCCCAGCGGCTAACACCAGCGGCTCATCGACGTTCCAAGTGGTGGTCAAGGACTCCGGCGGCACCGCCAATGGCGGGGTGGATACCAGCGCGGTGCAAACCTTCACCATCACCGTCAATCCGGCGAATGACCCGCCCGTCATTACCGAAGGCGCGAGCGCCCCGCTCACGACGCTGGAAGACAGCGCCGGCAATCTCACGCTGAACGCGACTGATCCCGATGCGGGCGACACCCTCACTTGGTCGATCAGCACCCAAGGCACGAAAGGCGCAGCGGCAGTGAGCGCAACGCCGACGGGGCTTTCTCAAGCGATCACCTATACCCCTAACGCCAATCTCAATGGCACAGACTCGTTCGTCGTGCAAGTGAGCGACGGTAACGGCGGCGCCGACACGATCACGGTGAACGTCACCATCACTCCGGTGAACGATCAGCCGAGCTTCACTGCCACGAATCCGCCTGCTGTCGATCAGGATAGTGGTGCGCAGGCGGTCGCGAACTTCGCCATCTTCGCCCCCGGCGGCGGCGCCGATGAAGCGGCGCAGACCGCCACCTACACGGTGAGCGCGATCAGCAATGCGGCGCTGTTCAGCACCGGGCCAGCGGTGGCGGCCAATGGTGCACTCACCTATACCCCCGCCACCGGCCAGAACGGCGCATCCACTTTCCAACTCACCGTGCAAGACTCCGGCGGCACCACCAACGGCGGCATCGACACCTCGGCGGCGCAGACTTTCACCATCACCGTGAACCCTCCCGCCGACGACGGCGACGGCATCCCCGCCCCCACCGAGGATCAGGCCGCGAACAGCGGCGACGGCAACCAAGACGGCACCCCCGACCGCGACCAGCCCTTCGTCACGTCATTCCCCGCCAGCACCGGCCAGACCATCACGATTGCCAATGAAACCGGGAAGTTCCAGCAACTAAACCTGAGCGCCTCGGCCCCGCCCGCCAATGTGCCCGCCGACCTCAGCTTCCCGTTCGGCGTGTTCGGCTTCACCGTCCAAGGCGTACCCGCCAACGGCGCCGTACCCATGGCGATCTATGTCCCCGCTACCCCGGCCGTCACCGGCTACTTCAAGCCCGACGCCCAGGGCCAGTGGACCAATATCGCCACCGGCATCACCACGGTCGGCGGCCAGCAACGCATCGCCTTCAGCATCACCGACAACGGCCCGTTTGACGCCGACCCGACCCCTGGCACGATCCGTGACCCCGGTGGCCCGGCCATCCAAGCCGGCCCCACCCCCATCCCGACACTGAGCCAGTGGGCGCAGGCGTTGGCGGCCCTCGTGCTTGGCGGATTGGGGTGGTTGGAGATGCGCCGTAAGACTAAACCACGCGCTTGATGGGGTCATCGTTCATCAGACAGAGGGAATGACACCATGACCCCAAAAACCACCGTTCCGCCATCGCCTCCTCACCAGCGCCCTGCGCGCCGCGTTGCGCCAGTTGCCGCCACCTCGGCTGGCGGGCGGTGTTCTCTTGCTGGGTCTGGCCGGCGCGGCCAGCCCGGCCCTCGGCCAGGTGCTAGAACTCTCGGCCTTGAATGGCGTGAACGGTTTCAAGCTAAGCGGCGTGGCAGCGAATGACGTCTCGGGCCGCGCGGTGAGCGGTCTGGGTGATGTCAACGGCGACGGGCGGGCCGATCTTCTCATCGGCGCTTACGGCGCCGACTCGGCAGCAACTCTGGCGTGAGCTATGTGGTGTTTGGCCTCAACCCCGCCCCTACTGCCACCATCTTCCGGGACAGCTTCGAGTAAATCCCCAGGCGCTGACCGCGTCCCGACAGCAGGCCGGCTGGTGAAAACCGACCGCCTCTTTTATAGGCTCCTCCAAACCCTGCCGAGTCTTGAGAAGGCTGGATTCAGCCTCTGGTCTACGGCTTACCCAGCGCGCCTTGAGCCGTGCGATTTCACGCAACGCGGCTTCTTTTTCACGCAACGCGGCTTCTTTTTCACGCAACGCGGCTTCTTCGCGCTGCAGTGCTTCTAGTTTCTCCGCGCGCTCCTCTTCCAGCTCGCGCTCCATGGTGCGCTGCTGGCGCAGGAAGTTCTGCCGGGCTTGATAGGCGTGGTAGTCGCGCTCTTTGTCGGAGAAGCGTTTCAGGGTGCTCATGGCTTGCCTCATTTCGGTGGTGTTCATCCACACTGGGAGCGCCGCCTCGTCCAGTTGTTCCCCCGCCTGGAAGAACTTCAGCCAGCGCTCTTGTTCGGTGTCAATGCTATCGGCGTGGAACTTGCCAAGCTCCAGAAGCCAAACGCCTCCGTGCTCGAGCAGGACTCGGCCCTTCTCATCGCGCAGCTTGTAGATGTGGCGGTAGTCGGGGTCGGCCTTGAGGAGCGCCTCGGCGAGCAGCCAGATGGTGTAGGTGGGCTGGAGTTCGGCATATTCGTCGCCGCTTTTGAGCTGCTCGCTGTAGAGATCGGCCCAGCCGTAGAGGATGCGGGCCGGAAGATGGCGATAGTAGAGAAGCTGAACCTCGATCTGGTAGATGCGCCCTTCGCCATCACGCGCCTTGACATCGACGATGCTGAGTTTATCGTCGAGAAATTCCTTCTCATTGTAGGGATTGAGGATGTCCACTTCGCTCAAGAGACTCTGGAGTTCTTCGCCCAACATCGCATTCAAGAAATGCAGGAGCAGGTTGCGGTTCTCCTCGGCCCCGAGCAGGGCTTTGAACACACAGTCTATCCTGGGGTCTATGCGGTGTTTCATGAGGGCCAGGCCGGTCGAGATGTGGACGAGTGTAGCAAAACTCGAGGGCTGGGGATGAGCGACGACACCACCGCCTGGTGTTGGCCGAACCCACCCAGGCCCTAAGCGCCGCCCAAGCGCTGCTCGGCGACGAGCGAGCGCTCGGCTAAAATACTTGCCAGTGACCAGTTGGTTGATCTGATCGAGAACGTGATCCTCAGCTTCCCCGATGTCCTGACCGCCGATGAACTCGCCGCCATCCACCGCCATCTAGCGGGGGCGAGTTTCATCAGCGGGCAGATCACTGCCGGCCCGGACGCGGCGCCAGTCAAGCATAATTTGCAGCTCGACCATCGCACACCGCCGCAAGCCGAAATCAACGCCATTGTGCTGAATGCGTTGCGCCGTCATGCGCTGTTTCGTGCCGCCGTACAGCCCAAACAGTTGCATTCTTTGCTCGTCGCCCGCTATGAGCCAGGGATGAATTATGGCCTGCACGTCGATAATGCGCTGATGGGCAGCGATCATCTATGGCGCTCGGATGTGTCGCTCACCATCGGCCTCCAGCGCGCCGATCAGTACCAGGGCGGAGAATTGGTGATCGCCGGAGCAAACGGTGAACTGCGCTACAAACCTGATGCCGGGACGGCGATTTGCTATCCCTCGACCCGTTTGCATCGGGTCGAAGCGGTTACTGCCGGCGTGCGCTTGGTGATCGTGGCCTGGATTCAAAGCCTGGTGCGTGACCCGGCGGCGCGCGAGATTCTGTATGATCTCGATCAGGTGCGCCGCGCGCTGTTCGCGCAAGCGGGCAAGACCGCCGAATTCGATCTGCTGTGTAAAACCCACGCCAACCTGCTGCGGCGCTGGGCTGAGCCTTGATGATACGATCAGGATTGAGTATCGATCAGGCGCTGAAACCGCCTGCGGTGACTCTGCGGGCAAGCCGGGATATGCGCAGTCGCATGGAATTGCAGCACTTTGCCGCAGGCTTCGCACTGTAAACTGCCGGGGCCGGTGATCTCGCCGGTCGCATAATGGCTGGCGCGCTCCACGGTTTCCTGGAAATCGAGCATTTCCAGCCGATTCTGATCGGCGGCCCTGCTGAACCATTCCAGCAAACGCTCCTCGACCAGGCCGAGGTCGAAGCGCAGCCATTCGTTGAGGTCCTTGCCGGTCACCGCGAGATAATGCCCGGCGTCTTCGAGATCGCGCTTGATATAGGTGCCGATCAGGCTCGCCTCCTCGCGGGTCAATTCGCCGAGCGCGATGGCAGCCTCGGCGGCATGTTCGATGCTCTGCTGCAAATAAGGAAGCGCATGACGCTCGGCTTGCCCAAGATCATCCAGGCGGCTTTTCACGCGTTCCATCATACGGTCGTAGGCGCGGGTCAATCGATCGAGACGAGGAGCTTCATTCATCGCCATTCTCCGGGTTATCCTCAGCCAGCTTTGCTAAGATATAGCACCCATTTTACCGCGATAGCGAAGATAGCCGCCGTGATCGAGGAAGCTTACCAACCCGAGCGCATCGAAGCGCAAGCGCAAGCCTACTGGGAGCGCAATCAGACCTTCAAAGCGGTAGAAGACCGCCGCAAGGAAAAATATTACTGCTTGTGCATGTTCCCCTATCCCAGCGGGCGCTTGCACATGGGCCATGTACGCAATTACACCTTGGGCGACGTGATCTCGCGCTACCAGCGCATGCTCGGTAAAAACGTGCTGCAACCGATGGGTTGGGATGCATTCGGTCTGCCCGCCGAAAACGCCGCGATGGCGAACGGCGTGCCGCCCGCACAATGGACTTACGACAACATCGGCTACATGAAAAAGCAGCTCAAGTCGCTCGGCTTCGCCATCGACTGGGAGCGCGAACTGGCGAGCTGCAAGCCCGAGTATTACCACTGGAATCAGTGGCTGTTCCTGCGCATGCTGGAAAAAGGCATCGCCTACCGCAAATCCGGCGTGGTGAACTGGGACCCGGTGGATCAGACCGTGCTCGCCAACGAACAGGTGATCGACGGGCGCGGCTGGCGCACCGGCGCCCTCGTCGAGAAACGCGAAATCCCCATGTATTACATGGCGATCACCCGTTACGCCGATGAACTATTAGCCGACCTTGAGGATTTGCGCTGGCCGGAACAGGTCAAGCTCATGCAGAGCAACTGGATCGGCAAGAGTTTCGGCGTGCGTGTCGGTTTTCCGCACCAGCTCGACGGCGGCGGCGTGCTGTGGGTGTTCACCACCCGCGCCGACACCTTGCTCGGCGCAACGTTCGTGGCGATCGCCGCCGAACACCCATTGGCAACTGCCGTGGCGCGCGCCAATCCGGCGGTGGCCGTGTTTATCGAGGAATGCAAGCAAGGCGGCGTGACCGAAGCCGAACTCGCGACCCAGGAGAAAAAGGGCTTGGACACGGGTCTCACCGTCACCCACCCCATCACCGGCGAGCAACTGCCGCTGTGGGTCGCCAACTACGTGCTGATGGCCTACGGCGAGGGCGCGGTGATGGCGGTGCCGGCGCACGACGAACGCGATTTCGCGTTCGCGCTGAAATACCAATTGCCGATCAAGCCGGTGATCCGCACCGCCGCTGGCGATACCACGCCCGCGCCGTGGCGCGCCGAATACGCCGACCCCGGCACGGTGATCAACTCCGGGAAATACAAGGGCCTGGATTTCGACCAGGCCACCGACGCCATCGCCAAGGACCTCAGCGCCAAGGGGCTGGGCGAGAAGAAAATCACCTATCGTTTACGCGACTGGGGCATCTCGCGCCAACGCTACTGGGGTACGCCGGTGCCGATCATCCACTGCCCGCAGTGCGGCGATGTGGCGACGCCGGATGACCAGTTGCCGGTCGTGCTGCCAGAACACTTGGTGCCGGACGGAAGCGGCAACCCGCTCAACAAATACCCGGAAGTTCTCGATCTCGCCTGCCCGCAGTGCGGCGGCCCGGCGCGGCGCGAGACCGACACCATGGACACCTTCGTCGATTCCTCGTGGTATTTCTTCCGCTTCGCCACCCCGGGCGCGTCCACCATGGTGGACGAGCGCGCCGCCTATTGGATGCCGGTGGACCAATACATCGGCGGCATCGAGCACGCGATCCTGCACTTGCTGTATGCGCGGTTCTGGACCAAAGTCATGCGCGACCTCGGGCTGACGACGGTGGACGAGCCGTTCCAGAACCTGCTGACCCAGGGCATGGTGCTGAACCATATTTTCTACCGCAAGGGCGACAAAGGCGGCCTTACGTATTACGCCCCCGATGAAGTCGAGCTCCAGCGCGACGAGCAGGGCCGGATTCTGGCGGCGCTCTCCAAGGCCGATGGCCAGCGCGTCGACTACGACGGCATCGGCACGATGTCGAAATCCAAGCGTAACGGCGTCGATCCGCAAGCGCTGGTCGAGCGCTATGGCGCGGATACCGCTCGGCTGTTCATGATGTTCGCCGCACCGCCGGAGGCCGCCCTGGAGTGGTCGGACACCGGCGTCCAGAGCGCGTATCGCTTCTTGAAGCGACTGTGGACGTTCGCCGTCGAGTACAGCGACACGCTGCGCACGGCGCCGCACACTGCGGACTGGGCGCGCACGCCGAGTGACATCCGCGCGGCGCGGCGCGAAGTCCACGAAGCCCTGCGACAAGCGTTGTTCGATTTCGAGCGCGAGCAGTTCAACACCGTGGTGTCGGGCGCGATGAAGATTTTCAACGCCCTGACCCGCATTGCCCCAGAAGCTGAGGCGACACTCGCTAACGCATTACGGCGCGAGGGGTTCAGCCTGCTGTTGCGGCTATTGTCACCGATCACGCCGCACATCGCGCATACTCTGTGGCGCGAGTTGGGCTTCGGCGACGATATTCTGACCGCCGCCTGGCCCAAACACGACGAAGCCGCGCTGGCGCGCGACACGGTGGGCTATGTCGTGCAAGTGAACGGCAAAGTGCGCGCCCAGGTCGAGGTCGCGGCGGATGCCGACCGAGCCGCCATCGAAACAGCGGCGCTGGCCGCGCCGAACGTGCAGCGTTTCCTGGAGGGCAAGCCCGTGCGCAAAATCATCATCGTACCCGGCAAGCTCGTGAACATCGTGTGCTGAACCAGCCTACTGAACCAAGGGAAAATTCACCATGACGCTATCGAATTTATTGATTTTTTGTGCGGTGTATTTCGTCATGGTGGCCTCCCCTGGCCCCGGCATCGCCGCGTTGGTGGCGCGCGTACTAGGCCGTGGCTTAACAGGAATACCGGCCTTCATCGCCGGCTTCGTGGTCGGCGATTTGATCTGGCTCAGCCTGACGGTCGCGGGTCTTGCCCTGCTGGCACAGACGTTTGAATGGCTGTTTACCGCCATCAAATACCTGGGCGCGGCGTACTTGTTGTTTCTTGCGTATAAGCTGTGGACCACGCCCGCTGGGCCTGCCCAGGTGGCCGCCGCCGAGATCAGCGAGAATGCGCTGCGCGCGTTTCTGAGCGGGCTGGCAATCACCCTCGGCAACCCCAAAGTCATCATATTTTTCATGGCGCTGTTGCCAACGGTGGTCGATCTGGCCCGGCTCGACTGGCTCGGTTTCGCGGAAATCGCCGTCGTCATCTGTATTGGCATCTCAACGATCTTGGGCACTTATGCGCTGACCGCGGCGCGCGTGCGCAGGCTGTTCATCAATTCGCGTTCCGTGCAATGGCTCAACAAAAGCACCGGAGCCGTGATGGCGGGCGCCGCTGTCGCTATCGCTGCGCGTTGAACCCCTTCATGATTGCCTTTTCTTTCATTGCTATCGGACGCCCGCTTGCGCTGCTGGGGGTTGTCTGCGCTTTGACGGCTTGCGGTTTTCACTTGCGCGGCCAAGCCACGCTGCCGCCCGCGATGGCCGCTACTTATATCGACGCCAGCGGACAACGCTCGCCCAATGCGCCCCCCAGCAGCTTGGCCACGGAGTTGGCGCGCGCGCTGCAAGCCAATGGCGCGACGATCGCCGCTGCGCCCACCGCCGCCACCGCCAGACTCGTCATCACCAAGGAGAATTATCAGCGCCGCACTCTCGCCACCGGCGCGCAAGGCGACGTGCGCGAATACAGCATCACCTATCAGGTGGAATATCTGGTCAACAATGCCGATGGCTCGGCGCTGGTGCCCCTCAGCACGGCCAGCGCGTCGCAAGACATCATCTACAACGAAATCCAGGTGCTGGGCCGGGTCGAGGGCGAACAGCTAGCGTTCCAGCAACTCCAGCGCGAAGTCGTCCAGGCCATCCTACGGCGCTTGGCAGCCGCCTCGCCTTGAGGCGCGCGGATGAAGCTGCGCCCCGAGCAGTTGAGCGGCCATGCGAACCGCCAACCGGCGCCGCTTTACTTGATCCACGGCGACGAACCGCTGCTGGTGCTGGAAGCCGCCGACACCATTCGCCAGGCGGCGCGCAAGCATGGGTTCGGCGAGCGCGAATACGGGGTCGTCGATAGCGGCTTCGACTGGAATGGCTTGCTGTTGTTGGTCAATTCGGGGTCGTTATTCGCCAGCCGCCGGCTCATCGAATTGCGCCTCGGCGACGCCAAACCCGGCGAGTCTGGTGCAAAAGCCCTCATACGCTACGCCCAACGCCCGAATCCGGATGTGGTACTGGCGATCACCGCGGGCAAACTCGACCCGGCCGCGCAAAAAAGCGCGTGGGTCAATGCCATCGACGCCGCGGGTGTCGTCATCCAGATCTGGCCCATCGAAGCGCGCCAGTTGCCAAGCTGGATTTCGACGCGGCTGCACGCCAAGGGCATGCGCGCCAGCGCCGAAGCCATCCTGCTATTGGCCGCCCGCGTCGAGGGTAATTTGCTGGCGGCGGCGCAGGAAATCGACAAGCTCTACTTATTGCACGGCAATACCCCCATCGACGCAGACGAGATCGTGGCAGCGGTCGGCGAAAGTGCGCGCTTCAGTATTTACGATCTGGCCGACGCGGCGCTCGCCGGTCAGGCCGAGCGAGTAGCGCGCATCGTCGCCGATCTGCGCGGCGAGGGCGTGGAACCGATATTGGCGGCATGGGCCCTGGCCAAGGACATTCGCCTGCTGGCGTTGCTCAGAGACGACAGCAGACGGGAACACCCATCGACACTGCGCTCGCCAGCAACGGGTTTGGGAAAAACGTAAACCGTTGCTGAAGGAGTAGCACTGCAGCGTCTTATGAGCGCCTGCCGGCAACTCGTGGGCTACTGCGCCCGAATTGGACCGCGTCATCAAGGGCGCGGCCCCGGAGATAATCCTTGGGATCTGCTGCTGCTGCTGGGGCTGCGCTTGGCGGGGGAAAGCGCCCCGCTTCGGCTGAAGCGGCATCAAATCGCCGGTCAGCGCCACCTGGGGACGTGGCCGGCCAGCAGGCCTGCTCTGTACATGGGCCGCCGCGCTGGCGGCAAGGCGTCCAAGTCATAGCCGCCCTCCAGGCTGGACACCACCCGACCGGCGCAGCAATCGGCCGCGATCTCGAGGATGGGTCATCCAGGCATAATCGTCGCTTCCTTGAAATTGAGCGAGGCCAACGGGTCCGCCAGCGTGCGCGTCGAAGCCCGCCGACGGTAGAATCAGCTCCGGCTTGAAATCGCGTAGCTTGGGGAGGATTTCGCCGTCCAGGCCCGCGCGTAGTTCCCTGGCGCCGCTGTACGGTGCGAACGGCACGATTGAGGATGTTGCCGGCGACCCCGCGTTCGTCGCCGGCCGGTGCGGGTAGAGCGGTGATTGGTGGGTGGAGATGTACAGGCATTCGGGTTCGCTCCAAAACGCCGCCTGCGTGCCGTTGCCATGGTGAACGTCGAAGTCGATCACGGTGACGCGCTTCAAACCGTGCTTGCGCGCGCGCATGAAACGCCCCCACCGCCACGTTGTTGAACAAGCAAAATCCCATCGCCTCGTTCGGTTCGGCATGGTGGCCGGGCGGGCGCACCGCGCAGAACGCGCTGCTCGCTTCGCCGGCGAGCACCGCGTCCACCGCCGCGCACACCGCGCCGGCGGCGTGCAGCGCGGCCTCGCCCGAACGCGGCGACATCAGGGTGTCGGCGTCGATGAAGCGCAGCCCCTCTTTGGGCGCCGCCGCCAGGATCGTGTCGACGTGCGCGCGGCTATGGACTCGCATGAGTTGCGCGCGGCTGGCAGCGGGCGCTTCGCGCCAGATCAGCGCGCCGAACTCGGGCGCTTGCAGCGCTTTCAAGATCGCCGCCAGTCGCGCCGGCGATTCGGGATGGCCGGTGCCGGTGAGGTGCTGGGCGCAAACCGGATGATGGTACAGCAAGGTTGTCATCGACTCGGCTCCTGGCTGGGATGGATGGCCGCGCGCAGCGCTCTCAGCACGTCTTCACGGGCAATGACGCCGACCACGATGCCGTCTCGCACCACGGGAAAACTCTTGACCCGCATTTCCACCAGCCGCTGCAACAACCGGCTCAATGGCAATTCCGGGCTTGCCGTTACCGGCTCGCGGGTCATGACATCCGCCGCTTTGGTGTTGGCCATGATGTCGTCATAGCGGGGAACAATGGCCTGCGGGGTCAAGGCGAACGCCTTGAGTATATCGAGCTTGGTCACTACGCCGAGCAGGGCGCAGTTCGCATCGACGATGGGAATGCTGTTGAAATCGCGCGCTTCGAAAATTTCCTGCAGCTTGCCGAGCACGGCATCGGGCGCGGCGCAGACCGGGTCGGACGTCATCGCATCCTCCACCCGATAACGCAAAAACTCGAACATGGCTGGCCTCCTCCCGGCACGCTGGCTGTGGCTGGTTTCATCACAGCGCGCATTATAATTCGATGCTCGACTCTTCGCCTGCGCTCAGCCCAGTATGAACCCAACATCGCCACCGTTTGGCAGCCGCTCATCCTGGATGTCGGGGTTGCAAAATCGCTTGTTCCCGCCGACTTGCCTGTTATGCGGCGGCGCCGGCGCCGGCGCGCGTGATCTGTGCGCGGGTTGTTACGCCGACCTCCCGCATAACCGCCAAGCCTGCCGGCGTTGCGCGCTGCCGCTCGTCGCTGCCGGCGCCGCCGAATGCGGGCGTTGTTTGCGCGAGCCGCCGCCGTTCACACGCATGATCGCGCCGTTTCTGTATCAGCCACCATTGGCGGAGCTGATCCTCGACCTCAAGTTCCGCAACCGCCTGACCGCCGCCCGCTTGCTGAGTGACCTGCTCGGCGTCGCCATCGCCGCCGCCGTCGAACTCCCCGATTGCGTCATTCCCGTGCCCTTGCATCCGGCGCGCTTGCGCCAGCGTAGTTACAATCAGGCAGTGGAACTCGCGCGCCCGCTGGCGCGACGCTTCGGTCTTCCCCTCGCCTTCGATGCGCTATACCGCGTGCGCCATACGCCACCACAAGTGGAGCTGGATTATCAGGCCCGCGTGCGCAACGTGCGCGGGGCGTTTGCGTTGCGCCGTCCGCTCGCGGCTCGCCATATCGCGATTCTCGACGACGTGGTGACCACCGCCAGCACGGTCGGCGAAATCGCGCGCCTCCTGCGCGCCGAAGGCGCCGCGCGCGTCGATGTGTGGGCGTGCGCGCGTACCCCTGAACCCGGCGCGTCGTGACGCAATCACCGCCGATTCGCGGTCTATACTCGGCGTTTTCGATTGCCAAATCCTGGAGACACCATGAGCCATTACAAAGTCAACAAGACCGATGCGGAGTGGAAAGCCCAGCTCAGCCCGCAGCAGTATCACGTCACCCGCGAGAAAGGCACCGAGCGGGCGTTCACCGGTGATTATCACAACAGCAAAACGCGGGGCATGTATCGCTGTGTGTGTTGCGGCGCGGAATTGTTCGATTCCAGCACCAAGTTCGATTCCGGCACCGGCTGGCCGAGCTTCTGGGCGCCCGCCAACAGCGAAAACGTCGCCACCGAAGCCGACAATAGCTGGTTCATGCGCCGCACCGAAGTGTTGTGCAGCCAGTGCGGCGCCCACCTCGGCCACGTCTTCGAGGATGGCCCCGAACCGACCGGCTTGCGCTATTGCATCAACTCGGCGTCGCTCAAGCTCGATAAGGGCGCCAAGGGGTGAAACCGATTCAGCGCTGCACGCTCAGCACGAAGCGCTGATCGCGGAAGCGTAACACCGCGCCATCGGGGGTG
>JAXMFZ010000024.1:0-58480 GCA_046347515.1 Gammaproteobacteria bacterium | reverse complement strand
CTTATCCGCCCGAAGCCGAGGGTAAGGAACCCACTTAAGCCCGACGGCGCGGGCTGGCCGCGCCGTTTTCTTATCAATATCCCTTCTCGAAGCGCCGTTGAGCCAAGCACATCTCGCGTGACAACACGCGGGCGACCTTGGCGCCACGCTATTTCGCAGGCTCCACGAACTTTCGTGGTTTGAGCCAGGAAAGCCGAGGGCTTGTGGGCTCACTGCGGTATGCCAACTACCGCAATAGATGGCGCATTCCGACGAGAAACTAGTGCCTTGGCATACGCCCTGCACCGGGCAGTCCGCTGACTCCGAAAACCTGAGCAGCGCTCTCTGTGCATCCACACCTAAACTCTGAAGGCACATGAATATGAAGAATAAACCAAACCGGCACCTACTCCCGGAGAAGATAGCCGCCGTTCTGGCCGTTTCCGTGTTCTACGGCGGAGGCGCCGCCGCGCAGAGCGACAGCCCTGCCCAAGTGCGCCAATTCATCGACCGGCAGGTAGGCGGCATCGAAAAGCTGATGGTTCCAGCAGACAATGCCGATATTCCGCAGCCGAAACTTCCGGATGGAAACCCTGACCCGCAGTTCCAGACCACCGAAGCCAAGCGCTATCTCGGGAAATTGCTATTTCATGAGCCAGCACGAGCGACCCGGATCATCCCGGAATTCGGCGGCATCCTCTCGCACAGCGGAAGCGCGTCCTGCGGAACCTGTCATCTCGGTGAAGCGGCATCGAAGGCTGGCACGCTCCTCAATTTCGCCACAGGCGCGGAGGGGCGAGGCTATACGGACGCCAGGGGCAACTTCGTTGCGCGCCGCCGGCCGCTTCCGGACCTGCCGATCCTGCGGCAGACCCCGCTCTTCCCGGGCGATGCGCTGGTGGATGCCCTGCCGACGCTGACGGACGTCTACCAGCTCGCAGACGGCACGATCGAAGTGAACACTCCGGCGCGAGGCCGGCGGCCTCTGCCCGGCGATACTGAGGACACCCGTCCGGCCGCAGTTCAGCTGCTGGCAACGGGTCGACTCGATGCGCTGGACAGCGTCGCGCGCAATCCGCTAAGCATTATCGGCGCGGCCTTCAACAACCGCCTGTTGTTCGGGGGGCTTGCAGGCGAGCCTGACTCGACGCTCGGCGCCCTCAACCCATTCCACCATCCAGCGCAAGAGAGCGTCGCGCTGCTGTTGCTCGACGCACACCGGCTCCTAGACGATGATCCTCTGCACGGCCCGAAGCGCTTCCAGTCTGCCGTGCTGGAGAAGATCCCTGTCTATCGCAAGCTCTTCCGCGACGCGTTTCCCGCGGAGGCCGCCACGGCGCCAGGATGCGTTCCGGAGTCTGCTCCTGCTGCGGGTGGGTGTGACAATCTCATCAACGTCCTCACCACGGTGCGGGCGACGGCCACCTTCATGCGCACGGTCGTTACCCGAAACACGCCCTGGGATCGGTTCCTGGCTGGGGACAATCGCGCGCTGACGCCCGCGCAGCGGCGTGGAGCCAGGCTGTTCTTCACCCCGGCCACGGCGGGTGGGGCGGGTTGCTTCTCCTGCCACAGCGGTCCGATGCTCAACAAGCAGGCCAATGACCCCGATGTCGCGGGCGTCGGCGAGTTTGTGGAAGAGAACTTCTTCAACCTCGGGCTGAACGACCACCCGCTCCAGGCTCTGAATCGTGCGGCGAGGAATGATCCCAACCACCTCGATGAAGGTCGGCGCGAAATTACGTTCCACGACGACGACGCGTTCAAGTTCCGCACGCTGACGCTGCGCCAGCTCAAAGACGCCAAGTTCTTCTTCCATGGTGGCTCGTTCACGAGCGTGAAGGGCGTGGTGCGTTACTTCAACGCCGGTGTGCCGCAGAACGCGCAGGCCGCGGCAGCTGGGACACTTACCGAGCGATTTACCCATCCGCGTGGACCCGGCTCGGCTCCTGGTCTGGGCTTGAGCAATACCCAAGAGGACGATCTCACTGACTTCATCGAGAACGCCCTGTACGATCCTGCGTTCGTGCACTTCGATCCGAACTCCACGACGGACACGATCACGCTAAACGCGCGTGACGTGACGTACTCGGTTTACCGTCCCGATCTCGCAGCGCTTGGCGCGATCGACGGCCGGCCAGGCAGCGGCCGTCCGCAGGACAACGACGATGCACTGTCGCGACGCGACATGGGCCTCGAGTTCCTGGACGTGACCGAACAAGTGGACATCGCGCTGATCGACTCCGACCGTGGCAGTGACGGCCGCATGGTGCAACTGATCAATGCCGACCATGGCGGCAAACGGGAGCGGGACGTCTACAGGATTACGAACAGCAGTTCGACGGTCGTGGACACTCATCTGGTCGTCGTCGTCCATGGTCTCGCCAATCAAGCGCGGCTGCTGAATGGGAGTGGGGTCACGAGCGCCGGTGAACCTTACCGCCGCGTGTTCCTGCGCGATGGCGTTCTGCAGCCCGGTGAGAGCATCGTCGAAACATTGCTGTTCGAGCGCAATCCTCACTCGCCGCCGCTGAAATATACGCTCACGTTCCTCTCCGGACAGGGTAATCCGTAAGCCCTACACTGCCTGATCGAAGCGTTCTGCGCGGGCCCGAGGTTTCGCTTTCGAGCGGCGCCTCGGGCCTGCCCTGCAATGAAAAAAAACAACAACGAGGATGGTATACTTTTGTATAACGCTCGCATAACTATAACCCCCAAACAACGCAAGGAGGCGGGGATGACAACCGAGACAATACAACACTTGAAGCCCGTAGCGCCGCTGGCGGAGGAAGACGAATCGCTGTTTCGGAAGATCTTCGAGCGCTCGAGCGACCCCATTTTGGTAATCGACCCCAACAACGATCTGCTCATCGACGCCAATCCGGCGGCCTGCGAAGCCTTGCACTGTAGGCAAGACGAGCTACGGGCAGCGCCGCTATCAGCGCATTTTCCGAACCAGCGCGAACGGCTGGCGGCATTTTTCGAGCGCGTTGTGCAGGCCGGCCACGGGGCGCTGAACAACGCGCTGTTCGGCGGCGTGGCAACCTCGCCAGTCGATCTCTCGGCCTCGGTGCTGGACTTCAGCGGCGAGCGCGCTATCTGCTGCTGATTTTGCACGACCTGGGCCAGCGCCAGACGGAGGAGCGGCTGCTGCGGACCATCGTGGAAGGCACGGCGGCGTTGACGGGCGAAGAATTTTTCCGGGCCCTGGTCAAGAACCTCGCCCAGGCGTTGGAAGCGGACTACTGCTTTGCCGCCGAATTCACCGATGTCAAGACCCGGGTGCGTATCCTCGCGCACTGGACCCGGGCGGTTTCGTCAACAACGTCGAGTTCAACCTCGCCGGTACGCCGTGCGAGGCGGTGCTAAAGGGCGAGATCCGCCATTATCCGCACAATTTGTCCGCGTTGTTTCCCCAGGACAACTGGATGGTCAAGATCGGCGCCCAGGGCTATCTGGCGATTCCGATGATGGATCCGCGAGGCAATGTGCTGGGGCATTTGGCGATCGTGCATACTAAAGCCATGCCGATAGCGTCCCGCGACCTCTCGATTTTCCAGATCTTCGCGGCGCGGGCGACGGCTGGAGCTATTGCGCCAGCAGGCCGACCGGCAACGCCAGGCGGCGGAGCGGGCGCTGAAGGAATCGAAGAGCGGCTCGCCAACATCCTGGCCTCGGCGCTGGACGCCGTCATCACCTTCGACGAAGCGCACCACATCGTACTCTTTAACGCCGCCGCCGAGAAAGTCTTCCGCTGCGCCGGGGGTGGGCCAGGGCCAGCCGTTCGACCGGTTTCTCTCCAAATCCTTCCGCAGCCTGCTGGCGCGGCACTTGGAAGGGCTGCGCGCGGGGCGCGAACACGAGGGCCAGTTGTGGGCGCCGGAAGGGCTGACGGCGGTGCGCGCCGACGGCGAGGAATTTCCCATCGAAGGGACGATCTCGCCGATGCAAGCGAGCGGCAAGCGCTTCTACACCGTGATTCTGCGCGACATCAAGGAGCGCCACCGCGCTGAGCAAAGCCTGCGGCTACTGCTCCAGGAAAACCGCTACCTGCAGCAACAACTGAGCGAAGACCAGCGCTTCGAGAACATCGTCGGCCACTCTGGGGCGATGCGGCGGTGTTCGCCAACCTGCAAAAAGTGGCTGGCGGGGACACCACCGTACTGCTGCTCGGCGAGACCGGCACCGGCAAGGAACTGCTCGCGCGCGCCATCCACAGCTTGAGTCCGCGCAAGGACAAACTCCTGGTGAAGATGAACTGCGCCGCCTTACCCTCGGAACTCATCGAATCGGAGCTCTTCGGCCATGAGAAAGGCGCTTTCACCGGCGCCACCACCAGCCGCAAGGGGCGCTTTGAACTGGCCGACGGCGGCACGCTGTTTCTGGACGAAGTGGGGGAACTCTCGCTCGCGGCCCAGGCCAAGCTCCTGCGCGTGCTGCAAGAGCAAGAATTCGAACGGGTCGGGGGAAGCCAACCGATTCGGGTAGATGCGCGGGTGATCGCCGCCACCAACCGCGACCTCACCGAGATGGTCAAAGCCAACGGCTTTCGCGCCGACCTCTACTACCGCCTGAACGTGTTCCCGATCCGCATCCCCCCGCTCAGAGAGCGCAAGGAAGACATCCCCCGTCCTCGCCCGGCACTTTCTCAACCACCTCGACCGCAAGCTCGGCAAAGCCCTGGGCGGGCTCTCGGCGCGGGCGCAAGCGCGGCTGCTTGGCTACGGCTGGCCGGGCAGCGTGCGGGAGCTACAGAACGTGATCGAGCGGGCGGCGATTCTCGCCAACAGGCCGGTGGTGGAGATCGACGATGCGCTGGATATGCGGCTGACGGGCACGAGCGTGGCCGAAGAGCCGCTCGGTGGGGACGCTGGAAGCGGTCGAGCAGGGCTACATCCTCAAGGTGTTGGAGGGGGCCAACTGGATGATCGAGGGGCCGCAGGAGGCGGCGGCCACGCTCGGGCTGCATCCCAGTACCTTGCGCTCGCGGATGCAGAAGCTTGCGATCAAGACCCAAGCCCTAGAGTTTGCAATAGTGGCGATTGACGACTGGATCAGCCGGTTGACGCGCGGTCGCATGACGTATCCGCAGGCGTCGCAACAGGCGCTCGTCGAAGCGCGCGAAGTGGCTGTTGAACCTCTGAAGCATGGCTGGTGCTCGAGGGGGGGGCCAATAGCATTCCCACTGGCCATTGGCGCGGCGGGTGCGCAACGCCAGCATGTCGGCGGCGACCTCCTTGTTCCACCAAGCGCCCGGAAGCTTCCAGCGGTGCTGGATCACATACCGATGGGCGCTTTCAACCTCGCCGAGCCGATCGGTAAATCCGCTTCGATGGCGCTCTGGTAGTCGAATTGCCCCGGACGATCGACCAGGTAGCGGTAGCAACCGCGCACCGGCGCCGCTTTGTCGGCTACCTCGGGCGATTCCCGATACGATCTTAAAACCTCTTCCACCGCCTCGATCTGGCTTTGCTTGAGCCGCGCTTGTTGCTCGGCCAACCAGCCGGGGGATCGTCTGGCGCGCACACGGGCGCTGCCGCTGGCCGAGCAAGCGCAACTGATTCTGCCGCCTGATGCTGGAGATTTTGGCAGCTCGATAGCCCTGGATGGCGATGTTGCGGCCATCGGGGCGCCCTTGGACGATACCCAAATTCTCACTAATCCAAGCTGCGCTTATGTGTTCACTCGAAGTGGCGTGATCTGGTCTCCCCCGGTCGAATTGAAAGCCTCTGACGAAGAAGCAGGCGATACGTTTGGCAATGCGGTCGTCATTCAAGGCGGCACGATCGTGGTCGGCGCCCAACGTGAGAATAGCGATGATGGCGCGGCCTACGTGTTCGTCAACAGCGGCGGGGGTTGGATGCAGCAGCAGAAACTGGTCGCTAGTATCAGGGTGGTATCGAATTTTGGCGCCGCTGTTGCGGTGGCATGCAATACCGCTGTGATCGGCGCCCCTGAGCGTTATCGGCCACGCGTGCTCTACCCTCGCCATATCGCGGCGCCGTTGCCGGTCGCGGTGTAGGGTGTGCAATTCCTCTTCAATTCTCTCGGAATATTATTTTATATAGTTGATATTAAATTAAATTATTGGTGTGGCATGGCCTCTGCTATGGCTTGCTCAGCGAATGACGCTAAGCCTTAAGTCCGATATCGCCGAGGAGACACCATGAACTTGTCGCACACCGTAGCGTTGAAAGATGATCCCGTCCAGCGTGGCAGCATCGATCTGCTCGCGCAATGCATCAACCGTATTTATCGAGGGCTCACTTACCTCACCCCAGTCGCGGACTTGGTGGTTCGTTGGTGGGTCGCGCAATCGTTTTTCAAAGCCGGCCTCACCAAGATCGCCAATTTCGATTCGACGATTCTGCTGTTCACTTACGAATACCAGGTGCCGTTGCTGGCGCCAGAAACCGCCGCCGCCATGGGCACGGCCACCGAACTGTCGATGCCGATTCTGCTCGCGCTCGGTCTGCTCTCGCGCGCCAGCGCCGGCATTCTGTTCGTGTTCAATCTGGTAGCGGTGTTGAGCTATCCAGCGATCAGCATCTTCACCGCTATCGACCATCAAGCCTGGGCGATCATGCTGCTGGTCACGCTGCTGCACGGCCCCGGCAAGCTGTCGCTCGATCATTTGATCAGCCGCAAGCTGCCTCAGTGGCCGCAGTGATTCAACCTAGCCAACCGAGGCCAATGAACATGAATATCACGATGGCAGCAGATCGAGTCTTACGCGGCCAGCGCGCGCTGGTGACGGGCGCCAATTCCGGCATCGGCGCAGCGGTCGCGAAGGGGCTCGCCGAGGCCGGCGCGCGGGTAGTGGTGAATTATGTCGCGGGGCCGGAAAAAGCCGAACAAGTAGTTTCTGAGATCAAAGCCGACGGCGGCGAAGCCATGGCGATCCAGGCCGATGTCAGCAGAGAAGACCAGGTACAGGCGATGTTCGTGCGGATGGCGGCGGCTTATGGCGGCATCGACATCCTGGTGAATAACGCGGGCTTGCAGCGCGACGCGGCGCTGGTCGAGATGACGTTGAAAGATTGGCAGTTCGTCATTGATGTCAACCTCACCGGCCAGTTCCTGTGCGCACGGGAAGCGGCGCGGATATTCGTGCGCCAGGGCGTGCGTCCAGATCGCTCGCGCGCCGCCGGCAAGATCATCTGCATGTCGTCGGTGCACGACGTCATCCCGTGGGCGGGCCACGCCAACTACGCCGCGTCCAAAGGGGGTGTGAGCCTGATGATGAAAACCCTGGCGCAGGAACTGGCGCGCTACCGGATTCGCGTGAACGCGATCTCGCCGGGCGCGATCAAGACCCCGATCAATACCGGGGCCTGGAGCACGCCCGAGGCCGAGGCCAAGCTCTTGGAACTCATTCCCTATGGCCGCGTGGGCGAGGTGCAAGACATCGCCCAGGCCGCGGTATGGCTGTCGTCGGATGCATCCGATTACATCACCGGCGCCACGCTTTACGTCGATGGCGGCATGACGCTATATCCTGGCTTCGACAAGGGTGGCTGAGATGAAAGTGCTCCATCCGCAAGCGGTCCTCCAACCCTTGGTTCTGGCGCTAGCGCTGATACCGCCGGTAATAACCCACGCTAACTCGCGCGCCGACACGGACGGGTTGCCCGCCGGCGAACAGCCCTGGTGGCCGAGCCGTTATGGCGCCGATGATCAACTCGGCACTTTGAATGAAATCAAACCCGATGCCGTCAAGGCGGCGACCGCGCTGGTGAAGACCGGCACGGTCGTCGATCTGGGCCGGATTCTGGACGAGGATACCCCCAAGTTTCCGGGCCGATACTGGCACCAGACCGTGGACGTTTCCCCGCACAGCACCAATCTGCGCCGCCCCGACGCGGTGGGCAAGGGCTGGGGCAAGAACGAAATCAACTGGATCACCGAGATCCAGGCCGGTACGTTCCAGGTCGGCACCCAGCTCGACTCCATCGGCCATATCCAGATCGGCGACCGCTTCTACAATGGCTGGACCACGCGCGAGGTGGTGGAATCCTGGGGTCTGAACCACTTCGGCATGGAAACCGTGCCGCCTATCGTCACCCGCGGCGTGTTGCTCGATATCGCCGGCCTCAAAGGCGTGGAACGGCTGGACAAAGGTTATGTGATCACCCTGGCCGACGTGCAAGCCGCGCTGGAGAAGGAAAAACTTGCGATCCGCCCAGGCGACGCCGTGCTGTTTTACACCGGCTGGGGTGGGTTGTGGGGCAAGGACAACGCCACATTTCTGAGCGGCGAACCTGGTCCCGGCATGGAAGTCGTCAACTGGCTCTATGCGCAGCGCATCGCCCTGACCGGCGCCGACACCTGGAGCTATGGCGCTGTGCCAGGCGAGGACCCGGAGCGGCCATTCGTGGTGCCGCAAACCATGTATGTGAAGATGGGCCTGTTCGGGCTGGAAAATCTGGCGACCGAAGAACTCGCCCGGCGCGGTGTGCATGAATTCATGTTCACCCTCACCCATGCGAAAACGCGCGGCTCGACCGCCGCCGTCATCGCCCCTGCCGCGGTGTACTGACATGAACGATACGACTACCCAATACGACGCCATCGTCATCGGCTCCGGCGCCGGCGGCGCGGCGGCGGCGCATGGCTTGGTGAAACGTGGCTGGCGCGTGGCGCTGTTGGAGAAAGGGCCGGAACTGCCGCTGGACGGCAGCACCCTGGACGTGGACAAAGTCATCCGCCAAGGTGTGTTCAAGAGCAAAGAACCCTGGCTAGACAAGGACGGCGCGACCTTCGTGCCGGAGGAATACTTCAACCTGGGAGGCAAGACCAAATGGTACGGCGCCGCGGTGCTGCGCTATGCGGCGCATGAATTCGAGGCCGATCCGGGCCATCAATGCCTGCCGTGGCCGATCCGCTATCAGGAGCTTGCGCCGTATTACGACGAGGCTGAAAAACTCTGGGGTGTGCGTGAGTTCGACCCCGAGCCGGATATGCGCGCCCTGGTCAAGGGTATCACCCGCAACGGCGCGGGCTGGAAGGCCGAACCTTTGCCGTTGGCACTCGCCGCCGAAATCATTACTGATCCACTGGAGGCCAGGCATTTCGACGCCTTCGCCTCGGCCAAGGGATATAAGGCGGAAAGCCAACGCTCGCTGCTCGAACCGCTGCGGCGTGACCCCAATCTTACCGTGCTGACCAACCAGCCGGTGGTGCGGCTGATCGGGGCCGACCATCAACCAGAGCGCATTACCGGGGTGGAGACCGCGGCGGGCGCTACGCTTTTCGCGCCAAGCGGGTGTTGCTCGCGCTGGGCGCGCTGCACTCGCCGCGTCTGCTCCAGGATTATCTGGTGGCAACGGGTTTGGCGCAGCGCCTGCCGGGTTATCGGCTGGTCGGGAGTTACTTCAACGCCATATCTATACCGCGATGCTGGCGCTGTCGCCGAGCCGCAAGACCGATTTGCTGCGCAAGACGCTGGTGCTGCTCAACGAGCGCTTCCCGCACAGCAGCGTGCAGCCCTTGGGCTTCGACGGCGAGTTGATGGCGACATTATTTCCGAGCTTCTTGCCGCGCTGGTTCGCCCGCGGCATGGGAAGCGCGCTTATGGTTTGTTTTTGCAGACCGAGGACGGTTCCGACGAGCGCAACCGCGTGCGCGCCGCCAACGGTATGGGTAAGCCCCAACTCGACTATGACCCGCTGCGCACCAAGGCAGCGGCGAGCGAGCACCGGCAACTGGTGCGGGCGTTGCAAAAATCACTGTTGCGAGCGGGCTTCATCGCGCCCTCCAAGTCCGTACCCCTGGCCGGCACCGCCCATGCCTGCGGCACGCTGGTCACGGGCGCCGACCCCACTCGTTCGGTGGTGGACGGCCTGGGCAAAGTCCACGGCATGGACAATCTCTATGTCGTCGATGGCAGCATTCTGCCGCGTTCGAGCCGGGTCAATCCGTCACTCACGATTTACGCCTGGGCGCTGCGCGTCGCCGCCCATTTGCCGCCAGCGGGAGTCCGTTCATGAACGTCACTTTGCCGACTTTTGTGCGTCTTGGCCGCGATATCTGCGGCGACCTCGAACAAGCCGAGCGCCGCGAGTGGTGGCTCGCGAACGGCTTGGGCGGCTACGCGGCGGGCACTGTTGCGGGCACTCTGACCCGGCGCTACCACGGCCTGTTGATCGCGCCGGTGCAGCCGCCGCTGGGGCGGTTTCTGGTGCTGGCCAAAGCCGATCCGACGCTGCTCATCGACGATCAGGAAATCCCCTTGTTCAGCAACCGCTGGGGCAGCGGCGCCATCGATCCGCAAGGCCATGTCCATCTGGAGTCGTTTCATTTGCACGGGCGCATGCCGGTGTGGCGCTTCGCGATCGGCGCATTGACTTTGGAAGCGCGAATCTGGATGGAACAAGGCGCGAACACCACGTATATTGCCTATCGCCTCGATCCGGGCAAGATGCCGCTGGACAAACCGCTCAAGCTCAGAGTACGGTTTCTGGTCAATGCGCGCGATCATCACGGCAACGCCCAGCCCTGGCAGTTCAATCCGGTGATTGAGGGCGACAGCCAGCAATTGCGCGTCATCCATCCCAACTGGTTCACGCTGCGTGTCAAAGTACGCGGCGGCATCTTGGCGCGCGACCACGCCTGGATCGAGAATTTCGATTTACCCGCCGAGCGCGAACGCGGACTGCCCGACCGCGACAACCACTTGTGCGTGGGCCATGCGACGCTGGACCTCTATCCCGGCGAATGGGTGGGTGTGGTCGCGAGCCTGCATGAGGATGCCTCGCCGTATCTGGAAGAATCGATGCGCCGCTTCATCGCCCACGACGAGAGCCAGTTGAAACGCGCCAAGGTGCAGATGCGCGAACTCCTCGACGCGCCGGACTGGATCGAGCAATTGGTGTTGGCCGCCGATAGCTTCGTGTTCACTCGCCCGGCGCCAGGGTTGCCGAATGGCGAGTCGGTAATCGCCGGTTATCCGTGGTTCGGGGACTGGGGCCGCGATACCATGATCACCCTGCCGGGATTGACCCTCAGCACCGGCCGCTACGACAGCGCGCGGCGCATTCTGCAAACCTTCGCGCGCTTCGTCGATCAGGGCATGTTGCCCAATGTCTTTCCCGGGGCCGGCGAGAAGCCCGAATACAACACCGCCGACGCCGCGCTTTGGTACATCGACGCCTGGCGCGCCTATCTGGACGCGACCGGTGATGTGGATGCGCTGAAAAACGTATTCCCGGTGCTCGAAGACATCATCGCCTGGCATGTGAAAGGCACGCGCTACGGCATCAAGCTGGATGAGGGCGACGGCTTGCTGCGCGCCGGCGAGGACGGGGTGCAACTGACCTGGATGGACGTCAAGATCGGCGATTGGGTGGTGACGCCGCGCGGCGGCAAGCCGGTCGAGATCAACGCGCTCTGGTACAACGCGCTGGAGATCATGGCCGAATTCGCCGTTCGCCTGGGCAAATCCGACGACCGCTACCGGGAATTGGCGCGCCACACCCGCGCCGGCTTCCAGCGCTTCGTCATGCCCCAGGGTGGGCTCTACGACGTGGTGGACGGGCCCCAAGGCAATGACACCACCCTACGCCCCAACCAACTGTTCGCGGTCAGCTTGACCCATAGCCCGCTGGATGAAGAAGACCAGGCCATCGTGGTGTGGCTGTGTGGACGCTACTTGCTCACTTCCTACGGTCTGCGCTCGCTCGATTCCCAGCACCCCGAGTTTCGCGGCCACTATACCGGCGGCGTGTGGGAGCGTGACAGCGCGTACCATCAAGGGCCGGTGTGGAATTGGCTGCTCGGCCATTACGCGCTCGCCGAATACCGGGTGCACGGCGACGCCGGCGCGGCGCAAGCGCGCCTGGAGCCGGTACGCGATCATTTGCTGGACGCCGGCCTCGGCACCATCAGCGAAATTTTCGATGGCGCCGCTCCGCATACGCCGCGCGGCGCGCCGGCCCAAGCCTGGTCGGTGGCCTGCGTGCTGGAGGCGTGGTTTCGCCTGGAGCGCGCCAAGCGCGAGGCCGCGCACCGCAAGAACCCGCAGGCGGTGCTCGCCAAATCCGCTTAACGCAACGAGGGGATAAAACATGAACGATGGCAATGACAATAGCGAACGCCAGCGCCTGGAGCGCCAGCACCAAGGTGTGGAGAACTGGCGCTTGTGGGGGCCTTATCTGGCCGAGCGCGCCTGGGGCACGGTGCGCGAAGACTATAGCCCCTATGGCGAGGCTTGGGAATATCTGAGCCATGACCACGCCCGTTCGCGCGCCTATCGCTGGAACGAGGACGGATTGGGCGGCATTTCCGACGAGCAACAACGCTTGTGTTTTGCGCTGGCGCTGTGGAACGGGCAGGATCCGATCTTGAAAGAACGCGCGTTCGGCCTCACCGGCAACGAGGGCAATCATGGCGAGGATGTGAAGGAGTATTACTTTTATCTGGACGCCACCCCCAGCCATAGTTATCTGCGTTACCTGTACAAATATCCGCAGGCGGCCTACCCGTATGCGCGACTGGTCGAGGAAAACCGCCGCCGTGGCCGCGATCAAGCGCCGTTCAATTTGTTCGACACCGGTGTGTTCCAGGACAACCGCTATTGGGATGTGGAAGTGCTGTACGCCAAGGCCGGCCCCGAGGAAATCCATGTCCGCGTCGTGGTCAGCAATCGCGGCCCGGAAACCGCGGCGCTGTTCGTATTGCCGCAGCTCTGGTTCCGCAATACCTGGGCCTGGGGCGATGGCGGCGCGAAACCCATCTTGCGCGAAATCGACGCATCCAAGGACGGGCGCTGGGCGGTGAAGGCCGAGCACCCGACCCTGGGCGATTATTACTGCTATGGCCGCCATTCGGCGCAGACTTTGTACACTGAAAACGACAGCAACGCCGAGCGCTTGTGGGGCGCGGCCAATCCCTCGCCCTACGTGAAAGATGCGTTTCATCGCTTCCTGGTGAACGGCGAGCAGGACGCGGTGAATCCGGCCAAACACGGCACCAAGTTCGCCGCTTGCCACCGGCTGGTGGTCGAGGCCGGCCATTCGACCACCATCGGCGTGACGCTTTCGGCCAAGCCCATGGCCGCGCCGTTCGCCAAGCGCGAAGTGGTGTTTTCCAGCCGCCAGTCCGAGGCCAATGTGTTCTACGACGAACTGCTGCCGGAGGCGACGCCGGAGGATCACCGCATCATGCGCCAGGCGCTGGCGGGCATGATCTGGAGCAAACAGTTTTTCCATTACGACGTGGCGCGCTGGCTGGATGGCGACGCGGTGCCGCCGCCGGAAAACCGTAAGCAGGGGCGTAACCGCTACTGGCGGCACTTGAAAGCGGCCGACATCATCTCCATGCCCGACACTTGGGAGTACCCGTGGTTCGCGGCCTGGGACTTGTCGTTTCATTGTGCGGCGCTGGCGCTGGTCGATGTCGATTTCGCCAAGGACCAGATCGAACTCATGGTGAACGAGCGCTATCTGCACCCAAACGGCCAGCTTCCCGCCTATGAATGGGCGTTCGGCGGCATCAATCCGCCGGTGCACGCGATGGGCGCTCTGAAAGTGTTTCGCGCCGAGGCGTGCAGCGCGGCAAGGCCGATCTACAGTTCTTGCAACGGGTATTCAACAAGCTCTTGATGAATTACCTGGTGGATCAACCGTAAGGACAGTGAAGGCCATAATGTGTTCGAAGGCGGCTTCTTGGGGCTGGACAACATCTCGGTGTTCGACGCTCCAAACCTGCCGCCCGGTTACAGCCTAAAGCAGGCCGATGCCACCGGCTGGATGGCGATGTTCGCGCTGAACCTCACCGCGATGGCGCTGGAACTCGCCACCGAGGACAACGATTACGAAGACATCGCCATCCAAATCTATCTGCAATTCATGGCCATCGCCAACGCCATCGCCGGTCATGGCAACAACCATGAGTCGTTGTGGGACGAGGAGAGCGGGTTTTTCAAAGACTTCGTGACCGGACCGGATGGCTGCAACCATCGGATCCATGTGTATTCGTGGGTAGGCTTGATCCCCTTGGTTCGCCTGCGAGGTGCTCGATCAGCGCATGCTCGCCAAAGTGCCGCGCTTCCTCGCCATGCTCAAGCAACACCGGTATGGAATGTACGACGGCCATTACGTGAGCGCCTGTCCGACCATCGTCAATGATCGCGGCGAGCGCCTGCTGGCGCTGGTCGATCGCAGCCTGCTACCGGCCATCTTGAAGCGCCTATTGAGCGAGGCGGAGTTCCTGGGGCCTACGGCATCCGCAGCGTGAGCCGCATCCACGCCACCCAACGCGACCTCGGCGATCTGCCCGGCGTCGGCGCGGCGATGATCGAATACCTGCCCGGCGAATCCAACTCCGGCCTGTTCGGCGGCAATTCCAATTGGCGCGGGCCGATCTGGATGCCGACCAACTACACCCTGGTGCAGGCATTGGAAAAATATCATCGGTTTCTCGGCAAGGATTTCAAGGTCGCGGTGCCCTGCCTCGGCAATCGTGAATTGAATCTGAAGGAAATCGCCAGCCTGATCGCCGAACGTCTGGTAGATATCTTCCGCCGCGACAAAACCACCGGCCTGATCCCGGCGTTTCCCGCCGACAGCCCGTTCCAGCGCGACCCCCACTGGCGCGATCTGTTGCAGTATTACGAGTATTTCCATGGCGACACCGGCCAGGGTTTGGGCGCTTCCCACCAGACCGGCTGGACCGGCATCGTGGCGAATCTGGTGATGCGCCGCCATCGCAAGGACATACCGACATTCTGGCGCCAGGAAATGCGAAAGCTGGAAAACACCGCGATTTCTACCACCGCCTAACACTGCCGCCACCGACAGGCGGCTCAGGGTGTTTGCACGCTATCCGGCCCAGCCAGGGTGTCGCGCAGGAAGGCGAGCAATTGTTCGATGGATTGAAAATGGATGACCCGCCCCGAAGTGATATGCTCGGCGCGACCGGCGGCGAGCACATCCGCTCGCCCCGGCGCGCCGAACTGGACGACGAACGCGCGGTCGAGTGGCAGCACGAGTATTTCCTCGACAAATGAAGGTCCTGGTGGCGGCATGGTGTAGTTCGCGAAGATCCCACTGATTTTGTTACTAAAGAGTGGCGCAATCCTGGGCGCCAGTCATAAGCGAACGGTTAAAGTTTGGTAAAAATTACTTTCCAGGCGCAGCCATGGAGCGTATTGAATAAGGCTCGGGAACCGTAGAGTTCGGGTCGGCAAGGATAAGATTGACCCAAAACATTGCAGCAGAGCCGTTACCCCCATGCAGCTAGTGTTCGATTCGTACCGCTTGGATACCGCCAATCAAACATTGCACGGCGCGGCGGGGGAAGTCCCGTTGATGCCCAAGACTTACGCGCTACTGCGTTATCTGGCCGAAAATCCCGGGCGACTGGTCAGCAAGAATGAACTCCTGGATGCGGTGTGGCCACGCGTGTGCGTGAGCGATACCGTGCTCAAAGTGAGCGTCCGTGATTTGCGCCGCGCGTTGGGCGACGACGCCCAAGCGCCGCGTTACGTCGAGACTTTGCATCGCCGTGGATATCGGTTCATCACCGCGGTCAGTACCCACCAAGCCCCCGCACTGGCGCAAGCCTGCGCACCGCATGATACGCCTGCGCCCGCGCCGCTGGTCGGGCGTGAGGCCGAGCTCGCCCGCCTGGACGGCGTGTTACAACAAGCATTGGCCGGCGCGCGGCAATTGCTGTTTGTCAGCGGCGAACCCGGTATAGGCAAGACCGCTCTGATCGATGCGTTCCTGACGCGCGCCGTGCGTCATCCTCACCTGTTCGTGATGCGCGGCCAATGCGTGGAGCCGTATGGCGAGCAAGAAGCCTACGCCCCCGTATTCGATGCGCTGGGTGGGCTGTGCCGGGGCGCGGACCGCAAGCGTTGGGTGGATTTGCTGCGTTGCTTCGCGCCGACCTGGTTCGCGCAAATGCCCTGGCTGATCGAGGCGGGCGAACGCGAAGCATTGGCGCAGAGCATATTGGGCGCGACCCAGGAACGCATGTTGCGCGAACTCGCGGAATTGCTCGCCGCCTGTGCCGCCGAGCAGCCGCTGGTGATGATCCTCGAAGATCTGCACTGGAGCGACAGGGCGACCGTCGATTTGCTGTCTTATCTTGCCCGCCGGCGCGAATCGGCGCGCCTCCTGTTGCTGGTGAGCTGCCGGCCCGTGGAATTGATCGTGCGCGATCATCCGCTGAAAAAGCTAAAGCAGGATTTGCACATGCATCGGCAATGCACGGAATTGGCGTTGCCCATGCTGAGCCCGGCAGCGGTGGCGGATTATCTGGCCGCGCGCTTTCCCGACCACCGCTTCCCCCCGACGCTGGCGCCAGCGGTGCATCGCCGCAGCGACGGTAATCCGCTGTTCATGGTGAATATGATCGATCTGTTGCTCGCGCGCGCGCTGTTGTGCGAGCGATCCGGCCATTGGCGCTTGGACACGGAGTTTGGCGAAGCCGACATCGGTGTGCCGGAGAGCCTGCGCCAGTTGATCGAAAAGCAAATAGACCAATTGCGGCCCGAGGAGCGGCGGATACTGGCGGCGGCCAGCGTGGCGGGTATGGAATTCGCGGCGGCGGCGGTCGCCGCCATGTTGGATGATGAGGTCATCGTGGTCGAGGCCTGCTGCAGGCGATTGGCGCGGCAAGGCAGTTTTTTGCGCGCCCTTGGCCTGGATGAAACGACCAATCGCGCGTCTACCGAGCGCTTCGCCTTCATCCATGTGCTCTACCACGATGTGCTGTACCAGGGTTTGGGGATAACGTATCGCGCGCAACTCCACCGGCGCATGGGCGAACATGCCGAGGCCGCCCATAGCGCACGCGCTCATGTGATCGCGGCCGAACTCGCCAGGCCATTTCGAGCAGGGCCACGATTATCCGCGCACGGTGTTTTATCTACGCCAGGCGGCGGTCAACGATAGCCAGCGTTACGCTTACCGCGAGGCGTGCGCTCACCTCGATCGCGCGCACGCCATCGCCACCCGCTTGCCGCTCGTCGAGCGCCGCGAGGTATTGCCGGCGTTGTTGGAGCAGCGCGCCTTGGCGCGCAGCGCAATGGCGGACATGGCGGGCGCCGCCGCCGACTTCGCCGAGCTTGCACAGTGTGCCGAGCAGGAAGGGCGTTATCAGGATGCGGTCAAGGCCGCCTTGTATCAAGCGTCGGTCGAATCCTGGTTGGGGCGCGAACGCTGCCTGCGAACCGTGGAACGCATCGATGTCCTGAGCCAGCACAGCACCGAGCGCGCCCTACGCGTGCATACACAAGGCTGGTCTTCCTACTGGCGTTTGTTATGGCAGGGATGGAGCGCCGCCGACGCAGCGGCGTGCGCCGCGGCGGTCGATGCCGCCCGCGCCAGCGGCAACCGCGAGCAGTTCGGTCAGATGGTGTGCCGGCATGGCTACTTCCAGGCTTTGCAATCCGATTATCGCGGCGCATGGCGTAGCACCGAAGAAGGCCGGCAGACCGCGCGCGCGCTTGGCAATGCCGCCGACTATCTGCTGGGCCATTATTATGGTGTTTGGGCGCTGTTGCACGCCGGCGAGTGGGGCGAAGCGCGGCGCTTGCTCGACGATGGCAGTGCGCTGGCCGAGCGCAATAGCCATTGCTTCTGGACATTGCTGTTTCGCCTAGAGCGCGCCTGGTTGCACGAGCAAGCCTTCGATTTCGATGAAGCGCGCCGCCTGACCGAACAGAGCCTGCGCCAAGCCGAGGAGGCGCAATTGGATTACGGGCTCATCCTGGCGCCCGTGTTGCTCGGACTCGCACAGTTGGGCGGCGGCGACTTGGTCGGTGCTTTTGCCGCCTTCGATAGAGTGGCGCAGCGCCTGGCGCAGGAACGTATCCTGATGGATTGGGTGGTGCACTTGCCCTTGTATCACGGCCTGAGCCGTTATTGGCTGCTGCGTGGCGATTTCGCGCAAGCGCGCCGCGCCGCGTTGGAGCTGGAACGCTTGGCCGGGCAGCCGGGCGAACGCACTTATCGGGCATTGGCTTACGCTACCTTGGTCGAAGTCGCCGTGGCCGAGTGCGATTGGAATGCCGCCGAGCGCGATTTGGCGCGCGGGTTGGAGGTGCTTGCCGGCGCCGACGCACCGTTGGCGGAGTGGCGTTTGCGCGCGGCGGCGGCGGCTTTTTATCGAGCTTGTGGCGAGCAGGCGCGGTGCCGCCAGGAGAATGCGCTCTGCGTCGGCGTCATCGAGCGCTTGGCTTGGTCGCTGGAGCATACGCCGCGCTTGCGAGAAACCTTCCTGCAAGCCAAGCCAATCAGGGCGATACGCGAGTTCAACCCGCCGCGCCGCACAACCTACCATAGCCATGAGGCAAGATGGGAGCGGGTGTACGGCTGAAGGCGCCGATGCGATAGGAGACTGAAGGATGGCGCGCCATATCGTCTGCCTGAGTTTCGATTTCGATGCGATGTCGGGCTGGATCGCGCGCGGCATGACCACGCCGACGCCGATTTCGCGCGGCGAGTTTGGCGCAATCGGCGCCGAGCGCGTGCTGGGCTTGCTGGAGAAATACCGCTTGCCCAGCACCTGGTTCATTCCCGGCGTGGTGATCGGCACCTACCCGGACATTTGCCGCCGAATTGCCGAACACGGCCATGAAATCGGCCATCACGGCTGGACCCATGTGCCGCCGGCGAGCCTTAGCCGTGAGCAAGAGGAGCAGGGGTTGCTGCGCGGCAACGATGCGATCCTGCGACTCTGTGGTAAACCCGCGCGCGGCTATCGCTCGCCGGCCTGGGATCTCAGCCCGTATACCGTGGAGTTGCTGTTGAAGCACGGTTTCGTGTATGACAGCAGCATGATGGGGCACGACTATTCGCCTTATCGGGCGCGCAGCGGTGATGTCATCGAACTGGACCAGCCGATGCGTTTCGGAACAGAGACGCGCTTGCTGGAGATGCCGATCAGCTGGAGCCTGGACGATTACCCGCACTTCGAGTTCGTGCGCACGCCGACCGCCATTCTACCGGGGCTGATGAACGCCCAGGACGTGTTGCAGAATTGGTTCGACGATTTCCTGTACATGACCCAGATCCAGGAGTGGGGCGTCATGACCTACACCTGCCATCCATTCGTGATCGGGCGCGGACACCGTATGTTGATGCTGGAGCGCCTGATCAACCAACTCGGCGCGCACGGCGCGCAATTTCTTACCCTGGAAGCCGCGGCGCGTGAGTTCACGGCGCGCGCCACGCCAAATCCATAGCTTCAGCGCGATACCTGGGCGAGCTCGGCGCGCATGTTGGCGATGGCGGTTTGGTAGTCGGGTGCGTTGAGGTTCGCCGAGCCGGCGACGAAAGCGCGTCGGCCCCGGCTTCGGCGATGGTGCGGATATTGTCGATTTTCACCCCGCCATCGACTTCCAGGCGAATATCGCGGCCGCAGGCGTGATACGCGCGCGCGCTTCGGAGCTTGGCGAGCGCGGCGTGATGAAAAGCTTGGCCGCCGAAACCGGGTTCACCGACATGATCAAGATCATGTCGATCTTGTCCATCACGTAGTCGAGGTAGGACAAGGGCGTAGCTGGATTGAATACCAGGCCCGATTTGCAACTCCTGGTCACGCACCAATTGCGGGTGCGGTCGATGTGCTCGGAGGCTTCCGGATGGAAGGTGATGCAAGTCGCTTCCGCCTTGGCGAAATCCGGCACGATGCGACCAATCGGCTTCCGCCTGACCAAGTGCACGTCGATGGGCGCCGATGCCGTGCTTGCGCAGCGCCTCGCACACCAGCGGGCCGATGGTGAGGTTGGGGACGTAATGGTTGTCCATCACGTCGAAATGCACCATGTCCGCCCCCGCCGCCAGCACGGCGCGGGGTCTCCTCGCCCAGGCGGGCGAAATCGGCCTGCATAGGATCGACGGGGCGATGCGATAATCGGGCATGGCGTGACCTTGAATGATCAATGGGGTTGGGGCGCGGCCAGACCTTCCGTTTCCTTGAAAATACGGCTCGCCAGAATATCTTCGGGTTCCAGGGTCATGAGCGCCATTTTATCGAGCTTGCCGCCGCGTGCGAACAGGCGATTGGCTTGTCTCAAGCGCGCCCGGTCGAGGGCGTTGCGGATCGAGCGGGCATTGGCGAAATGGGGAAGCGTCATGCGCCGGCGGATATAGTCGGCGAACACCGGCTCGGCAGTCTCATCCAAGCGGTAGTTTTGCGTTGCCAGCATGAGCTCGGCGATGGCGAGCAGTTCCGCCGGCTGTAGTCGGGGAAGTCGATATGATGGGCGATACGTGAGCGCATGCCCGGATTGCTCAAAGAACTTGTCCATGCGATCCTTGTAGCCGGCCAGGATCACCACCAGATCATCGCGATGATTCTCCATCACCTGGAGCAGGATTTCGATGGATTCCTGGCCGTAGTCGCGCTCGTTTTCGGGGCGGTACAGATAATAGGCTTCATCGATGAACAACACGCCGCCCATCGCTTTTTTGATGACTTCCTTGGTCTTCGGCGCGGTATGGCCGATGTACTGGCCGACCAGATCGTCACGGGTGACGGCGACCAGGTGACCGCTGCGCACATAGCCCAGCTGATGGTGGATTTCCGCCATCCGTCTGGCGACCGTGGTTAAGCCGGTGCCAGGGCCGTCGGTGAAGCTCATGTGCAGCGTCGGCGTGTCGGCGGCGTAGGCTCCAGCTTCTTGCGCAAACGGTCGATGAGCAAAAGCGCCGCGGTCTCGCGGATACGGGTCTTGACCGGAACGAGGCCGATCAGCTCGCGGTCGAGCTGATCGGCGATGTCCTGCACCCGTGACTGTTGCAGTTCGGCGTCGAGGTCGGCGAGTTCGGGAGCGGCGACGGTATCCATGATGGACGATTCAATAGCGGCTGCCTTCGGGTTTGGCGCTTACCGCGTAGCCTGACGCTATAGCGCACCGCGCGCCCTTCGTTCCTCGCGCACCAGCCGGAAACCCGGTTCGTGCGCGGGGCGGTTGGCGATGAACGATATGCGCGGGTTTCCCAACCCCTGGGTGGAATCGAAGGCGGTGACGCGCACATAGTGATTCGGATAGGTTTTACGGCAGTCGTTGATCTCCATCAAAATCCCGCCGGGTCGCGCAGATCGAACATGGGTTGGCCCCACATTTCCCAGTAGGTGTTGGGTGTGCGTGCGGGTCGTCGGTGTATTCGACATTCACGGCCCAATTGCTGCTCAGCGCATTTGATCGTTGGGTGATCTGCTCGTCGCTCAGATCGGGTAGAAACGAAAACTGTCCTTGGGTGAGGCGCATCGCGATGATCTCCGGCGTCAGGCGGGGGTGGCGACCGGCACGAAGTCCGGGGTATCGGTGGATTCGTAGTTGAAGGTGATGTCTTTCCAGACTTCCAGCGCGGCTTGCAGGGGTTTGCACCACCTGGCCGCGTCGTTTAGGATTTGCGGGCCTTCATTCCAGATATCACGGCCTTCATTGCGCGCCAACACCATCGCTTCGAGTGCCACCCGGTTGGCCTGCGCGCCGGCCTGGATGCCCATGGGATGGCCGATGGTGCCACCGCCGAACTGCAACACCACGTCTTCGCCGAGGTAAGTGAGCAGTTGGTGCATCTGCCCGGGGTGAATGCCGCCGGAGGCGACCGGCATCACTTTGCGCAAGCCCGCCCAATCCTGATCGAAGAAAATCCCGCGTTGCAAATCGACGGTGTTCTTGGGTTCGCGCAAGATGTTGTAGAAACCTTGCACCGAATTCGGGTCGCCTTCGAGTTTGCCGACCACGGTGCCGGCGTGGATGTGATCGACGCCCGCCAGCCGCATCCATTTGGAGATGACGCGAAAGCTCACGCCATGATTCTTCTGGCGCGTGTAGGTGCTGTGGCCGGCGCGATGCAGATGCAGGATCATGTCATTGCGGCGCGCCCATTTCGCCATTGATTGGATCGCGGTATATCCGATCACCAGATCGATCATGACGATGACCGAACCAAGTTCCTTGGCGAACTCGGCGCGTTCGTACATGTCTTCCATGGTGCCGGCGGTGACGTTCAGATAATGGCCTTTGATCTCACCGCTGGCGGCGCCCGCGCGGTTGACCGCTTCCATGCAATACAGAAACCGATCGCGCCAGTGCATGAAGGGCTGGGAATTGATGTTTTCGTCGTCTTTGGTGAAATCCAGGCCGCCTTTCAGCGCTTCGTAAACCACCCGGCCATAGTTGCGGCCCGACAGGCCGAGCTTGGGTTTGACCGTGGCGCCCAGCAGCGGCCTGCCGAATTTGTCCAGGCGCTCGCGCTCCACCACGATGCCGGTGGGCGGGCCGTCGAAGGTTTTCACGTAAGCGACCGGCAGGCGCATGTCTTCGAGGCGTAGCGCTTTCACCGCCTTGAAGCCGAATACATTGCCGATGATCGAGGCGGTGAGATTGGTGATCGAGCCGCCCTCGAATAAATCGAGGTCATAGGCGATATAAGCAAAGACTTGTTCGGGATTGCCCGGCACCGGATCGACGCGATAGGCTTTGGCCCGGTACATTTCGCAAGCCGTCAGCCGGTCGGTCCAGACCACGGTCCAAGTGGCGGTCGAGGATTCGCCGGCTACCGCCGCCGCCGCTTCCTCGGCATCGACGCCTGGTTGCGGCGTGATGCGGAATAGCGCGATGACGTCGGTATCCTTGGGCTGATAGTCGGCGTCCCAATAACCCATTTTCTTATAGGGAATGACGCCGGATTTGTAGCGCTCTTTGCCTTTCAGTGCCTCGGCCATGCGATTGCTCCGGATGCGGGTGGACTAGGTGTAATTTCAATACGTTTTGGTTATTGTATTGAGCGCTTAATGTAGCTCATTAAAGAATAATTAAAATTAAATTATTCTTATATTATAAATAAGAAAAATCTTATACCAGGAGTCATTTGTAATGAACATCACGATGCGCCAGCTGAAGGTGTTCCAATCGGTTGCGCGCCACCTCAGTTTTACCCGCGCCGCCGCGGAATTGTTCCTCACGCAGCCAGCGGTTTCGATGCAAGTTAGACAATTGGAGGACACGCTGGGATTGCCGCTGTTTGAGCAGATCGGCAAAAAAATATTTCTTACCGAGGCTGGGCGTGAAATGGTGCGGTACAGCCGTGGCATTTCCCAGCAGATCGAAGAGATCGCCGAGGTATTCGATCAGTTGCGCGGGGTTCAGCGCGGCACGCTGCGCTTGTCGGTACCCGGCACGGCTAATCACTTCGTCACCAAACTATTGGCGGAATTCTGCCAGCGCCACGCGCAGATTACCTTTAACCTCGACATCGCCAATCGCAAAGGATTGTTGGATCGCCTCGAGAATAACGAAGCCGACGTCGTCATCATGGGCAAGCCGCCGGAGGAGATGGACCTGGTGAGCGACCGGTTCATGGATAACCCACTGGTGGTGATCGCCCAACCCGGCGATGCGCTGACAAAGCGCACACCAGTGCCCTTGGCGGAGTTGATGCAAAACTCCTTTGTGGTGCGCGAAGTCGGGTCCGGTACGCGTAGCGCGATGGAGCGATTTTTCGCCGAGCATGGCGTGACGCTCAAAGCGAGCATGGAGATGGCGAGCAACGAGGCGATCAAACAAGCGGTCGCCGCGGGTTTGGGACTGGGCATCGTATCGGTCCATACCTTAGAACTGGAGCTGGCGTTGCAGCGGGTAGCGGTAATCGACTGCGAAGCGTTTCCGATCATGCGCCATTGGTATATCGTACATCGGCGCGGTAAACGCTTATCGCCCATTGCCGAGGCGTTCAAGGCGTTTGTGATCGGCGAGGCGGCCCGGCTTTGGCCGTTGGGGCAAGCGACGGCGCCGCCAGCGGCGGGTGCTCGAGCTGCACGTGCTGGGACGCGGAAGCGAAATCCGTCAGCCCGTGCCTGAGTTGGCGCGAAGTATGCTTAAAAAATTGCAGGGCAACTGTTTTGAGACTAAACGCCATGCAACTCGAACTCACTGTGCAACAGAAAAGCTTGATTCCTCCGCGCGGCCAGCAGATCTTGGCTGATGTCGATGCGTACATAGCCCGGGTGGCGACACTCGGCAAGAAAGCGGCGCGCGTGGTATTGAACGATGCCGATTTCATTTATCTCGTGAATTGCCTGCAAAGCTTGTACAAGCGCTCGCAGATTTGCGCCGACATCGACTATCAAGGCATCAAATTGGTGCGTTGCCGCCCATATTGAACCAGTCGTTTTGACCGATAGCGGTTTACGATAACGCCGAGCGGCGCCCGATGGAGGCGCTTACCCTGCTCATTCCCGCGTACAATGGATACATTCAGCGGGTAGCGGGAGAGAAGGCTTATGGCTCGTGTAGCGAGCGCCGCGGCATTGTTGGCTCTGCATTATCAAAACGAAAATTGTCACCCCGACGGTAAAATCAAGATTGGCATCGCCGCTGGCGCCGAGGAATGGCGGGCTGCGACCCTGGCCAACGCGGGGCGATTGTTGCGCGGTGCGCGCGCGGCTGGGGCACCTGTCATCCACGTGCGGCTGGCGGTAAATCCGGATTATCGCGACGTAATACCCAACACTCCTCTGTTTCGGCAATGGATCGAACTGGGCGCATGGGCAGAAGGCAGCTGGGGTGCGGCCTTCTACGCCGGTTTGGAACCAACGGCCGAGGAGCCTGTTGTCACCCACATCCGCAATAACCCATTCCATGCTTCTTCTTTGGAACTGATCCTGCACGCCCTCCAGCCACGAACTCTCGTGGTGGCCGGCGTATCGACGACTTATGTGGTGGAAAGCACCGTGCGCCACGCCACCGATCTTGGCTATGCGGTCACCGTCGCCCATGATGCGTGTTCGAGCGGATCGCGCGAGGCGCACGAGGCCAGCCTCAAGGCGCTGCGCTGGTTGGCGGAAGTGCAAAGTGTCGATGATGTGCTTGCCCGATTCGATGCTATGCAGTTTTGAGCGCGATGAGCGAAGCCGCTGAGGTCGGCGCCGTCGAAGCGCCTGGCGTCGCCCGGCGCCGTACGTTGATTTTGATAACGCTGACCTTGGTCAGCCTGCTATATGCGATGACGGTGACGCTCGCCAACGTCGCGTTGCCGCAGATGCAGGGCGCGCTCGGCGCTACCTCTGATCAAATCGCTTGGGTAGTGACTTTCAACATCGTCGCCACCGCGGTGGCGACGCCGATCGGCGGGCTGGCTGACCGGGCGGTTCGGCGGCGCTTGATCATCGGCGCCATCATCGGGTTCACCATCGCATCCCTGCTGTGTGGCCTGGCGATGTCGCTCAATGAACTCGTGCTGTACCGCGTCGCCCAGGGCTGCGGCGCGCCATTGGTGCCGGTGTGCCAGGCTATCGTGCTAGACATTTACCCCAAGCGCCAGCACGGCGCGGTCACCGCTATTTTCGGCATGGGCGTGATCTGGGCCGATCATCGGGCGGTGATCGGCGGCTATTTGAGCGATGCATTCAATTGGCGCTGGGTATTCTTCATGATCATCCCGTTCGCCTTGCTGTCGCTGGCGGGGGTATGGGTTTTCATCTTCGACCGCGAACGCCCGCTCGCGGTGCGGTTAGATTGGACGGGATTTCTCGCGCTGTCGCTGGCGGTCACCAGCTTGCAGTTGATGCTGGACCGCGGCGAACGCGAAGACTGGTTCACGTCGACTGAAATCCTCAGCTATGCTGGGCTGGCGCTGGCAAGTCTGTGGGTCTTCATCGTACAAAGCCTGACGGCAGCGCGCCCGTTTCTGAGCCCGTCTTTGCTGCGCGACCGTAATTACGCCGTGGGTATCATTATCGTCACCATGTTCGGGATGTTGAATTTCACGCCCATGACGTTATTACCGGCGTTGTTACAGAATCTGCGGGGTTATCCCGATACGATCGTAGGCTTATTGCTGGCGACGCGTGGTTTCGGCACTTTGATCGGTTTCGGCTTGCTCGCTTTTTTGAGCCGCAGAGTCGATCCGCGCGCCCTGATTGCCGTTGGCTTTCTATTGCAGGCTATCGCAGGTTCGCAAATGGCGCATTTCGACATCAACATGACCATGGCCGGCGTGGCATGGGCTACCGGCTTGCAAGGCTTGGGAGTCGGTGTCGTATGGGTGCCGGTGTCGTTGGTGGCGTTTTCGACCCTGGAATCACGACAAATCCCCGAGGGTACGGCGGTGTTCCATTTGCTGCGCAATATCGGCAGCAGTGTACACATCTCGCTCAGCGTCGCGCTCATGTTGCATACGGGCAAGATGAATTACGCACAAATGACCGAGCATGTCTCGCCGTTCAATGAAAATTTTCTGTTCGACAACATTGCTGGTAGTTGGGCCATGGACAGCGCCGCTGGGCTGGCGGCGCTGAGCGGCGAGATCACGCGACAGGCGACCATGATCGGCTATATCAATGCTTTTTATCTGTTCACTTGGACGTCGGTGCTGGTGGTGCCGTTGGTGCTGCTGGTGCGCTGGAAGCGTTAGCGGTTTCGTTGCCGATGCGCAGCCAAGCGAGTGCGGTCTGGACAATCTCCGGCAGCGGGCGGTGATAGCCAGTGTCGATTTCGACGTGGACACTCATGCCGGCGCGTAATAACGCATTGTCGCCTGGATTTTCCAGGACCAGACGCACGGGGATGCGCTGGACCACTTTGACCCAGTTACCGCTCGCGTTTTGGGGCGGCAATAGCGCAAATTCCGCACCAGTCGCTGGGCTGATGCTTGCGATGACTGCCGACCATTGCTGATCCGGGTAGGCGTCGGCGCGCACTGTCGCTTTTTGCCCAGGTGCGACATGGGTGAGGTCGGTTTCCTTGAGATTCGCGGTTATCCAAACGGCGTTGGTCACGACGCTGAAGATGGGACGCCCCGCCTGCACATACTCGCCGGCCTCGAGGTCGATATTGCTGACGACGCCGTCGGCGGGGGAGCGCATGGTGCTGCGGTCGATGTCGAATTGCGCTTGATCACGCTCCGCCAGCGCCTGGCGATAGCGCGGGTGCTCGGTGGTCGGGAGGTCGGGGTTACCACCCAGGTTGGTCAGCGCATGGGTGATGTCTTCCTGGATGGCGGCGATCTTTTGCTGGGCTTGGCGTAATTGATGCCGTGCTTCGTCATACTTGGCTTGGGCAATCAAGCCGGTCTGCGACAATTTTTCTTGACGTTGGAACTCACGCTCGGCGAACGCGAGATTGTCCTTGGCGATTTGTAACTCGGCCAGTTGCTGGCGATACGCGGTGCGGTAGGACTCGATTTCCAGCGCCACTACGCCGAGCTGCGCGTCGGCGCGCGCAAACGCGATGCGATAAGGTTTGGTATCGAGTTCAAACAGCACCTGGCCTGCTTTGACGGCATCATTCTCGTGCACCAGGACTTTCGCCACCCGGCCATTGATCGCCATGGTGATCGCGATCTTATCGGCTTTGACATAGGCGTTTTCAGTGCTGACGAAGCGCCCTGAAAGCACATAAACATAAGCGCCGAACAAGGTGATTATCAGTGGGCCAACGAGTAACAACAGAAACCGCAGCCAGCGCCGCCGCCGGGGTAAGGGCAAAATACTGGGCTTGCTGGACTGTTTTGCGGAGTCATCTCCTGCTTTCATCTGATACGAATGGGTAGCCAGCGTCGGAAGGGCTTATCAAAAAGATATTGATCTTATTATAGCGCCAAGCTCAGCACGAAGAGATGTCGGAAGTGGACGAAATTTCGCGGCGTTCACGCTGATGGACCCGACGCTGTCTTAGGTGTTGGGCGCGAAATCAGGGAACGGGTATTACGGAAATGGACACAAAACGAAGTGAAAGCGTTGCGCGCTAGCGAGCGAGCGCTCGCTCGCAACGCTGCAGCGATCAGATGTTGTCTTGGGTGGCGGGAAACAGTCCCCAGGTTTTGCCGGAATAGGCGGGCGTTGAGCAAAATTCGTGGATTTCTTGCCCGGTTTTGGCATCCGTCAACGGAGCGCCAGTCAGTGAATGGCGGACTTCGCGAATTCGGGCGTTGGTGATCGTCCAACTATTGTCGCTGCCGAAAATTTCCAGAATTTCCTCATCTGCGGTCAGCGCTTGCACGACCGGGACTTCGTGATGCTTTTCTTTCAACACTTGGGCATGTTGGTTGCGCGGAGTGCAATTGTAATCGTAATCATTGGCCGGCAGTAGTGGAGGTTCATCCTTGGGTGCGGCCGCGCCGTCGGTATAACGCATGGCTTCGACCACCTGATGCTGTTTCCCGGTGTTGACGATGAAAGCGCAATTCTTTGTTAGTTTTACATTTTCGTACTGAAACTGCATCAGTTTTTGTACGATCAGGCTCCAGTTGCCCTGGCTCGGATTGGCCCAAAACTCAAATATGGCATTGCTGGCTTTGTTGGTGTCGCTGTCCGCGAAGCCGCTGAATACCAATTGCTCGCCGTAGCGGCGGCTGAGCTTCGCCTTCATTTGATCATAGGACATGCAATCCTCGGCTAGCGCATCATGCGCGGCAAGCCCGAATGCTATGAGTCCAACGCCGAACAATAAACCGCGACCTGACATGGCACGCCTCCTTGGGATGCGCAAAATCGCCCGAAATGCCTTCACCGTAATGCATGAATTTTTTGCAAGGTGGATGCCATTTTTATATTGCAAAATCACATTTTTTTAGTACTGGCCTAAATCATGCTCGGATCCGTAGGATTATCGTTTTCGAGAAAGCCGTGATGACAATCAGTTATATTTTTAATACTTTGTTAATAATAAAAATAATCGCAAGATATTATTACAATATCGTAATTTTAAGCGCTGTAGCGGTATGCAATACTTGCAATATTGCGATGCAACAATAAAATGTTGAAAAATTCCAAATCGACATCTTTTGCAATCAGGTAGCCATAATGGATCGCTATGACCTCCGGTAAGCCGTGTGTACTGGCGCGCAGGCAGTTTCTTAAAGCCACGGTGATTCCGTTCCTGGGGTGGGGAACGGGAGCTTCGCGATTGGCGGTTGCCGATCCATCGCCGTTCAGCTTCGATACGGTAGTGGCTGCCGCGCAGCGTTTGGCGCGGTCGCCCTTTGCAGATGTGCGCGGCACGATCGCGAAAGCATGGCGCGATATTAGTTACGATCAGTTCCAAAATATCCGCTTCAAATCGAAGCGAGCGCTGTGGAAAGGCGATGGCTTGTTCGAGTTGCAGTTGTTGCATCCGGGGTTTTATTACGATTATGCGGTCGCCATCAACACCGTGGTCGATGGCCGCTCATCGCCGCTTGACTATGATCCCGATTTATTCGATTTCGGTGATCTTGACCCGCGAACACTTGGCCTCCAAGGGCTGGGCTTTGCCGGGTTTCGCATCCATTTTCCGATTCAAACCCCTCCGCACGCAACGGAGTTCATCAATTTCCTGGGCGCCAGTTATTTTCGCTTGATAGGCCGCGGCCAATGGTACGGCGCTTCCGTACGCGGGTTGGCGGTCGATACCGCCCTGATCGGCTCCGAGGAATTCCCGCTGTTCAAGGAATTCTGGATCGAAAAACCGGCGTCGGATTCGGCGTCCATCACCCTCTACGCCTTGCTCGACAGCCCCCATGTTACCGGTGCTTATCGCTTCATCGTGCGTCCACGCACCGCGGCCGAAGTGGAAGTGAGCGCTCGCTTGTTCGTGCGCCGCGACATCGCCCGGCTCGGCATCGCTCCGCTCACCAGCATGTTTTACTTCGGCGAAACCCACACCCGGCCAGTCGATGATTTCCGCCCCGAGGTACATGATTCCGACGGATTGCTCATCCATAACCAGAGCGGTGAATGGCTGTGGCGACCCTTGCTGAATCGTACGGAAGTGACGACTACCTCGTTCCAGGGCTACAGCCCGCGCGGCTTCGGTTTGTTACAGCGTGATCGCGAGTTCTCTAGTTACCAGGATCTGCAAGCCCATTATCAACAACGCCCGAGTCTTTGGGTGCAGCCTTTGGGCGATTGGGGCGAGGGCCGCGTCGAACTGGTGGAAATTCCCACCGATCTTGAGATCAATGACAACATCGTGAGTTATTGGGTGTCCGACCAGCCGGTGAGAACTGGAGCGGCACTGGATTATGCCTATGTGGTGACGGCGTTTCTCGATGACCCGCGCTGGCCGCCCGCAGGGCGCGTCGAGTCTACCCGTGTGGGCACCGCGCTGCGCCTAGGCGCGCATCAGATGAAGCCACCGCCGGGCGCCAGATTATTCGTGGTCGAGTTCAATCACGGCCAGTTGCCGATGTTGGAGGAACTCCAACCAGTCGAAGCGGTCGTTAACGTTTCGAGTGGGTCAATCAGTCAACCAGTTGCACAAAAAAACGTGTACACGGGTGGGTGGCGCGCATTCTTCGATTTTTTTCCGGATGGCGATCAGTCTTCAGATCTGCGCTGTTTTCTCCGCTTGCGAGAAGAAGTGCTAACCGAGACTTGGACCGTGCTTTGGAAGCCTTGAATAAGCCAAAACGTAAGTTCTATCGAGCTATTGGAGATCGTGTCATGTGGTTGGAACGCTTACTGGCCCGCTTGTGGCTACGTCGGATGTTTTACATTGTGCTGGTCGCCGCGACGGCCTGCGGCTGCGCTGTGATGCTGTCACATGTCTTGAGCGGCGATGGCCTTACCCCGATCGAGGCCGCCATCCTGGTGCTGTCGACGATTACTTTCGTCTATATCGCCAACTCGTTCTGGAAAGCGGCCATCGGTTTTTGTATCCGCTTGTGGGCGCGTACGCCGGTCGAATACGCCGCGCCGGTTGCGCTCGCCCGCCACGGCAAGCGTCCCATTCGGTCGCGCACCGCGATCATCATGCCGATCTACAATGAGGATCCGGCGCGCGTTTGCGCGGGTTTGGAAAGCACTTATCTGTCATTAAGGCAGAGTGGCGAACTCGATCATTTTGAATTTTTTCTGTTGAGCGACAGCACCAATGACCTCATCGCCAAGGAAGAACAACGGCGCTGGCGCGATCTGTGCGAGCAGCTTTATGCCCAAGGGCGCATCCATTACCGGCGGCGGCAGACGAATACGGGCCGCAAGGTCGGCAATATCGACGATTTTGCCAGCGCTGGGGCCATCGCTTCAGCTACATGATCGTACTGGACGCTGACAGCGTCATGATGGAAACGACCATCGTCGGTCTGGTGCAGATCATGGAAGCGAATGAGAGAAGTGGCGATCGTGCAGACCGTCGCATTACCGATTAAACAGGAAACCGTGTTTGCGCGCGCTCCAGTTCGGCAGTTGGCTGTGCGCCGAACTGGTGGCGACCGGCGCTGCATTTTGGCAACAGAGCGATGGCAATTATTTCGGCCACAACGCGATCATCCGTATCCAGCCGTTCATGGAGCACTGCCGCTTGCCGCGATTGCCGGGCAACGGGCCGCTATCGGGAGAAATCCTCAGCCACGATTTCGTCGAAGCCGCGTTGATGCGACGAGCGGGCTGGATGGTTTGGAATGTTTCTGCAAACGGCTCCGGGAGCCACGAAGAACTGCCCAGCAATCTCATCGACTTCGCCAAACGCGACCGGCGCTGGTGTCAGGGCAATATGCAGCATCTGGCGCTGCTGGCAAGCCCGGGGTTACATGCGCTCAGCCGTGTGCATCTGGGTATGGGTGCGTTGGCATACCTCGCGTCGCCGCTGTGGCTTTTGCTGATCATGCTCGGTCTTAGCCAGCTGGTAGTTGCGGGCGGCTCGATGCGGGCGGTGGTTGCACCGGAATTTGTTGATGCCGCTCAAGGCGCTCGGCGATAGCGGTCCAGCCTTGCTCTTGTTCGTCGTAACCATGATCCTGTTACTGGCGCCCTTTCTGTTCGGAATGGTTTTGACCCTGCTTCAGCCCGCGCGCCGCGCGCTTTCGGTGGCGGCGGCGCGGTCGTGCTGAGCAGCCTACTGGTGATCGTGCTGGCCGCCTTGGTCGCCCCGGTGATGATGGTTTTTCATGCTCTCTTCTTAGCTGCTATTTTTTCCGGCAACGCCATTACTTGGCAGCCGCAAGCGCGCGGCAGTCGTGCATTGACGCTCATTGATGCCGCGCGCAACCTGAAGCTCCAAAGCATTCTAGGTGGGATGATCGCGCTGTTGGTAGCAGTGGCTGCGCCGGCGCAATGGGTATGGTATCTACCCTTGTTGATGGGGTTGCTGCTAGCAGCCCCATTGGCGGCCTTGAGCAGCCGCGCGGACCTTGGTCGATTCTTGCGCGCACGTGGATTGTTGCTCACCCCTGCCGAGAATCTGTCACTCGCCCATCTACATTTCGTGAACGCGGCGCCAGAGCCGCAGAGCGAAGCGATGCCGGAGTTCGATACCCCGGCGGCGGTTGCCGAAACCGCCTGATTCCGATGCGCGGCTGCGCGGCGCAAAGCGGGGTTAGGCGATAGTTACTTGCCGCGAAATTGCGGTGCTTGCTTGGCGAGAAAAGCACGGTAGCCGTTTTGGAAGTCCGCGGTGGCGAAGCACTCCAGCGCTTCGTCGATCTCGGCGGCGCTGAGCGGGCGCGGATCTTGCAGACGGCGCAAAAAGTTCTTGTGCCAGCGCGCCGCCAATGGTGCGCCTTCAGCGATGCGCTGGGCGGTCGTCAGGACGTGCTGTTCGAGTTCGGCGCTGGCGACGGTGCGGTTGACGAGGCCCATGCGCAACGCTTGCGCGCTGTCGTACAGCCGCCCTTCCAAGAGAATCTCCAGAGCGTTGGCCGGGCCGATCAGGCGCACCAAAGCGGCCAACTCGGAATAGCCGACCACCAAACCTAAGCGCTTGATGGGAATGCCGAAACGGCCATCGTTGGCGGCGATGCGCAGATCGCAAACGCAGGCGATTTCCAATCCGCCGCCAACGCACAAGCCATGGATTTGGGCGATGACGGGGTGGCGGCAAGCGGCGATTGCGCTCAGCGCGGTGTGGGTGCGTTGGCCATAGGCGCGCGCTTGGTCGATGGTGCTGCGGGTGGTCGCGAACTCGCTGATGTCGGCGCCAGCCGAAAACGCTTGGTTGCCCGCACCGGTCAGAATCACGCAGCGCAGCGCCAGGTCCGCCGTGAGCGCGGTGAAGGCTTCGGCCAATTCGTCCCACATGGCAGTGCTGATGGCATTGTGTTTTTCCGGCTGGTCAAGAGTGACGCGGACGATACCGTGATCAAGCGATTCCTGGCGGATACGGCCGGGCATGAAAGCCTCCTGCATTCAGAAATGAAACAGCACCGTCTCGATGCGGCGCAGTTTGCTGCGCGTTTTGTTGACGTAGTCGCTAGCTTGTACATCCGTAATGTGGCGATTGTTCGCGTCATAAATGACCTGGAGTTTTTCGGAAAAACACTCCACCAAGAATTCGAAAGTGCGTTCCTTGAATGCTTTGGGTGGCTCGTCGGTCACGTGGCCGGACAGCTTGGCATCGAGCATGTCGAACATACTCCCATAATCTGCCGCCAGGCGCTTCAGTTCATCGGCGCTTGCGCCTTGCTGCTCGGCATCCAGCAGTTTCTTACGAAAGATTTCGTCGATTTCGTCCATCAGCGTCGTATCATTGATGGCCGCAGGCGTCTCGGGCTGGGTCATGAGCGCGGCCCGACGCTGGATGGGAGGAAGCGCACAGTCGGTGCGCGGCCTACAAGACGATCACTGTCTCCACATTGGCTGGCGTTCATCGCGGCCTCGGTATGACTCCATGGATAGGCATGGACTAATATGCCTATAAATGGGTCTGAATGACAATACGCGCGAGACTGGTGAGCGCAGGGGCGGCTCCGTACCGTTACAGTCGTGATTGTAAAACAATGAGGTAGGCGATGGACATCGTGTGTTTGGATTTGGAAGGCGTACTCATTCCCGAGATCTGGGTCGGCGTCGCCGAGCGCACGGGCATTGCCGCCCTAAAAGCCACGACGCGCGAGATTCCCGACTACGACAGGCTGATGAAACAGCGCCTTGCATTGATCAGCCAGCATGGCCTCAAGCTCGACGATGTGCAAGATGTAGTCTCGACCATGCAGCCGCTGGAAGGTGCGGGCGCATTCCTGGGCTGGCTGCGCGAACGGTTCCAGGTCATGATCATTTCCGATACCTTTTACGAGTTTGCCATGCCCTTCATGCGCCAGCTGGACTTACCCACACTGCTGTGCCATCGCCTGGAGATCGACGCTACTGGATTTATTGTCGGCTATCGCCTGCGCCAGGAGGATCCCAAGCGCCGCGCGGTGCAGGCGCTGCGCGGCTTGAACTTCCGCGTGCTGGCGGCAGGCGATTCCTACAATGACATCGGGATGCTCGGCGAGGCCGACCTTGGCGTACTGTATCGGCCTCCCGAGAACATCAGGACGGAATACCCACGGTTTGCCGTGGCTCAATCCTATGCCGAATTACAGGCTTTATTCGCACAAGCAAGCTGCGTGCAGGCGTAAAGCTCAAACGCATTGTGCTTCATCTTGGCCACGGATGAGGGCGGCAATCACGCTGCGAGTCTACCTATTAGATTAATTCATGTAAAATTAATTATAATTCATTTGCTGCAATGCACCAAATAAGTTAAAATATATGCCTTGAGAGTATTGTTGTTTAAATCATGGAAATTGATGCAATGCAAGAGGCAGCGATTATGAGCACTTTTTTTGAAGCTGTTATGAACACTTCCCGCAACGTTCTGCAATGGTATGAACGCGCGCGCTTGCGCGAACGGTTTCTGGCGATGGATGATCGTCTGTTGACTGATATCGGTATATCGCGCGATTTGCTGAAGGTCGGTGTTGATGCCTGGCCTTGGCGTATGGCCGGCGAACAGCGCGATGCTGCGAGCGAAGCTACCCTCAGCAAGGCAAGCGTGGCCCAGGCCATTGCGGAATTGAAAGTTTACAGCGACGCTGAACTGGCTGATCTAGACCTGCGGCGCGGCATTATCGAATACGCGGTGCAGCATGGACGGCCCGATCATCCTGAGGATAAACGCCTAGCCGCTTAACGATGCGCGGGCGCTGACCGCAGCGGGGGTAGGGCGCGGTGATGGAGTTTTCCGCTGATGACCCGCTGGCGGTCAGGTTGAAGGATGCGCGGATTATCCGTATTCGGATGATCAGTGGAAGATGATGTTGGAACCTGCCATATGGTAGGCACGCAGCAATTCCGGCAAGCGCGCGCCAGGCAATGGTTTGCCGATGAAATCTCCTTGCCCGGCTTCGCATTCTTCCCATTTCAAAAACTCGAACTGTTCCTTGGTGGTGATACCCTCCGCCACGACTTCGATATCGAGGGTATGGGCGAGCGCGATGGCGGCGCGAGTCACGGCCGCGCTGTCGGCGTCCACTATGACTCTCTGGATCAATGACGCATCGATTTTCAGGCGGCGGGGCCGCAGCTCTTTGAGCTGGCCGAGCGAGATGCTGCCGACGCCGAAATGATCCACTACAAGATTGATACCTAAGGTAGATAGGCGGCGCAACACATTTTCGACCGCCGCCGAGTTGAGCGCCAGCACCGCTTCCGAGAATTCCAGTTCCAATTGTGCGGGGCGCAGACCCGCTTCCCGTAGACAACGTTCGACATGCGCGACGCCAGCCGCCGTTTGCAGCCAGCCCACGCTGACATCGACGCTGATGCGCGGCTGCTGTTTGGGGGAAGACGGAAGCCAACCGCGCATCAGTTCGCAGGCGCATTCGGTGAGCCAGTCGCCAAGCCGTGCGCCGAGGCCGAGGCGGTCGGCGAGCAGCGTGAGTTCGCGGGCGGCGAGGAGGGGTAGTGGTCGGCTGCCAGCTCGGCAGGAGTTCGATGGCGACCGCTCGCCCGTTCTTCAGATCCAGTTGTGGCTGAATGGCGAGGTCGAGTCGCGCGCTCGCGATGGCGTCGCGCAGTTCCGCTGCCAATCCGAGGCGTGGCGCTGGCGGCTCCGGGTGTACAGGCGGTGCATGGTGCTTCAGAGTCTGAATGTAATGGTAGGCGCGCAGCGCCGACACGACGATGGAATGCAGTTTTTGCGCGGTCATCTCGGTTTTCAGAAAATAACCGTTAATATCGTAGTTGAGGATCACATCACGCTCCGGCGCCTGGCCGGGTTGGCCGGTGCGCAGCCGATCTGCGCGTCTTTGTTGCCCAGATCGTACGGATGGCATGGATCAGGTGTAGTCCCGCGTCGTCGGTTTCCATCACCACATCGGGCAAGATCAGCGCAGTTTCCGGATGTTCACGCAGATAAGCCCGCGCCGCTTGCGCCGAGTAGGCGCTATAGAGTTCCACCGGCTGGCCGCAGAAGCGGACATCGCTGAGCAGCATACGCGTCACTTCGTGGACTTCCGGCTCGTCGTCGACGATCAGCACCGGCCAGCGCGGCGGCGGTAGAGGCGGGGTGAGCGTTGGGCTCAATCATCGGCGGATGCTCCGGCGGTGGAATCGCTGAGTTCGACTGGCGCCGATTGCCGCAGTGGCAAGCGCAGCACAAACGCGGCCCCCTGGCCGGCCTCGCTCTCGACGCTGATCGTGCCGTTCAATTGACGGGTGACAATATTGTAGACCAGATGCAGCCCGAGGCCGCTGCCGCCGCGGCTGCGCTGGGTGGTGAAAAACGGCTCGAAGATTTTGCCCTGGATCGCCCGCGGAATGCCCTTGCCGTCATCGGCGTAGCGTAGCTCCAGCCCGTCATCGCCAGTGCGTCGCGCGCTGATGCGAATGGCGCCGATCTGGTGTTCGTCATAGCCATGCATCAGGCTGTTCATGATGAAGTTGGTGAGTATTTGCGCAAGCGGTCCTGGGTAACCGTCGATCTGGATGTCCGGTGGGCAGTCCACCGTCACGCTGAGACGGCTGCGTTTCAGTTTGGGTTTGAGGCTGGTCAAGGTTTCGCCAATGTAATCGCGAAGATTGAACGTGCGGCGTTCGTCGCTTACCCGATCCACCGCCACTTGCTTGAAGCTCTGCACCAGGGCGGCGGTGCGATTGGCATTGGAGAGCAGCAAGCGGGCGGAATCCTCGGCGCGGTTGAGGAACGCTTCCCATGCCTGTGGTGTCAACTGGCCGGCGCCCAACTGCCCGCGCACCGCCTCGGATTGGTCGCGCAGGAACGATGCGGCGCTCACCATAATGCCCACGGGGGTATTGATCTCGTGCGCCACGCCCGCCACCAGCCCGCCTAGCGACGCCATCTTCTCCGATTGTACGAGTTCCTGGCGTGTCATTTCGAGATAATGTAGGGAATTCACTAATTCGCTCTCAGCGAGTTCGCGGCTTTCATGGGCGAGGGTGATCCACCAGACGCCGATGGCAATCAAGGCCAGCGCGCCCAGATACAGGCGCAGGAAGATATCGGCCAGATTGGTGCCCGGCCCGGGATCGGCCTCGAGCAAGCGGTATGAAAGCAGAAAGAAGATACCGGCGGCGATGGCGACGATGCTGAACAAGCCGAGGAACCAGCCCAGGCGGCGTGCGAGATTGGGCTGGAAAGTCCGCTGATTCAGGGACGGCGCGCTGCGAAACGGTGCGACGGCCTGATAGCGTTCGGGTGTTTTGCAGATATCGTGGCAGTGGTTGTCCAGGCTGCAGCACAGCGAGCAGATCGGGCCATCGTAGAATGGGCATTGCGCCATGTCCTCGAACTCGTAGTGTTGTTCGCAGACGATGCACCGCAGCGTATCGGATGTGTTTGCGCGCGGCGGCAGCAACGACTGGCGGGCGATGTAGTAACGCCCCTGGGTGAGAACGCCGAGCAAAACCGCGCAGGCGAAGGCGGTAAGCAGAGACAGAAAGGCCGCGTAGACCTTGGCGGTCTCGCCAAATTCGCCGGCATAAGCGCTGATGGCGAGCAGGGAGGCGATCAGCATGGCGCCGCAGCCCACCGGGTTGATGTTGTACAGATGGGCGCGCTTGAATTCGATGTAAGGCGGGCTCACGCCGAGCGGTTTGAGCACGGTCAGATCGGCGACGATGGCGCCGATCCAGGCGATGGCCACGATGGAATAAATGCTCAGCACCGCTTCCAGCGTTTCGAAGATGCCGAGCAGCATGAGTAGCAGCGCGATGATCACATTGAACACCAACCATACCACCCGGCCCGGATGATAATGCGCGAGGCGGGCGAAAAAATTCGACCAGGCCAGCGAGCCGGCGTAAGCGTTGGTGACATTGATCTTGACCTGAGACAGCACCACGAACAGGGTGGCGAAGCCAAGCACCCATTGGTCATCGTCAAACACGAACTCGTAGGCTTTGATGTACATATGGATCGGTTCGATGGCGTCGGCGAAGCTCACGCCTGCCTCGACGCCGATGAAAGCGAGCAGGCTGCCGGCCAGGATTTTCAGGCCACCGAGCGCGATCCAGCCAGGGCCCGCCGCGATCAACGCCCACCACCAGCGGCGCTGCTTGGTCGTGTGCCGCTCCGGCAGGAAGCGCAGATAATCGACCTGTTCGCCGATCTGCACCACCAGTGCGAATAACACGCCGGTTGCGGCGCCGAACGCCAGCATGTCGAAGCCGGCGCCATGCCCTGTTTTGCCGCCGAACGCCGCCCATTGCGCGAGGATGGCGGGATTCTTCAAAAACACGCACACGAATGGCAGCACGAACAGCACGACCCAGAGCGGCTGCGTCCATATTTGCAGGCGATTGATCAGGGTGACGCCAAAGAAGGTGATGGGGATGATGACCAGCGAACTCAGCACATAGCCGAGCACCAGCGGCAGGTCGAAATAAAGCTCCAACGCCTGGGCCATGATCGCCGCTTCCAGCGCAAAGAAAATGAAGGTGAAAGAAGCGTAGATCAGCGAGGTAATGGTCGAGCCGATATAGCCGAAACCCGCGCCTCGGGTGAGCAAATCCATATCGATATGATATTTACCCGCGTAATAGGCAATCGGTAGATTGGTCAAGAAGATGATGAGCGAGACCAGCACGATCGCAATAAAGGCGTTGTAAAAGCCGTAGCTGATGGTGATCGCGCCGCCGATGGCCTCCAGCGCGAGAAAGGAAATGCCGCCGAGCGCGGTGTTGGCGAGCAAGAGCGGCGACCACTTGCGGTAAGACTTAGCCGCATAGCGCAGCGCGTAGTCTTCCAATGTTTCATTGGCAACCCAGGCGCGGTAGTTACGCTTTGCTCTGATCATGGCAGTTCGGCACGGTACTTCGCGTTCACTATGGCTGTGCTATCCTTAAAAATCGATAGTGATCAGTAAAGACTCAGCTAGCCGACAGTCAAGCGGGCACCCTAACGATAGCGGACAACGAGCCTTGCTGTGCCATGATGACAGTTTCGACGCGTAAACTCGATGTTCTGATTCAGCGCATCCATGCGTCCGCCGGTCAGGATCAAGGCTGGAGCGAGGCATTGGCGGCAGTGCGTGAATTGCTGTGTGGGCGCATGGCGGCGTTGGGGCGTTATCATTTCGCCAGTGGGCGCGGCGAAAAGCTCTGGTTATCGCCGCCCGACGATGGATTTCGCGCTACCTACGCCGAAGTGTACGCGGTGCGTAACCCCTGGTTTTTATCGAGCGTGGACTATCAAGCGGGCCGGGTGATGACCGGCGATGAATTGCTGCGCCCGGAAGAATTGGCGCGCACGGATTTTTATCAGCGCTTTCTGAAACGCTACGGCTTGTATCACCGGCTGTGCGGAGTGCTGGTTCGACGCCAGGATGTCGCGTTTTATCTGACCGCGTACCGGGCCGAGAATGAGGCAGCTTTCGATGGTCGCGACAAAGCCTTGTTCGGCGCTATTCTGCAACATCTGACGATCGCGCTGGGCAACCATTGGAAGTTGCTGGCCGAGCACAGCATGAACGAAACCATCCGCGCGGTGATCGACCGGTTGGCGCCAGCGGTAATGCTGATCGATCAGGACGGCCAGGTATTGTTCAAAAACAGCGTCGCGGAACAATGGCTGGCGTATTCTCAAACCTTGCAGATCAAGGAATCACGCATCGTCGCTGCCAGTCGTGCCGAGGATCGCGCTTTGCGCGAGGCAATCCAGGAAACGGCGCTCGGCACTGGCCTCGATGCGGTCGATGCTACCCGCGTCGTCACCTTGTCCACTGCCAGCGCCCGCCCGGTGGTGGTGACGCTGCGTCCGGTGTCCAGTGCGTTCGACGCCCAGCATGGCGATTATCGACCGGTCGCCCTGCTCACCGCCAAGAATCCCGATAGTTCGCATAGTGGCGATACCTGCGCCTTCGCCAGCGTCTATCAACTGACCTCGGCGCAAGCACGGCTGAGCGGGCTGATCATGGCCGGGCAAACTTTGTCCCAGGCAGCGGAACAGCTCAAGGTGTCGGAGAACACCGTGCGCAGCCATCTCAAGCAAATCTTCCAGAAAACCGGCGCCCACAGCCAGATGGAACTGGTTCACCTGCACGCCCGCATCTGCACGGATTGAGGCATCCTCACCCAAATAGGTGAGAACCTTCTTACCCGCTTGGGTGAAACCTATTGTCGCTCCTAGGGGATTCAGCGCGCTTCTCTTTTGTTTAGCATGATCCTCGCCTCATCAGGCTTCTAACCCTCAATGAATCCAACAAAGGAGGATCGCTATGCCCAAGACTGCTTTCCGAGCTGATATGAAAAGAGCGCCAGAGCAGCAGGAGATCAAAACCCATAATCGCTGGCATCCGGATATCCCCATTGTCGAATGGTTCAAACCCGGCGCCGAATTTCGGGTCGAGTGCTATGACTGGACCGGCGGCCAGATCAGCAACGACGACAGCGCCAATGACGGGCGCGATGTCGACCTCAGCAAAGTCCATTACCTCAGCGGTCCGTTCGGCGTCGAAGGCGCAGAGCCTGGCGATTTGCTGGTAGTCGATCTGCTGGATATCGGCTATCTGCCTGATTCGCCCTGGGGGTTCACCGGTATTTTTGCGCGCGAAAACGGTGGTGGATTCCTGGTCGATCATTATCCCGAAGCGCGCAAGGCGTGCTGGGATTTCCACGGCATTTACACTAGCTCGCGCCACATTCCCGGCGTGCGCTGGGCGGGTATGGTCCATCCGGGTCTGATCGGCTGCCTGCCGTCACAAGAATTACTGGATCGCGCCAATAAGCGCGAAGCCGAGCTGCTTGCCACCAATCCCAACCGTGTGCCTCCGCTGCTGGCGCCGCCGTATGCCGATACCGCGTTGATGGGGCAAATGACCGGCAAGAAGGCGCAGGCTGCCGCCAAGGAAGCCTGGCGTACGGTGCCGCCGCGCGAGCATGGCGGCAACTGCGACATCAAGAATCTGTCGCGTGGCTCGAAGATTTACTTCCCGGTCTACGTGAAGGGTGGCGGCTTGTCGATGGGCGACATTCACTGGTCGCAGGGCGATGGTGAAATCACCTTCTGCGGCGCCATCGAGATGGCGGGCTGGATCGACATCGGTGTGGACATCATCAAGGACGGTGTCAAGAAATACGGTATTACCAACCCCATCTTCAAGCCGAGTCCGATTGAGCCGCGGTTCTCGGAATATCTGGTGTTCGAGGGCATTTCAGTCGATGAAAAAACCGGCAAGCAACTCTACCTCGACGCCCATGTTGCCTACCGCCGCGCGTGCCTGAACGCGATCGAGTATCTGAAAAAATTCGGCTATACCGGCGAGCAGGCCTATATGATTCTGGGCACCGCCCCGGTCGAAGGCCGCATCAGTGGCATCGTCGATATCCCGAACGCGTGCTGTACGCTGGCGATTCCGACCGAAATCTTCGACTTCGATATCAATCCCGGAAAATCCGGCCCGAGCCGGGGAGTGCAGGCGGGTATCGACGTCAGCAAAACGAGCTAATAGGCCTATGGGCAGCGGAGGAGGATTACCTCCTCCGCGCTCAAAATGCGGGAGGAAAAACCATGCTACCAGGTTTCGCTTTGCTGTTCGTAGGCTCGGTTCTGTTCTTGAACGGCCTGTGGATATTAGGAAAAATCGGCGACAATGAAATATCGGTCATCAATATCCTGATTGGTACTCATACGCTTATTGTTGCCCTTTATTGGGCGTTTTGGCCCGGCGCTGACACCGATTCCATCAAAAACGGCGCTTTCCTTTTGTTATTCACCTTCACCTATTACTGGGTCGCGTGGAATCGCTGGAATGGCGCCGATGGGCGGGGATTGGGCTGGTTCAGTTTTTTCGTCGCCGTCACTTGCGCCCCGATCGCCATCGAGACTCTCACCGGTGCCCGCGACGTGTGGGGAGTCTGGCTTGGCCTCAGTTGGGTGGCGTGGGGAGTGCTGTGGTTCATGTTCTTCTTGTTGTTGGTGATGAAAATGCCGATCGGCAAGATCGCCGGCAGTTTGAGCGTGCTGGAGGGCATCTTGACGGGCTGGCTGCCAGGGTATTTGTTGCTCACTAAGGTAATGGGGCCCGCCGCCAAAGCGGCCAGCGGCGGCTGAACATGGCATCGGGAGAATGATTATGCCGACCTATGATTTTCACTGTGAGGAGTGTGGTGATTTCGCCGAGCAGCGTCCGATGAGCGCATCAAGCGAGCCGACGGTTTGTCCGATTTGCCATGGCGCCGCGCGGCGGGTTATCGCGGCCCCTTTTCTCGCCACCATGAAAGGGCACAATCGCATCGCCCATGCGCGCAACGAAAAAAGCGCTCACGAGCCTCGGGTAATGCGGCGCGAGCAACTGGAGGGCGGCCATTCCGCCCATGGCCATAGGCATCACGGGCATGAACACTCGCACTCGCACTATCAGCAGTCGCCACGGCCCTGGATGATCGGGCACTGACTAACAGCCAGGGCGACTGGAACCCGCGCGTATCCCTCCTCCGGTGTGGGCAACCGGCCCGCGGCTTCTATAATTGACGGCGCCTATAAGTACTCAGGTTAGGTGGGTCGGTGAAAGGGTTCGCGGCGGTTGCATTCGGAGGCGCCCTCGGCGCCTCCGCTCGTTATGTCGTTTATTTGCTGGCTGGGCATTATCTTGGCGGTCAGTTTCCTTACGCTACGGTGATTGTCAATGTGATCGGCTCGTTCATCATGGGTGTGCTGATCGAGTTGATGGCGTTGAAGTGGTCGGTAACCGCGGAGATGCGATTGTTTCTCACCACTGGAATCCTCGGTGGATTCACCACGTTTTCGGCGTTCTCGCTCGATGCAGTGGTGCTTTTCGAGCGCGGCAGGCTGGGCTTGAGTATTTTCTACGTGGCGGCCTCGGTGATCTTGTCGATCACCGCGCTGTTTTTGGGATTGGGTCTGATGCGCCGCGTGCTGGCGTTTTGAGGGCTTTTCGCAACTATCCGATGAGATTGACGGAATCACCGACGGAAACATTTCCAGATGTTACGACGGTGGCATAAATCCCTACACTCTGGTTGGCGTTATTCACGACTGTCCGCAACAGCGTTTTATCGAAGTTCAGACCGCGCTGGGCGCGGGTAATCACGCCGCAGCGCGGTGTAGCGCCCGTGCAATCGATAATCGCTTCGCCAATGGCGAGGTGTTTGCCGATCCAATCTTGTTCGGCTAATCCCGTCAGCTCCGGATGGGTTTCAATCACAAAGTTCGGGCGAAACCGACGTACATCCCAGTCGGCTTGCTTATTCTCGCTTTGCAAGTGGGCTAACGTCGCGGTGGTGACGACGTGGACAGGGGTCACCAGAAAAAATGTGCCTGGAACAGCGACAAAATCCACCACGACTTGCGGAAGCTGGCTGAAATCGGGCAACGGTTCGCCAGGTTCACGGTCGAAGGTCGCCTCGAGTTCCCTCAGCCAGGTGTGATCATCGCGTTTATGGCGTCTATAAAAATCCACATCGGTAGGAGGCCGGAGCGCTTGTAGTGTGGAAGAATGCCCCGTCAGTTTGGAGAGCTTGGCGTGAATCTCCTCGGCGTCGCTGCCCAGCGTAGCGCCATCCGGGAAAGTGATATCGACTTGGGCCGGGGCATCGGCTACGGGTTCTCCGCGGCAACGGGCGGCGCACAGCAAAAGCTGTGGGCGCGTTTTGCAGCTCTGGATTTCCTGGCGTGCTTCATCGCGCAGCGCCCAGCGGCGGTCGCCCGTTAAACCCGCTGCGGTCAGCCTGCAGGCATCGAGACGCTCCCCCATCATGGCTTTGACAGGATAGCGCCAGAGTTCCTTGATCCTTCCTATATTCATCGTGTTAAGTTGTCTCTCTATAGAATTTTTCGGCGCTTCGGAACGCCATGGCAGCTATCCCTTGGCTGAGTTCACGACTCATGCGCGAACGGGCAGCAAATTTCATAGGATCATATATGATTAAATTGACTGCGTTGGCGGAATGCAATAGCGCGGTCGGATCAGCTTCCGTACTGACAGCACCGCCAGCCTAGCGCGAATCTGATCTGATTTGCATGATTATCATACATATGTTAATGACCGAGTACAAAGCATGACGAATCAGGGCGTTATTAGCGAATCGCATGATGCGATACGCTTCGGCGGTGTTAAATTCAGCGGTTGTCCTCATATGTGTGCTTTCTTTCATGGCATGGATGAGGAATATCGCGTACTGCTCCCGTTCATCAAGGAAGGCATTGAGCGCGGCGAGAAGATTTTTCATACCTTCGATATGCAACAGCAGGCGGCTTACCTGCAACGTTTAGGGCTGGTTGGCATCGATCCAGCAGTGGTGATGCGCAGCGGCCAACTGCAATTACGCGACTGGCATGACGTCTATCTGCATAACAGCCATTTCGATAAAAGCCGCATGCTCAAGGCAATCCCGGAGATATTGGAGCAGGGCCGGCAGCAAGGATTTCCTCTGACTCGTCTTATCGCGCACTGTGAATGGTATGAGCAGGACTGGCCAGGCGCCAATGATTTCATGGAGTATGAGGCGAGATTGAACTATATTTTGCCTCAGTATAGGGATCCGGTTTTGTGTGTGTACGATCCAAGCAAATGTCGCGGGGAAATCATCATTGACGTCATGCGTACCCATCCCCTGGTCATTATCGGTGGCATTCTTCACGAGAATCCGTTCTTTGTCCCACCCGATGAATTCCTGCGCGACCTGGGTGCGCGAAAGGCCTAAGGCCTGAGCGCTCATCGGTTCAAGCGCTGGCGAGCGTAGCGCATGCAAAACCGTGGCGAGGACTCTCGGCGTCTTCAGGGATGCATCAATGATCTCGTAAGCTTGTTGGCGCTGCCGGCTCTGTGGAGCAATCTGCAACCTAGCCAAGTCGTTTCTATCCTGCTTGATGTGCTGTTACGCTTGCTGCGCCTAGATTTTGCCTATGCACGGCTGAACAATACGGCGGGGGATTCCTCAGCCATGGAGTTATGTCGGATCGCACCGCACCAGGGGGTGGGCCGTCAAGCGCCGGAACTCGGCCGAGTCCTCGAACGTTGGTTGGCGCTCGATCTGTTGACTGCGGTTTGCGAAGTGCCTAATCCGCTTGGAGAGGGCAAAGTGTCCATGGCGCACTTCTGGATGGGGCTGGATAAAGAGCTAGGAGTCGTTGTCGTGGGCTCCCAGCGAGAGGGTTTTCCGACTGGTGTCGAGAAGCTCTTATTCAAGACGGCGGTGAATCAAGCCGTCATCGAGTTGCAGCGGGCTGAAGTCCAGGCTGTGCGAATTCGGACCGGAGAAATCGAGCGCATCAATAGCCAGCTGCACGCGCACAACACCTACCTGAACCAGGAACTCAACGCTGAGCATCACTGGGGCGAGATCATCGGGCAGAGCAAAAACCTGAAGAAAGTCCTCAAACTGGTTGAACAGGTGGCGCCAACCGACGCTTGCGTGTTGGTTCAGGGCGAGACGGGTACCGGCAAGGAACTGATTGCTCGCGCCATTCATCGGTTGAGCAACCGCAATCAGCATGCTTTCGTGAAGCTCAACTGCGCGGCGATACCCACCGGGTTGCTGGAAGCGGAGTTATTTGGGCACGAGAAAGGCGCATTCACCGGCGCTATCGCGAAACGCATAGGGCGCTTCGAGTTGGCCCATCACGGCACGATTTTTCTTGACGAAGTCGGCGATATCCCGCTAGAGCTCCAGGCCAAACTATTGCGTGTGCTGCAAGAGCGAGAGCTTGAGCGGCTTGGCAGCACTCAGACGATCCAGGTCGATACGCGTTTGATCGCTGCCTCGAATTGCGATCTCAAAAAAATGGTCGGCGACGGAAAATTCCGCAGCGATCTCTATTACCGGCTTCATGTTTTTCCGATCACGCTGCCCCCCTTGCGCGAACGGGTGGAGGATATTCCGCTGTTGGTGCGACACTTCGTCGAACACCATGCGCGAAAATGTAACAAAGTCATCACCAGCATCGCTCCGGAAACCATGACAGCGCTCTGTTGTTACCCGTGGCCTGGCAATGTGAGAGAACTCGAAAATTTCATCGAACGTAGCGTCATTCTGTCGCAAGGCTCGACGCTAGAAGCGCCATTGTTCGAATTGAAACCGGCCAATGCACCACCGCCCACCACGATCGCCCTTGAGGATATCGAGCGGGAGCATATCCTGCGCACTTTGACCGAATCCAATTGGATAATCTCGGGGCCATTGGGCGCTGCCCGCAAGCTGGGCATGAAGCGCACTTCGCTGCAGTACAAGATGCAAAAACTAGGGATTATTCGCCCTCACTAGTGCCGGTATTCCGGCAATAGTGACGGATATTCGGCAGCGAATTCCGGCATCCTTAGCGGCACTCTCATTCCCGCCTTGAATAGCGAGACAATGAACGTCCATATGCCAGTATCTTATGCGTTGTCGGCTCGATTCTCTCTTAGTGGAACGGTAGTTGCAATTCATTACAGCTATTTAGAAAAACGAATATCCAAAAATTCAGGGTGCTGAACCATTAGGGTCTCGGAGTACCTGAAAAAATGTCTAAAAATCAAGCCAAAATTTGCAAGCTGTGGAGGTGTAAGATGCTGAACAGGTTAATATCCAGATCAATGAAAGCCAGCCCGACGCCCTAAAGCGAGGCATCCTCTGCATCAGCGTGGGGCAAACTCCCTACACTAAAACTACATAAATAACCAATCTGGACTTGCGCCAATCATTAATCTCTATGGCCACAACCGAATTAGACAAAAAGCTTCAACAGCGCAAACTGGATGCGCTGAAACGTGGAATACATCAAGTCCGCGGTGAAAAAACAACGGTTTTTTCGATCCACATCGTTGGTTTGGGTAAAGCCGGGAGCGATGTCATTGCACAAGTGCTGAACGATGCGCCGGCTTATCTCGCCGATGAACGGGTTCGATTGACGGCCTTGGCCATCGATATCGGTGATGACGATCTGGCAAAAGTGCGCGCTAGTGCGTCCAAGCTGTCCAGTGATCGCGTCCAAGTTGAAACTTTCGCGGTCAAGGTTCCCGACGAGGCCGAGCTGCAAGCGAGCCTCGCCCGCCATCGCGAAGCACTCCAACTCGAGTACCCGCTTTACCGCTGGAACCCTGACTATCGCCCATGGATAGCGGCTGATCTCAGCCTGCCGCCTGTCGGCGCCCATTGCGAGCGCGCAGTTGCGAAAGCCCTGTATAGCCAAGCGTATTACGATGATTCGCGGCCGCTCGCCGCCGCGCTCCGGCGGTTTCGCCAAAGTGTCGAGAAAACCTCGCTGGATTCAGTAGTGTGCATTGTATTCGGGCTCGGTGGCGGCACTGGCAGCGGAATGGCGGTGGATTTGGCGCGCCATTTGTCCACGGTCGGATTCGGCCATCGCGCCGTCGTGGTCGGATTCGGCATTGCGCCGTGCGAGGGCGATCCTGCGGAGCATCGATTCGATGCGCTCTACCCGGTGCTATCCGAACTCGATTGCATGTTGGATCAGGACAAGAACCAAGGCGTCGCGACGGCTTTTGGTGAACTGTATCGCAACCCTTTCACCGGTGGGTTCATCCTGGTGCCGCAGCAAACCGTTTGGCAAGCCACCCAAGATTTGGCGGCCACCCACGCGCGCCTCGACCGCGAACTCGCTGCGCTATTGACGGGCGATCATGGCGCTCAGCTTTGGGAGACTCTGCGGTTTCTCAACTGGGTCGCCGCGCCGTCAACGCAGCATTCCGCTGCGCGCACCCCTTATGGCCCTAAATGGTTGCATCTTTGGAGTTTTGTTGACACCGAGAGAAAGGGCGTGGCGGCTGGCCCAAAGCTGCTGAAACAGCTTGGCATCCGCTCAAGCTATACGCCAGAGATTGCCGAGTTGCGAGCCCCGAATCCCAGCGCTGGGCACATCAGCGGAATTGCCGCGAGCCTGGATCAAGCCTTCAAGCCTGAGGCAAACTCGCTAGTGAATAAAGGCGGGATTGAGGGTTCCGTGCAATTTATCCTGCCCCGTTTGCGCAAGACCGACCTCGAACTCTTTTTCGACGCGCAGGATGCCTATGATGCCCAACCCGCCGCGGCGCGTGCGCTCAAGCATTCGTGGCTGCTCGATCTCGGCGTTGTCCTTTGCGAACCTTCCACGCGCTTGCCGGGCATGGCAGGGGCGAGCCTGTGGGGCGATGGGAGTTGGGTCGCGGTGCCTTACCAAGCCATCCGCATCACCAACGATGAGAGGCCAGCGCAATCGTGACTAAAGAGGACATCTGCTATGCCACTTGATTGGTCGATAGTTAGGAAGAAGTACGGCGAGGGCGCCCAGGTGCCCACGATTACAGGTGGAAAGTTTTTGCAGGTCGCTCGCGCCGATGATGAAGCGATCTATATCGAATCACCGATCTGGAGCGCCACGCTACGCCGAGCGGACCTCGAAAAAGGGGTCGAGTTGATCGAAAAAGGCACGATTTCGCGCGATCCGGGCCTGTTCGTCGAAGATTATATGCTATACGTGTGCAACGTCCGCGCGACTTCCGTCGCCCACATTCTGAGGGACCTCGGGTTTCTCGATCAAACCGAGACGTTTTCAATCAGATGCTAAACGTCGGGGTTAAGCTGTAATGTTTCTTTCATCCAAGTCAGAAGATCAGGAGGTTTGCAATGTCTGCATCTTTATATAACAGCGCCACTGGAGTCCAGGCCCCGCATTGTCTGCATGCAATCGGCATCGGCCGCACCGGCATCGTCTATGTCGAAGCGCTGCTGCGGACCGGTGAGATTGAGGATCTGTTGACCGACCCGCGCGCCCGGTTCGCGGCGATGGTGGTCGATATCGGCGACCAGGACATGGGTGTTGTCACCGATTACGCCAACTCCTTCAAGAAGCGCCTTGAGTCGCGTGGTATCCCGGCTGAGCGCTTCCAATTCCAGGCCATCGCGCTGCCGGTGCCGCCTAAGGACGAATTCTTCGAGGGTATGAATCGCACACGCGAGTTTCTCAAGCTCGAATATCCACGTTATTACTGGAATCCGAACTTCGAATCTTATGTGCCGCACAAGTATGTAATGCCCAAAGCCGGTGAGCATTTCCCACGCGCCGTGGCTAAAGGCATTTACGCCAATGCCTACTACGCTGGCGATCGGCCGTTGGATCAGGCGTTGCGCAAGTTCGTCGAGCAGATCGAAGCGGCAACGCTGCCATCGATGGTGCTGGTGTGCTTCGGCATGGCGGGTGGCGTGGGCAGCGGCATGGTCGTCGATTTGGCGCGGCATCTGTCCAACATCAAGCTCGGTCGGCGTATTCCCGTCATCGGCGTCGGCCAGTTGCCGCACAGCGGCGATGACCCTATCTACCAGAACAATCCCACGCTGTACACCACGCTGAACGATCTCGACTGCATGCTGGACGACGACAAGAATGCCGGCGTCACGGCAGTCTGGGGTGACCTGTATCGCAGCCCGTTCACGGGCGGCTTCTTCGTCGTCAACCCCGAGCAGAGCTGGCAGCGCCTGACCGCTTACACCTCCACGGGCCAGAAAGAAGTGCGGCAGAACTTCAAGCAGATGGTGACCAACCGCTTCGTCGCCGACTCGTTCATGCGCTTCGCGGCGCTCGACAATGGACGCGTGTTGTTCCGCGCGATGCGTCCGGCGGGTTTCACGGGCGCACCGCACGAGACGCTCAGCGGCAAATCACGCAACTGGACGCTCTTCAATGTTGCCAAACTCACCCATCCGGGCGTGCAAGTGCTGCCGGGCGAAGCAGGCTCCAAGTGGGATGCCGTGATCGCGCAGTGGACCGACTTTGTGCCGAAGTACGACGGCTTGAAGGACGGATTCGAAACCGACTACGCCGAGGTTCATGTGCATGCGTCGCGTGACATGGGGTTTGATCAACTCGACAAAGGCTTCAAAGACCTGGTGACCAAGAACTATCTGATCGATTCAGAATCGACGATCCAGATGTACAACCACGAGTTCTTCGATGCGCTGACCGCATACGCCAACATCATCCTGCCGGGTGTTGCCAAGACCGATCTCGAAGCGTTCTGGGAGAGCCAGAAAAACTACGATAAGCTGTCCTGGGAAGAGAAGCTGAACGAGCACGCTTGGCTGATCGATATCGGCCCCATGTTATCGGAGCCGGCGATCCGCTTCCAGGGCATGGCCGGCGAGTGCATTTGGGGTTGCGCCTGCTGGGTGGTGGTACCTTACGATCTGTTGCGTGGCGACAAGTTGCCGCCTAAGAACCGTAAAATGATCCTGGAAGAAGGCATTGCAATGATGACCAAGACTGTGGTGCCGACGCCGGGCGGCAGCCCGAAGGCAAGCAAGAGCAAAGCAGGTGCTTCTGCTTAGTTTAGATGTTGTTTGAGGAAGGACCCAACCACCCCGGTTGGGTCTCACTATCGCAGGAGTTACGAAATGGCATTCAAGCCCGGCGATCGTATGCCAGCCGCAATCTTTAAAGAGTTGACGCCACAAGGGATTTCCAACATTACCACGGATGACTTATGCAACGGCAAAAAAGTCATCGTATTTGGTTTGCCGGGAGCCTATACGCCGGTCTGCTCGGCGAGTCACCTGCCCGGTTTTGTGGCGAGAGCCGCGGAACTCAAAGCCCAGGGCATTGATGAAATCGCATGCCTCTCCGTCAACGATCCATTTGTGATGCAAGCCTGGGGCAAAGAGCACGGCGCTGACGGAAAAGTGCGAATGTTAGCGGATGCCGATGGTGCGTTCACGCGGGCGATTGGGCTTAGCCTGGATTTGCCGGATTTTGGCTTGAGCGGGCGCTCGCAGCGCTACTCAATGATAGTCGAGAACGGCATCGTAAAAACGCTGAATATCGAGAAGAGCGTGCTCGATCATGGTGTGAGCAGTGCCGCTGCTTGCATGGTCGGCGCTTGAGCGCGGCCTAGAGCCAGGAATCTCATTCATTATGCCGCAACAACCAGCGACCAAGGCCGATCACCGCATTCCTGTCACTGTGGTGACTGGATTTCTAGGATCGGGAAAGACCACCCCTCATCAACCACATTCTGCATCACCAACATGGCAAGGAGGTGGCGGTGATCGTGAACGAGTTCGGCAGTCAGCATTGACGGTCAACTCATCGTCCATGATGAAGAAGCGCAGTTGGTCGAGTTCAATAACGGTTGCTTGTGTTGCACCGTGCGCGGCGATTTGGTCGAAACCCTGGAGCGCCTCAAGAGGATCGCGCTGAGAAGCTGGATGGCATCTTGATCAGGACCACCGGACTGGCCAGTCCCGCACCGGTGGCGTCAACGCTTTTTTCGTGGCGGACGCCGTCAGGTCGGATGTGCGGCTAGATGCTTTCGTCACTTTGGTCGTGCCGTGAATCTTGAGTTGAACCTGGCCCAAAGCACTGAAGCCCAGGAACAGGTCGCATTTAGCGATATCATTTTGATCAATAAGATCGATCTCCGTTTCAAGAGGATGAAGTCGCGCGAATCGAAAGAAAGTCAGGACGCTTAACCCCTTGGCCCGGATTTACCATACTCAGAATTCAGAGATCGACCTTACGCGTATCTTGGATGTCGGTGCTTTCGAATTAGAAGCCAAGCTGGAGGTCGATCCCAAGTTTCTCGAAGACTTGGAGCACGAACACGACGCGGCGGTGGGCTCGTTCGTGCTGCGCGAGGAGCGACTTATCGACATCAATAAATTCATGCAGTGGATGAATACAGTTGCCCAAGAGCGCGGCGAAGACCTCTACCGATCCAAAGGAGTGTTTTACGCCAATGGATTCCAAGAGCGGCTGGTGTTTCAGAGCGTGCGGATGTTGACGACGCTCAGCCGGGGCAGACCGTGGAGCGCCGATGAACCCCGGCGTACCGAGTTTGTGGTCATCGGTAAGAACCTCGACAAGCAAACGTTCGCTGATGGACTTGCAAGCTGCGTCATGTACAAAGCCTAAGATGAGCGCAAACCCAAATCATCCGCAGCCGCTTTACAAGGTTCATGTATTCTGCTGTGTCAACCAGCGACCTGCTAGCCACCGGCGCGGTTGCTGCGCCACCAAGAATTCGCGCAATCTGTGCGACTACATGTGTCGGTTGACCATGGCATTAGGGCTGAGGCGGGTGCGGATCAACCACGCCGGGTGCCTGAATGTTTGCGAACATGGGCCGACCATGGTGATTTATCCAGAGGGTGTTTGGATACGACCGAAGAGGACGTAGAAGAAATCCTGCGCCGCCACGTTATCGGCGGCAAACGGGTTGAGCGCCTATTGCTGAATCTTGATCCAGAATCGCTTCACTGATGGGCGCGATTGGAGAGAGCGACTTGTTCGCAAACGATGCTGTCATTGGCTAATTAGACTTAGGAGAGCAAACACATGTTGAACCCCACGACTCGTTATACCGTCGATTCCATTCCGGTCGTACAAGAAAGCGCTATCGCCATCAGTCAATGGCCTGCTGTGCTGGCGTTCGCGCTCGGCGCGCTCGTCATCTTTGGCGTGGGCTTTTCGCATATCAGCATCGCTCACAACGCCGCCCACGACACCCGCCACACGATGGTATTCCCATGTCATTGACCGGCCAGCAGTCCTTCCGTCATATCGCGCTATCGGCGATTGTCGCTGGACTGATCGCCGGGCTGTTGGTGACACTGGTCATGATGTTCACGACGGTGCCACTGATCGCCAAAGCCGAGGTATACGAAAAAGCAGGTGAAACGGGGGCGCCGCCTGCCGCGATTGCCCATCACCACGAGGCCCAGGCCGCTGAGCACGATCATGGGGCAAACGAGTGGGAGCCAGAAGATGGCTTTGAGCGCGCGTTTTATACGGGTGTCGCCACGACCTTGACCGCCATTGGCTATGCCTTGGTTCTAGGAGCGTGTTTCGCGCAGATGAAGGCGGTCGGGTGGAAACAAGGCCTGGCGCTCGGCCTAGCCGGATTCGCTGTGTTCCAATTGGCTCCCGCGCTCGGACTTCCACCCGAACCACCGGGCATGCCGGTCGCAGACCTGACCGCGCGTCAGCTTTGGTGGCTGGGAACCGCGTTGGCGACGGCCTTGGGCTTAGGCGCCTGGTTTGTTGCCTATATCCGAAAGAGCATCATCTGGATTGTGGCTGGCGCGGTTTTACTCGTAGTGCCGCATATCATAGGCGCACCCCAGGCTAGCGAAGAGCACGCCTTAGTACCTCATGAATTGGCGCGAGATTTCGTGATCGCTTCGCTGTTCACCACCGCAGTACTCTGGATTAGCTTAGGGACTATCGAGGGTTATCTATTTGGTAAATGGCGGCAAGCAGCTTGAGCTTTTTCCGGCCTGCGACAGCGGGAATATGCCGGGCGGGCGGGTGCTTGGCAATTTTCTACGCTGACAGAATGGATTTCCTAGGAATTCAGGCTGTACGGGTAGCGTTGTTGCCTGATCTGGCGATTGAGCGGGGCACGCTAAGTCGCGCCCCTTTTTCAAGTGATGGGCCGCATGATTACCGACAACCGGATTAATCGGTTCGAGATAACGTGGACGGCGATTTGCACGCATACCTACGAACGTGTGTCTCGTAGCAAGTGGCGCATCTTGATGAACTATGTCTGCGGTGCTCATATGTCACTGGAAGGCATCCCCGACGATTTGATTCAGTGTTTGGTGCTCGGCGCGTACAGCAGCGGCCTGGCAATCGAGGCCAACACCGGATCACTCCCCTCCGGCGCCAAGCCGCTCGCCAAAACTCCCATTCTTTGGATCGATTTCCAGGCGCAGATACTCGGGGTAGAGAGCTGAGAAACGGCGATACCGTAGTACCTCCCACGCTGTGCGCAGCTGGCATCCTCCTCCAATGGGTAAGCCTGGCTGGAGGTTTTTTTTTAACTATCCTATAGTGAAGAAAGCACTTAGCGTGAACTATTAAGCGCAATGTCTTATAAAGAAGTGCCTAGGATCGGTCAGGCCAAAGCCTAGCTTCAAATTTCCTGTGTTAGCTGTTAAATGTCGGAGAGGACTGAGAATGAACAAAATCAACAGGCGTAATTTTTTGCGGACTAATGTCGCGCTCGGTGTTAGTGCGGCCATCGGCCCTTGGTTTATCAAGGAATTGCGTGCACAAGATACGGTCAAAGTGGGCCAGTTGCACTCGCTGACCGGCACGATTGCCATCGCGGAGGCGGCCATTGTCGATGCCGAGAAGCTGGCGATGGATGAAATCAATGCAGCGGGTGGGGTCTTGGGTCGCAAGATTGAGCCCATTGTCGAGGATGGCGCCAGCGATTGGCCGACGTTCGCCGAAAAAGCCAAGAAACTATTGCTGAAGGACAAGGTTCCAGCCGTGTTCGGCTGTTACACCTCAGCATCGCGCAAAGCGGTCCTGCCAGTGTTCCAGCAGAACAACGGATTGCTCTATTATCCGACCTATTACGAAGGTCAGGAGATGTCCAAGAACGTCATTTACACTGCCCAGGAGGCGACCCAATCCGTTATCGCCGCCATTGAGTGGCTGGCGCAGAACAAGGGTAAGAAGTTTTTCCTGGTGGGTTCCGATTACATCTACCCGCGGACCTGCAATAAGATCGCCAAACCCACGATCAAGCGCGTAGGCGGAGAGACGCTGGGTGAAGAATATGCGCCGCTGGGGCATACTGAATTTTCTTCCATCATCAATAAGATCAAGGCAGCCAAACCGGATTGCATCTATAGCACCGTGGTTGGCGGCAGCAACGTGGCCTTCTATAAGCAATTGAACGCGGCGGGCTTGTCCGGTGATAAACAAACGCTGCTATCGACGGTGGTGTCGGAAAACGAAATCGATGGTATCGGCAAGGAAAACGCGGTCGGCTATTACGCCTGTATGGGTTATTTCCAAAGCCAACAGAATCCGACCAACGAGAAATTCGTCAAGGCGATTAAAGCAAAGTATGGCGAGAACCGCGTGGTCGGTGATCCTATGGAGTGTGGCTATACCGGCGTTTACTTCTGGAAACTAGCGTGCGAGAAAGCCCAGAGCTTTGACGTCGATAAAGTGGTTGCGGCGTCTTCCGAGCTAGAACTCGATGCGCCGGAGGGTAAGATTAAACTCCATAAGGACAACCATCATACTTGGAAGCATGCCCGCATCGGCCGGGCGCGCGCGGATGGGCAGTTTGATATCGTCTACGAGTCGGCGCTGCTTGAGCCGAATCCATTCCCCAAACTATAACGCTGCGGTCACCGGCGCCGCCGCGTCCGTGGCGGCGCCGCTAGAATGGTTTATGCCTCCGCTAATAAAATGAAATAATAATTAAATAATATAAAGAGTTATGAGTCTTGATATTGCAGTTATGCAACTCTTCGGAGGTATCAGTTTATTTACCATATTGGTACTCATGGCGCTTGGCTTGGCGATCATTTTCGGCCTCATGGGCGTCATCAATATGGCGCATGGCGAACTGATGGCCTTGGGCGCTTATGTCACTTATCTCACCGCATGGTTTTTTGAGAATTACTTGCCTGGGGGGATGGGAGTTTATCTGTTTTTTGCCATCGCCTTCGCATTCCTGGCGACATTTGTGTTTGGCTGGATACTGGAACGCAGCTTCATCCGGTTTCTCTATAAACGACCGCTAGACACACTGCTTGCGACTTGGGGGTTGAGCCTGGTGTTGCAGCAAGCCTATCGGTCATTGTTCGGTGCTCAGGAAGTGAGCGTGCCGATGACGACTTGGCTGACGGGTGCCTGGGAGCCGGTGGCGGGTATTCAGATCCCCTTGAATCGTCTATTTATTGTTGGGCTGACCGTCGTGGTTTCGCTGGCGATTTATTTGCTATTGTACAAGACCCGACTGGGGCTCAGGATTCGCGCCGTTACCCAAAACCGAGCCATGAGCGGGGCCGCGGGTATCAACACTGACCGAGTGGATGCATTGACGTTTGCGATCGGTTCCGGGCTTGCGGGCATCGCCGGTAGCGTGTTTACCATGATTGGCTCGACCAATCCGCTCACCGGCCAGCTCTATATCGTCGATTCCTTCATTGTCGTGGTATTCGGCGGGGTGCAAAGCCTGTTGGGCACTTTCCTCTCCGGCTTGGTGATTTCTCAGACACAGACGACGCTCGAGTTTTTGCTCAGCGGCTCGATGGCCAAGGTGTGGATTCTGCTATTCGTCATCATCGTTCTTTATTTCCGCCCGAATGGGCTGTTTGCTTCAAAAATAAGGCGGTAACGATGCGCAAAGGCCATTATACCGAGGCGCTCGGGTATCTCAGTATCGCCGTGCTATTGTTAATCATTTTTCCTCTCACGCTCGATGCTTTTCGCCTCGGCTTGATCAGCAAATACCTGTGTTTCGCATTGGTCGGCGTGGGTATCGTTTTATTCTGGGGATATGGAGGCATCCTCAGCTTGGGGCAAGGCATCTTCTTCGGCGTGGGTGGATACTTGATGGCGATGTTCCTGAAGCTTGAGGCTTCGGCGCCGGAGCTACCCGATTTCATGGTGTGGAGCAGCGTTGAAGAGTTGCCTTGGTGGTGGGAACCCTATCATAGCTTTACTATCACGCTGATCTCGATCGTGGTTATTCCCGCGCTGTTTGCGCTTGTATTGTCCTATGCCATATTTCGAAAACGCGTCGGTGGCGTGTATTTCGCCATCATCACGCAAGCGCTGGCCTTGACGCTTACCGTGCTTTTGGTGGGCCAGCAAGGCGATACCGGCGGCGCCAACGGAATTACCGACTTTCGCACCTTCGCCGGATGGGACATCCTCTCCGATCAAGCGAAGGAGGTGTTGTATTTCATTGAGGTCGTCTTGTTGCTGGTGGTGATGGCGATGGCGACGTTCATCGTCAATAGTCGCCTTGGCAAGATCCTTATCGCGATCCGCGATAAAGAAGATCGCGTCCGATTCTCGGGATACGACACCGCCATGTTCAAGGCGTTTGCCTTCACCGTTGGTGCGTTGTTTGCCGCCCTGGGTGGCGCCATGTATTCCCTGCAGGTCGGGTTGATCACCCCTACGCTGGTTGGCGCAGTGGCGTCGATAGAGATGGTGATCTACGCCGCCGTGGGCGGCCGGCTTTCGGTGGTTGGGGCGGTCTACGGCGCGCTCCTAGTGGGTTGGGCGAAGACCCTGTTTTCAGAGAATTTTCCCACGCTGTGGTTGTTTTTCATGGGTGGTCTTTTCATTTTCGTAGTGTTGCTAATGCCTTACGGGCTGGCAGGGGTCATCGGCCAGTTCGGCGGGTGGCGCAACGCCCAGACAGCGCCGCACCCCCGGAGTGGGGATCGACTCAAATGACCCCGGTAATCTTGAGCGTCGCCAACCTCACGGTATCGTTTGACGGTTTTCGGGCGGTCGACGATTTGAGTCTCACGGTCGACAAAGACGAACTCAGGGTCGTGATCGGGCCTAATGGGGCAGGGAAAACGACCTTGCTCGATATGATTTGCGGTAAGACTAAACCTACCTCGGGGAGTATCCGCTTTCAGGGCATCGATCTCACGCGGATGAGCGAATATAGGATCACCCGCGCTGGGGTCGGAAGAAAGTTTCAGACTCCCTCGGTATACGAAGATTTGACCGTCCTTGAGAACCTGGAGATCTCTTATCCCAGAGGGTTTGGCGTTTTCGAGTCGTTGTTCTTCAAGCGAACCCTGGAGCTGATGACCAAGATTCAGGAAGTCGCAAGCCAGGTCTATTTGCAAGAAGATCTGGCGACCAAGGCGGGCACATTGAGTCATGGACAAAAACAATGGCTCGAAATCGGTATGTTGCTGATGCACGATCCGGAGCTGCTCTTGTTGGATGAGCCGGTGGCTGGCATGAGCCCGCGCGAGAGAGACCGGACCGCTGAGCTTCTGAAGCGTATTTCCAAGGGGCGTTCCATTGTTCTGATCGAACATGACATGGAATTCGTACGCAAGATTGCCCACCGCGTCACCGTATTGCATCAGGGGAAGCTCCTGAGCGAAGGCAGTATGGACGACGTCCAAAATGATGAACGAGTGATCGAGGTCTATCTGGGGCACTAGGCGATGCTATTGAAAGTTGCGGACCTCAGCGTGTTTTATGGCGAGAGCCAGGTGATCCAAAGCCTGAGCTTTGAAGTCGAGCAGGGCGAAACCGTGGCCATCATGGGGCGCAATGGCATGGGTAAAACGAGCCTGTTCAAAGCGCTGATCGGCATCATTCCGGCCAAGCGTGGTTCCATAACGATTGCAGCGACGGATGCGACACGCTTGAAAAGCTACCAAAGAGTTGCCAACGGCATGGCGTTTGTGCCGCAGGGCCGGATGATCTTTCCTTATTTGACAGTGGAAGAGAATATTCTCTCCGGCATGGAAAATAAAAAGGGCTGGCAAGTGCCTGATTATATATACTCGTTTTTTCCCGTCCTGGGAGAAATGAAGCATCGGCGCGGCGGCAATTTATCGGGTGGGCAACAGCAACAATTGGCGATCGCGCGTGCCCTGGTCG
>JAXMFZ010000023.1:0-58737 GCA_046347515.1 Gammaproteobacteria bacterium | reverse complement strand
CTCAAGCGTGGTGGATTTGATGTTGCCTGTGTAACCGCTATGACGGTAATACATTTTGTCGGATGACTTGCGGCCCGATGCGTGAATTTTCTCGGCATTGACGACGATAATATAATCGCCGGTATCGACATGCGGGGTGTACTCGGGTTTGTGTTTGCCACGTAAACGGCGCGCGACTTCGGAAGCCAGGCGGCCGAGGACTTTGTTATCGGCGTCCACGATATACCAATCGCGCTTGACTTCAGCTGATTTTGCGCTGAAAGTTTTCATCAACAACTCCACGGCCTGTTTCTCGAAGGGGCAGTATCCTACTTGAAGCGCTGCTATTTTGGCAAGATCATATGCCATTGCCAGCCTACCTTGCCAAGGTCTTAGCCATGACGGATGATCGCCGCTACAGCGCCATCGATTCTTTCCTGATAGGGGTCGACGGTGTATTACGCACCGTGATCGGCAGACCCTTGACCACCGCGCGGCCCGATCCGGCTGCGGCCGTCGAGGCCGTCGAGATGACGTCCGATGAAAAGCGGCGGGCGACGCGGCTGATGCGTGTCAATCACACCGGCGAGGTGTGCGCGCAAGCGCTCTATCAAGGCCAGGCCTTGACGGCGCGCAGCGTGGAGATCAAGGAGTCCATGCGACAGGCGGCGGCCGAGGAAAACGATCACCTGGTGTGGTGCGAGGCAAGGCTGAAAGACCTGAATGGCCGCACCAGTGCACTGAATCCCTTGTTCTACGCTGGTTCTTTTGCCTTGGGGGCGGTTGCGGGGGCGCTCGGGGATCGCGTCAACCTGGGCTTTTTGGCGGAGACCGAGAATCAAGTCGTCCGCCATTTGGGGCGTTATGCCGATCGCTTGCCCGCTAGGGATTACAAGAGCCGCGCGGTGCTGGAGGCGATGCGCGTCGATGAGGGCAAGCACGCCACCGCGGCGTTGGAAGCCGGCGGCATGCCGCTACCGGGGCCGGTGCGCTTATTGATGCAAGCCGGCTCCAAGCTGATGACCAAGACCACGTATTGGCTATGAGGCTCAAGCCGAGCGGATTTCATGGGTATGGGTGATGGCGGCGGTCTTGCCGAGCATGATCGACGCCGAGCAGTATTTTTCCGCCGATAGCTGGATCGCCCGCGCTACTTGATGTTCACTGAGGGCGGCGCCGGTGACGATGTAATGCATGTTGATGCGCGTGAAGACCTTGGGATCGGTGGCAGCGCGTTCGGCTTCCAGTTCGACCACGCAGCCCATGATCGACTGCCGCGCCTTTTGCAGGATCTGCACCACATCAATCGCGCTACAGCCGCCCATTCCCATCAGCAGCAACTCTAGCGGGCGCGGGCCGAGATTGTGCCCACCCACTTCGGGGGCGGCGTCCATGGCAAGGGCGTGACCGCTGCCGGACTCGGCGAGAAATGTCATGTCTTCGACCCATTTGACTCGTGCTTTCATCATTTGCGCTCCGTAAGATATATGATTTTGATGATGGCCCATCATAACCGCTAACAAGGGGAAGCGCGCGTGAGTGAAACAGCATCGGCAGGCGTCCGGTTTTTCGAGGGCTTATGGCGTGGTGTGCTGATCGGCTACGGCATCGTGCTGCTGGTGCTGGCGCTGGGATTCGCCACCCAGGCGCCGTGGGCGACGGTGTTCTGGCCGTGGCCGGATGGCCGCTTGACTTACTGGGTCATCGGCGCGATTCTGGCGGCGATCGGCGCACCCATCATTTGGATCGGCGCTTCCGGCGAACTCGCGGCAATGCGCGCCGGCGCGTTGGATCTCGCGCTATCGATGCTCGGCATTACCGGCTATCTCATTTGGATTTACCAGCCGCCGGCTGGGCAACCGCCATTACTGCCTTATGTCGCCACCGTAAGCATCGGCATTCTCGCCAATCTGATTCTGTTTTTAGTGAGCCAGAATCTAGCGTTTCGCGACCGCCGCCCTTTGCCAAGCTTGGCACGTTGGTCATTCTTATTGTTTGCCGTGTCGCTCATCGGTGTTGGCGGCGCATTGCTGTGGCAGTATCCGACCATTTTTCCGTGGCCCCTGAAGCCGGAATCGTCGGTACTCATGGGGTGGATTTTCCTCGGTGCTGCGGTGTATTTCCTCTATGGGTTCTTCGCGCCGAGCTGGGCCAATGGCTGCGGTCAACTGCTCGGGTTTCTGGCTTATGATCTGGTGCTCATCATGCCTTTGGTCAACCACTTGACGGTGGTGAAAGATGCGCATCAACTGAGTTTGTTCGTCTACCTCGCCGTGCTGGGGTACAGCGGCTTGTTGGCGATTTATTTCCTGTTCCTGCACCCCGCCACGCGGTTTGGGGGAGAACAGCCCGCGCCCGCACTCGCCGCCGGCAGTATGGCCTAGGCCGGCGGCGCCGGCTGGGCAGGGACGGCGATGTTATCGATGAGCCGGATACCGCCGAGTCGCGTCGCGGCCAGCAGGCGCGCAGGCTTGGCCAAGGTGGTGACCGATGCGAGCGAATCGGCGTCACGCAACTCCAGATAATCGACGGAATCGAAGCCAGCGTCCGCCAGTTCCTGCCTGCCCCAGTCGAGCCATGCGCCGATGTGGGCGGAATCTGGATTTTGTTCGAACTGGCGCGCCAGCGCGAATAACACCTGATTCAAGCGCCGCGCGATGCGGCTCTGCTCGGCGCTGAGATACGCGTTGCGCGACGACAGCGCGAGCCCATGCGCATCGCGTATGGTGGGCCCTGGCACGATATCGACCGGAATGTCGAGATCGGCGACCATGCGCCGGATGACCTGGAGTTGCTGGTAATCTTTTTCGCCGAAAATCGCGGCGTCCGGTAGGCATTGCAAGAGCAATTTGGCGACCACGGTCGCCACGCCGTCGAAATGGCCCGGGCGGAATCGCGTCTCCAGGCCGTCCGACAGTGCACCGACATGGACTGTGGTGAGGAGCCGTTCCGGCCAGCGCGGGTACATCTCGCGCACTGCCGGTATGAAGGCCAAGTCGGTGCCAACCGAGCCGAGCAAGTCGAGGTCCGCGTCGGGTTGGCGCGGATATTTGTCGAAATCCTCGCTCGGGGCGAACTGCGTGGGATTGACGAAAATACTCACGACGACGCGCTCGCAGAGCGCGTGGCCGATGCCGACCAGGCTCAAATGTCCTTCGTGCAGCGCCCCCATGGTCGGCACCAGCGCGACGCGTTCGCCTTGGGTGCGCCAAGCCGCCACGGTGCGCCTCAACTCGGCGACGGTGGTAACGACAGCGGGACGCTGGAATGTCGCCTGGCCCGCGGTTGACCTACGAGGACGATTGTGGCCGCTGTTCATGACATCGTACACGCCGGATGTTGCCTTGCAACATTATACCGAACATCCCGCGTGAAAAGCCGGTGCGCAGCGCTCAGCTCACCCGATAGCTGGCGATGACGTCCGGATCGGGATCGCGCCCCAGTCCCGGCCCATCGGGTGCGCGGAACGTCCCTTCGGTGGGATGGATGAGGTCGCCGTACAAGCTGGCTTCGACTTTCACATACAAGCGTTCGACCAGCCCTGGGTTGGGTGTCGCCGATAGCACATGCAGGGTGGCCAGAAAGCCCGGGCCGAAGTAAGGCGCGTGTGGCACCACGCTGACCGCGCTGGCTTCCGCCAGCGTGATGATCTTGCGCATCTCGGTCACGCCGCCAACCTTGGTTACGCTGGGCTGGGCGTAGCGCACCGCGCCGGCGGCGAACATATCGCGGAATTGAAACGCGGTGCTGGCGTTTTCGCCGGCGGCGATGGGAATGCCGGTTTCGCGTTGCAGCGCGGCGAGCGCAGCGAAGTCTTCGGGCGGGAAGATCGGCTCTTCCAGCCAGTAGATATCGTAAGGTTTGAACTGATAAGCCATTGCCCGTGCTTGCTCGGGTGTCCATGGGCAATTGGTATCGACCATCAGCGGTATGCCGGCGCCCATGGCGTCGCGCGCCGCGCGCACTTCCGGCTCGCGGATTTCGTGGAGCTTTACGTAGCGATAGCCTTCGGCAAGCGCCGCTTTACAGCGTTCGGCGACGATTTCGACATCTTGATAGCGGAACAGGCTGGCGTAGGCGTCCAGGCGCGCCGCGCCGTTTCCACCCAACAGGCGATAAAGCGGCAGTTGGGCGGCTTTGCCGGCCAAGTCCCACAACGCAATGTCGATTCCAGACAAGGCGAAGATGGTCATGCCGTAGCGGCCAAACAGATGCAGGGTCTGCTGGAGTTCGTAGGATAGGCGCCCGATATCGGCGGCGTCGCGGCCGATCAGAATGGGCGTGAGCATGGTGTCGATGATGGCTTGCACCGGCGCGCGGCAGTTATAGCTGAACGCCTCGCCCCAACCCACCAGCCCGCCCTCGGTTTCTATCCGCACCAGCAGAACGTCGAGCACCGTCCAGGCGCGTCCGCCCCAGCCGAACAGATTACCACCGTGGTCGAACGGAATGCGCAGCGGGATAGTGTCGATCTTGGCGATTTTGGTGGCGGACATTGGGCTTTGCTCCAGGGTGCGAGGGTAGGAATTCGCGGTTTTCATCATTATAGGCGGCAGTCCGTGCTTTTGAACCCGCCGCCAAATGTTTACAACCAATCCGGAACCGGCAACCCTTTCGCTTTCAGGAATCGCTGGATTGAACAGCTTGGATTGATAGCGCGTGCCGGAATCGCACAGAATGGTGACTATCGTATGGCCGGACCCCAAGTCTTTGGCCAGCCGAATCGCGCCAGCGACGTTGATGGCGCTCGACCCGCCCAGGCACAGACCCTCGTGTTTCAACAGATCAAACAGGATCGGCAGCGCTTCGCCGTCGGCGATCTGATAAGCATTATCCACCGGCGCGCCTTCGATGTTCTTGGTCACCCGGCCCTGGCCTATGCCCTCGGTGATCGATGAGCCCTCGGATTTCAACTCGCCATGCTTGAAATAATGGTACATCGCCGCCCCCAGCGGATCGGCCACTGCGGTGACGATGTCTTTGCGCTGATCTTTGAGGAAGCGGCTCACGCCGGCCAGCGTGCCGCCGGTGCCGATGGCGCAGACGAAGCCGTCGATCCTGCCAGCCGTTTGTTCCCAGATCTCCGGGCCGGTGCTTTGGTAATGGCCGTCGCGATTGGCGGTATTGTCCCATTGGTTGGCCCACAGCACGCCGTGCGCTTCGATCGTCGCGAGTTCCTGGGCGAGCCGTTCGGAAACGTGCACGTAATTGTTGGGGTCGCGATAAGGCACGGCGGGCACTTCGCGGAGTTCCGCGCCGCACAGGCGCAACATGTCTTTTTTTTCCTGGCTTTGGGTCTCTGGAATCACGATCACCGTGCGATAGCCGCGCGCATTGCCGACCAAGGCCAGCCCAATGCCGGTGTTGCCGGCGGTGCCTTCGACGATCACCCCGCCGGATGCAGTAGCTCGCGGCGCTCGGCGTCCAAAATGATATAGAGCGCCGCCCGGTCTTTCACCGATCCGCCGGGGTTGAGAAATTCCGCTTTGCCGAGGATGTTGCAGCCAGTGAGCTTCGATGCTCTGCGCAGTTTGATGAGCGCAGTGTTGCCGATGGCGCCGACCAAGCCTTCGCGAATATTCATAGGAAGCGTGCCGTTCGTTAAAAACAGTGGTTCCTGCCATCGTAGGGTAGAAGATACAGGAGGGCGCAATCATGGATGCCTTGCGGGATTATCTCCTTGACTTGGTAAAATTTACTTTCGTGAGGAAACGAACGGATTTAGTATCAAACGGTTACCTTGAGGAACAATCATCATGATGCGTAGTGTAATGTGCTGTGTGATCGGGATTTTCGCGCTCGGCGGGCCGGTTTTTGCGTTCAACTGCGGCGGTTCGGGTAATTCCGGCAAGCCTGGTCAATCGGGCAGCGCCGAGGGCTGTGCGCGGGCCGGTTGCCACACGCCCGCGGGGATTTTGTCTTCGATATCGCTTTTGAATAAACCGACGACTGCTTTCTCCGGCATGCTCTATCAGATGAATGTCGTGGTGCGGGAAACCGGTATGCGCGCGCAGAACGGCGGGTTCAATCTAGCCGCCGATGACGGTGTGTTCGGGCCATTCGATACCACGGCGCGAATCAGCAGCACGACGGTTCCCACGCCTCCCTGCAACCGCCTCGACGCTACCGACGGCGAACTCACCCACACTTTTGTCAAAACCACGGTTTTCGATGACCACTTCAACGACGAGAGCGCATCCTGGCGGGTGTTGTGGCGCGCGCCGCGCTCGGCCCTCGCTGATTACAACCTCAAACTGTATGCGCGCGGCTTGACCGGCGATGGCAACAGCGATGTGCCCAACGATTCCACTTCCTGCGTGGCCGGTACTTGCAGTTCCGGGCTGAACGTGACCATTACCCCACATCCGCTGCTGGATGGCGGATTCGACACGGATGGCATGAAAACGGTGAATTTCAACAATGGCGCCAACTACGATTTCGGCGCGGGGGTCGCCATACAATCCGATGGCAAGATCGTGGTGGCCGGTTCCATCAACCTTGCTGGCAATAATTACGATTTCGGCGTGGCGCGGCTGAACAGCGACGGCAGCCCGGATGCCGCCGGCTTCAACGGCGGTGTGACCACCATCGGCTTCAATCTGGGTAATAACAATGCCGATTTTGCCCGCGCCGTGGCGATCCAAGCGGACAAGAAAATTCTAGTGGCGGGCACCGCCGAACGGACGGCGGAAGATATCGATTTCGCGGTGATTCGGCTGTTGCCCAATGGCAATCCAGACGGCGGTTTCGGCAACGGCGGCAAGGTCACGGTGAATGTCAACCTCGGTCCCGGCGCTCCCTATGATGACCTCTCCGCCATGGTGGTACAGGCCGACGGCAAGATTCTGCTGGCCGGTTCCGCCTACCATGAACTCACGATCGCCAGCAGCGATTTCGCGGTCGTGCGCTTGAACGCCAACGGCTCGCCGGACAATGGTTTCGGCAACTCGGGCAGGGCGGTGGTGGCGTTCGACGTCGGCAATCAAGGGCGGGATTACTTGCACGCCATGGCTTTGCAAAAAGACGGCAAGATCGTGCTTGGCGGCACGGTGAACGTCGGCACCGGCGATCTCGACAGCGACCGTTTCGCCGTTGCCCGCCTCAATGCCAACGGCACGCCCGATGCGAGCTTCGGTACGGGCGGCAAGGCGGTCGTACCGGTGTTTGGCGCCGACCTCAGGAGTGTGGCCGTGCAGGCTGACGGCAAGATTGTCCTGGCGGGCGCGTTTCGCAGCGGCGGCGATTCCCGCTTCGGGATCGCGCGCTTGAACAGCAATGGTGTGCTGGATAGTAGTTTTGCTTCAGGGGGTGCGCTGGCGGTCGAGTTCAGCCCGACCGACATCAAATGGGACAACGCGCAAGCGGTTGCCGTCCAGACCAACGGCAAGATCGTGGTGGCCGGAGGCGCTTATCAATTCTATCCGTTCTTCGATGTGGGGGTGGCGCGCCTCAACGCCGATGGTTCGCCGGACGAGGATTTCGGTCCGGGCGGCAAGACCACTTTCACTTTCGGCGAAGCCGGCGATCTCGATAGCATCAGCGGCATCGCCATCCAGGCCGACGGCAAGATCGTGGTGGCCGGTTCGACGCTGCTCAGCCCTGCCGCCGCGCCTTTCAACTCCGAGGTCGCGGTTGCTCGGCTCAAGTCGCCGGGACCGGCGGGGCCGTTCCTCTTTACCGATAGCTTCGAGAACTGAGCGGTTATCAGTAAAACAAATTGGTGAACTGATATTCTTCCCACTGCGCGGACGGACATTTCGCGACTCGCTGGATGCGCTGCGACGCCAGCACTTGGCGCGCATCGATCTTGACCCCCTGTAAGCGGGTCTCGCAATCATTGGGAAAATCAGGATAAGGGCGGGTATTTTCCAATAGTACGATCTTGGCCCCGCCCGCATCCACCACGCGCAGTTTGCCTTTGCGGTCGCGGTGGAATTGGCATGGCCATGGAAGCTGAAGCCGCTGGCTGATGACCAGCGCATCACGAGCGTAGGTCAGTTCACACATTCCTGCCGCTTCATTCACCACGATCTCGACCCCCGCCACGATTTCCGGCGGCCCGCCAGAGGCAGTCCTTATCTTAGGGCTGGCGCAAGCGGCGACTGCAATGCACAAAATCGGACAACACCATCGAGCGCCTGGCGGCAGTGGTTGACGCATAAACAGCCGGAAGCCAGGTGTCATACTATAAGCGGTTTATCGGCCAAGAGAGAGGCGAGAATGCAACGATTCTACAGATTGTGCTGGTTTTGCCGCTCATCGTCGCAGCGCTTGCGCTACCGCGTGCGCGCGCGTCAAGAATTCCGATCGGTTTCGCTAACCGCGATTCCGCCCAAGGCTCCGCGGGTAGCGCCGCGCAGGCGATTAAAGCCGAACCCGCATTTGGACGGCAAGGTGGGTAATGCGTTACCCCGCTGGCGGACCGCTGCCGTTTGATGCGGTGCTGATCGTCAATCTCGAAGATGCGTCGGGCGAGAACGCGCCGGGCGGCGACTGATCGCCGAGCAGCGCGTCACCATCGATTCGCGCCAGCCGGGATCGGCTTCGTTTGAACTCAACTACGATTCCAAACTCATTGAATCGGGCCATCGCTATGCGCTGTCGGCGAGCATCAGCGCGGGCACATTACTTTACACGAGCGGCGCGATGGCGCTCATCGACCCTGCTCGACCACAGCGGCTGGACGGCGCCGAGTGGTGCCGACGCCGTGAATCAAGCCCACGGCGCGGGGGGCGGAATTACAGATAAACCATAGCCGATTGGCGAAAGCGCGCATTATCATATAGGCGTTTGCCACACCGACCGATACGGAGGTCGCCATGAAATTGATCGTTTTCCTCGCTTTTCCGATTTGGCTTACGACTTTGGCTCCTTGGACAGCCAGCGCGCAAACGTCTGGCGCGTATAAGTGCGTCGACGCGCAAGGCCAAGTGAAATATACCGCCGTTCCCGAGGAGGGACTGGAGTGCACCAGTTTGCGCGCGACGCCGAAGCCCAGTGCTGATCCGCAAGCGGCGCTCCAGAAGCTGCGCGAGCAGGTCAAGGCAACCGAAACGCCTCCCGCGCAAGCCAACCAGCAAGCCGCCGCTACACCGGAGGAGCAAAAGGCCAAGAATTGCGAAGTCGCGCGCAAGAATCTGGAAATGCTGCAAGGCAAGAGCGAGGTGGTGCAGACCGACGCGCAGGGCAAGAAAATATTGGTCAGTGCCGAGCAGCGCGCGGCGCTCACCGCGCAAGCGAGCAAGGACATCAGCTATTTCTGCCAATAAGCAAGGGTCTTCCATGCGCGTTTCGTGTTTTCCTCTGCTGACCTTGCGCGATACCCCCGCCGACGCGGAAACGATCAGCCACCAGCTCATGCTGCGCGCCGGACTGATCCGCCGAGTCGCCGCCGGCATCTATAATTGGTTGCCGCTCGGTGTGCGCGTGCTCGGTAAAGTCCAGGCCATCGTGCGCGAGGAGATGAACCGCGCCGGCGCGCTGGAGATCTTCATGCCCGCGATTCAGCCGGCGGAATTATGGCAGGAATCGGGGCGCTGGGAACAATACGGGCCGGAGCTGCTGCGCCTCCAAGATCGCCATCAGCGCGATTTTTGCGTGGGCCCAACCCACGAGGAGGTGGTTACCGATTTGCTGCGCAGCGACATCAAAAGCTATAAGCAACTACCGCTTAATCTCTATCAGATCCAGACCAAGTTCCGCGACGAGATCCGCCCCCGTTTCGGGGTGATGCGCGCGCGTGAGTTCATCATGAAGGATGCTTATTCCTTCGACCTCGATGAAGCCGGCATGCAGAAGAGCTACGCCGTAATGCGCGATACTTATCAGCGCATCTTCACCCGCCTGGGGCTGGATTTTCGCATTGTCATGGCCGACAGCGGCGCCATCGGTGGCAATCGGTCGCAGGAATTCCATGTTATCGCCGATTCGGGCGAAGATCTGATCGCATTTTCGACCGCGAGTGATTTCGCCGCCAATCTGGAAATGGCCGAAGCCGTGCCGCCGTCTGCGCCGCGTCCCGCGCCGGGCGCGGCCATGCGCGTCGTGGCAACGCCGAATCAGCGCACGATCACCGATTTGAGCCGGTTTCTCGGGGTTGCGTCGAATCGCACCTTAAAGACCCTGCTCGTCAAAGGCAGCGACGGCGGGGTCGTGGCGTTATGCCTGCGCGGCGATCACGAGCTGAACGCGATCAAGGCCGCCAAACTCAACGGGGTCGCCGCGCCGCTGGTGTTCGCCAACGCCGACGAAATCCGCGCCGCGACCGGGGCCGGTGCGGGTTCGCTGGGCCCTGTGGGGCTTACGGCGCCGGTCATCGCCGACCGCGCCGCCGCCCAGTTGGCCGATTTCGTGTGCGGCGCCAACCGTGATGACCAACACTTCACGGACGTCAACTGGGGCCGCGATCTACCGGAGCCCCTGGTCGCCGACATCCGCAACGTGGTTAGCGGCGACCCCAGCCCCGATGGCCAAGGCGAAATCCGCATTGCCCGTGGCATCGAAGTCGGCCATATTTTTCAACTCGGCGACAAATACAGCAAAGCGCTGGATGCCAGCGTGCTCGACGAGAACGGCAATCCACGCATTGTGTTGATGGGCTGTTATGGCATCGGCGTGACGCGCGTGATCGCCGCCGCCATCGAGCAAAGTTACGATGACCGCGGCATCGTGTGGCCGGCAGCCATGGCGCCGTTCCAAGTCGCGCTGGCGCCGATCAATCCGCGTCAAGAAGCGGCGGTTACTGAAGCCACCGAGGCGTTGTATCGGAATCTGAGCAGAGCGGGGATTGAAGTGCTCTGGGATGATCGTGGCACCCGGCCCGGCGTGATGTTCGCCGATCTCGATTTGATCGGCATCCCGCACCGTCTGGTGGTAAGCGAACGCTCACTGGCGGCGGGCAAGGTTGAGTATAAAGGCCGACGCGAACACGACAATACTTTGGTTGATTCAAATCAACTCATTTATTTTATTATAAATAAAATGAAAAACAGCGAATGATGGCCGAACGGATTCGGTGCGGCGTCGGCCATGTTTCGAAAGGATTTCGATAACTACTTTTGCAGCCTAGGAAAACACTGTTTATCCACAAAAGCTGTGGATAACTCTGTGGATAACTCTGCTTTCATCTTCGTAACCTCGCGTTCTGCATAGCCCTGTCTCAATTTGGTGATTTTTTGATCTCTCCTAAAATATAATATATTTCAATTAATTAAATGAAGCTATCCGCGCGAAGTAGGGCTTGTGCTAGGGGTGAGATAAAATGGATACGCTGTAATAGCTTGGCTAGGCACAGTACCGGCCAGGGGTTTCAGCGTATCGTGAAGTCGCTGAATGACTGGTGGGACAAAAGTTCGCTTTCGACGGCGGTCACGCGCGCTTGCGGCGGGCCTTGCCACAGCCAGTTTTGCAGGATCGCGACCGCTTGTTCTTCGCCACAAGCCAGCACTTCGACCCGACCATCGGGTAGATTGCGAGCATAACCTGTCAGCGCGAGTTGTTCGGCTTGCTGCTGGGTTGCGGCCCGATACCAAACGCCCTGTACGCGCCCCGATATCCAATAACGCATGCAAATCTTCATGGGATGCGAAAGCGGCAAATTGCGCTTCGGCATGGCGCAGCGCTGAGCGGGGATGTCATTGTCCAATCGCCGCCGCGCTTTCGCGCGCATCGATCGCCGTTTCCAGCGCCTCCAGCGCGTAACGCCGGGCATCGAAGTAAGCACCGCCTGAAAGACTGCTCTCGGCTTTGTGCAGCAACGCCTCAGCCGTTGACAAGCGCACCGGAGCGTGCTGCCGCGCTCCGGCTTCTTCAGCCGCGCGTATCGCTTGCCGCGCATCGCTCATTTCTTGCACGGGCGCGCTGTTGCAAGACGCCAGGAGGGCAGCCAATATTGCTCCCACCATTTGCTTCGCGCTCACTGTGTTTATCCGTTTACCAAGCCTTACCAAGCCGCCTTCAGCATACACACGAAATCAAGCTAGCACTGGCCCGCCAACGCGTCAAGGCATAAGGTCGGCGTCAAGTGGCGCATAAAATCCCGGCGCGAAATTCGCGCGCCAGGTGGGCGCTGAGTGAGGGTCGTCATGTTATCTTGTTATCCTTTTCCATCGGTTTTCAGGAATCCGTCATGACCATCGCCACCCCCGCTTCCCCGGTCGCGCCACGCGCCGCGCGCCCATCTTATGTACTGATGCTGATCGCTGGCGTCATCTGCGTCGCACTCATCGGTTTCGGCGCCTATCTGCTGGTGTTCAAGCGAAATGCGCCGCCGCCGCCGGCGACTACCGGGCTCGGCAACTGGACGCTAGGCAGCGTGCGCCCTGCGCTCAGCGCCGCCGAGGAGCAATACGCCGCGGCGCTTTGGTCTATTCATAGTGATGTGAAGCTGAGTGCGATCAATATGACATTCGCCGGGATTTCCTACAAAACCAAAGAAATCGACGGCCCCACCTTGAAAAACAAGCTCAAGCCCTTGGCTGATAACTTTACGGCTGCGGCCGCGCGCTTCGCCGCACTGCAGCCGCCCCCGGCGCTCGCCAGCGCCCATCAGGATTACGCGCAAGCGCTAACGCTCTATCAGGCGGCGATTGCCGAGATGGCTAAAACCGCCGATGATGGCCGTGACGAACATCTGCTTGCCGCCCATGAACAAAGCCGTAACGCGGCGCTGCTCTTGATCAAGTTGAGTGATGCGCTATGGCCGGGCGAGTACAAGCCGAACTGAGGGATTTGTGGATGCAGAGGTATTCATATCAACACTTGTGATCTAAAATAGCGACCATGGACAGGCTTCGCGCTTGTTCTTACGTAGTGCAAGTAAAATAATCACTCCGAAGGAGAGAATGATGCAAACGATGAGACGATTTGGAGCCATGGCTTTAGGCGCTCTGGCGTTGGCTTCGGCCAGCCTGGGTACGGTCACCGCGGTGGCCGACGACGCGCCGCAGTACTCGGTGTGGCTGGTCGAAAGCAGCCGCTTCATGGGGGTGCCGTTCGGCGCGTTCATGCCCGACCGCGTATTCGTGCCCGATAGCAAAGATCCCGCGCACAATATCAACACCGTGGATCTGCCCGTGAACGTCGGCGTCATCAAGGGCGGCAAGGACATAATCCTGTTTGATTCGGGTTGGAAACAGCAGGATTACTTGAAGATGACCGGCAGCGATCACTGGGCGCCATTGCCCGAGCAATTGAAGCTGCTCGGCATCAAGGCCGAAGACGTCACCAAGATCGTCATCGGCCACGGCCACTGGGACCACGCTGGCCAGCTCAGCGATTTTCCGAACGCAGTCCTGTATGTACAGAAGGAAGAATTGCGCGGCATCGAATGGGCGCTCAACTACCCGCACCCCAAGATCAAGGCCGTGAACACCGACAAGGGCGGTTGCATGCGCACGCCGGCTTGCGGCTATCCTCCGCTCACCCTGGAAGAGATCTACGGTAAGGTCTTGGCCGGTAAAGCGGTCATTGTCGATGGCGAGATGGATGTGCTGCCGGGTATCAAGATCCACCCCGCGCATCGCGCCCACACCGCCGGTTCGCAGTTGCTCGAAGTGAACACTTCGATCGGCAAGCTGGTGTTCGGCAGCGACGCGTATTCATCCTGGGAAGGCATTCGCGACTGGATGATCGCCAACCCGCAGCAGACCGACACCGTGCAGCAGTTCCTGGCCTACGAAAAGTGCTACAAGATCACCGGTGGCTATGAAAACTGCGTGTGTGCCCATGAACCGCTGTCCTATACCGACAAATACCCGCTGACCAAGAATTCTTGGGCTGGTCCGAACGGTTCGCGCATGGCGGAGATCGCGCTGGCCAATGGCGAGCAATCGCGCAAGCCGAAATAAGTTTTTCGTCTTCCGTCAATGCGAGGAGCCCTCTGGGCTCCTCGTTTTTTTCGACCATCGTTCGATCAGCGTGACCAAGTTTTTTTGTTTGATTCTGTGTACGGTAGTTTTTAGTCCACTCGCGGCATTGGCCCATGACCCCAACGCTTATGGCGGCTTGTATCGCAGCCGCGATGACGGCGCGACCTGGTTCCCGGCGGATAGCGGCCTGTTTTTGAACGGCGTGTTCACGGTTGCCATCAGCCCTGCCGGTCAACCTGCGCTTGCCGCCGACAGCGGCCTTGTCGTTCCGTGAACGGCGGGCGCGACTGGACGCGCGAGGCGCCCGAATTGCTGTTCGGTGGCGTGTATGCGGCGGCGTTCAGCGCCAAACGGGCGACGCGCGGTGATCTCACTGCCGCCACTGTACGCGTCAGCAGCGAAGGACAGCCTTGGCGTGAAGCCGAAGCGCCCTCCCGCTTGCCGCGCTTCCGCGTTTGGAATCGCGATGGCGGATATCCCGTTGCGACATACGATGGATACGGCGCTGGGCTGTGAACTTTGGCAGCGGCGGCGGCCGGTCAGGGAATACGCGGGCAGCCATCTTCCGCAAGGCACTGTCGAGCAATTGCTGGTCAGCCGCGCCAACGCGACCATCCTGGCGATCACGGCGGAGCGGCTATGGATCAGCGTGGATGGGGGCGAGCATTGGCAAGCCTGCCGGTGGCGGAGTTGCGCATCGACGCCGTGGCGTTCGATCGGTCTCGCCCGAGCGGCTGTGGGCGGTAGCGGCGGCGCAACCTGGGTCGGCGAAGATCGCGGCGGGCATTGGCAAACACTCGGCCAGCCCTTGCCGAAAGCCGATACCGTAGTGCGTGGCTTGGCGATCAGCGCGGATGGCGCGGCCATTGTCCTGAATACCCATCGCGGGCTGGCGCAGCGCCGACCGCGGGCAGAACTGGGCACAGGTCGAGAGTAATCTGCCGGTGCAACTGGAAGGAGGGTCGCTGGTGCGCGATCCCGGTGAGCACACCACGCTCTACGCCGGTCTTTGCCCCTAACGCCTTATGGGGAGCTGCGGAATAATGCGCTGGCCAGCGTTCCTATGGCGAGATCTGGAAGTCGGCCGGCGGTGGTCGCGACCACTTACCGCTTGCCTGGTTGTCATTGGGAAGTGGTTTGGCGTTGTTCGTCGCGCTGGCTGGTTATTATTGGCTGGTGTTGCGCCGGCGGTTGCCGCCGGCCAGCCTACCGTTCACCCCCGACAAAGGTTTCCGCCGCCGTGACGGTACCATTCTGGATCCCTTCACTGGTCTGATCCGCTGGCTATTGGATTGCCGCCGCCCTGCTTGCGTTGGCTGCCGTCGGTGCGGCGGTTTGGCGTTGCGGCCGGCGCCGGTTTTTCAGCGAATATCCGATGTTGGTGCCGACCGATATCCCGACCGCCATCGCGCCGACGGGCAATGGCGCGGTCTGGTTTACCATCGGTTTTCCGACTCTATCGGTTTGTTGCGCAACGGCAAGATCAGGCGGTTTTACGGGGTACGAAAAACCTCGAACCCATCGGGCTTGCGGCCGCCGCCGATGGTTCCGCTTGGTTTACCAAACGGCCCGGCTCTGGCCATCGGCTTGTCGCCAGCGGCGAACTCAGCGCTGTCCGCTGCTCGATGCGCTCATCACCAGTTTGCCCGTCTGGCCGGTGGCAGACCGCTGCACCGGTGATTTTTGCCGATCGACCCGCTGGCATCACCCGTTTTAAGGAAGAGCACGTTTACTCGCCATACGATCAACTCGCCCGAAAAGGTGGGCCTTACGGGGTCATTGCCACCGACGGCGCGTCGCCAGGCGTAACCAAGCACCTGCGCTCATGCAGACCGCACGCCAGACAACTCCTCGAACGCTGAAATCGACGTTTTCCCCGCTGGCAACCGACTGATATCGCCGTCGACTGGAGCAGCGCCGTCTGGTTCTTGGAATTTCGCGGCAACAAAATCGGTCGCTACGCCGATGGTCAGTTCGCCGAATACAAAGTGCCCGGCGATGGCAAAGCCGCGCTGTCGGGTTTGACGGTAGCGCCGAATGGCGCGGTCTGGTTCAGGTGCTGGCATGTGGTGGGCCGCTGGTATGAGGGCGAGTTCACGGTGTTCAGCTTGCCGCGCCCGGACGCCCGCCCGTACAGCGTGGCGGCGGATGACAGCGCTATTTGGTACTGACATCAGCGGCTGGATCGGCGTATTGCCGTCAACGGCGAGGCGGTGCGCTGAGCGCAACCGTTGGCAGAGTATGGCTGAAATCGCCGTCGCTTTGTGCAACCCGCAATGGCGGCACGGCGGCGCTGGCACTCGCGTTCCCGCGCGGCGTCAAGCGGTGGGCATGGTCGCGCGCGTGCGCACGGTGGCGCCCGTATCGACCATCTGCGAAGCCGTCGCCGATGCCATCCCCGCCGCCAGCCCGCCCTACGCTACTCTGGAAGACCTCAAGGAATGCGCGGGGGCGCAAAACCGGCAGCCCATACCCGTTTTGGCAATATGGCCGCGCCCGCGGGGCGACTTCCCTGTTGGCGCCTTGTGGCCCGAGCGGCGCGCTGGCCGGCAAACCTGCGGCTTCGCCCTCCAGCGTCAGCCTGCACGGTGGCCAGGAAGACGACTCTGTCGATGATGTTGCCGCTCTTGCACCACGGCATGCTGATCGTCGGTATTCCTATACCGAGGCCGCGCTCATGCAGACCCAAAGCGGCGGCTCGCCTTACGGCGCAAGCCACTGCGCGGGTGCGGATTCCAACACTTTGCTCAGCGAGCATGAAAAAACCCTGGCGCGCGCGTTAGGACGGCGGCTCGCCCTGGTCGCCGCCAAGCTCGGCGCTTGAGGCCGTCCCCAATACCGCGCGGATGAAGGGAACGGTTAGTTTGCGCTGCGCTGCCAGCGAGGCTTGATCGAGCCGATCCAGCGCCGCGAACAAGCGGTGGCTGTCGCCACCATAGTGGCGCACCAGGAAACGCCCGGCATCCAATGGCAAGCGTAAGCCCCGTTGTTCGGCGCGCAGGCGCAATGCGTGCTGTTGGTCGGCGGCGATCAGTTCGCGCAACTGGAACACCAGCCCCCAGTTCAGGCGCGACGCTAGCTGCGGTTGCAGATTCAAGTTCGCCGGCAGCGCGCGACCGGCTGCTGCCAACACGCCGCCGGCCTCGCGGATACGTTCGAACAAATGCACCAAACCCAATTCCCACTCTTCTTGACCGGCGATCGCTTGCACGTCATCGATGCAGACCAGGGCGACATTCTCCAAGCCCTGCAAGGCCTCGACCGGAAACTGGCGGGCTTCGGCCAGCGGCAGATAGAGCGCCGCCGCGCCGCGCGCCCCGGCGGCGTTACACAGGGCTTGCAGTAAATGGCTCTTCCCGGCGCCCGGCGCGCCCCACAAATAGACGCTGGTGCTGGTGTCGGTATCTCCCGCGCCAAGCTTACGCAAATGATCGAGCGCCGCGCCGTTCGCGCCCGGATGGAAATTGGCAAAAGTCGCGTTGTCCTTGAGCCCAAGGTTCAGCGCCAACTGTGGATATGCGGACAGAGGTTCATTCACCATACAATGCGCTTCGCAAGTAACGGTCATGACTGTGGCGCAGAATCACCATGATGACGGCCGCCGCCGGCAATGCCAGCAAGATGCCGAAGAAGCCAAACAATTGGCCACCCGCCAGCACCGCGAAAATCACCGCCACCGGATGCAAGCCGATTTTTTCGCCGACCAGCAAAGGCGTCAGCACCATGCCCTCGACCAACTGGCCGATGCCGAATACGATGAGCACCAGAATGAAATGCCAGAGGTCGTGAAATTGCAAGAGCGCGGCGATAATCGAGGTGACCAACCCCACGGCAATCCCCAGATAGGGTACGAAACTGACCAGGCCGGCGGTCAAGCCGATCAGCAGGGCGAAATCCAATCCCGCCAGCGTCAAGCCCAGGGAGTAAAGACTGCCCAATACTAGCATGACGACGAACTGGCCTTTCAAGAAAGCGCCCAATACCTGGTCCGCTTCCCAAGCCAGTCTCGACACCACCGGTTCCACGCGGCGCGGCAGCAACGCACGGGCGCTGGAAACCAAGCCGCTCCAGTCGCGCAGCAGATAAAACGTAATCACCGGAATCAGTAAGAAATTGATCAGCCAACCCAACACCGTCAATGACGATATCGTGATCGAGGTAAGCAAACCGAGCGCCAGGGTGCCGACGTTGCCGAGCTGGCGGGCGAGTTCGATACGCACGCTGTTGAGGTCGAAGTCAAACGGATCGACGCCCAGTGTGTCGTACAGCCACGCGGGGCGTGGATCTGAAGCCAATCCAAATAGCTGGGCAGGTGGCGCAGCAACACGCTGAGCTGTCCTGCCGAGTAACGGCACCAACAGCAACAGTACTAGGAACAGGGCTAAGATAATCCAAGCGAAAACCACAATCAGCGCCGTTGTGCGTGAAAGCTTGAGTTGCTCCAGGCGTTTGACCAAGCCATCACCCAGATAGGCGAGCAACAGCGCGGCCAGAAAAGGTGTCAGGATCGGGGCCAGCACATAGAGCAGCCAACCGCTGGCGATCGCGATTCCTAGCCCGATCGCCAGATGACGTTCCAACGCCCAATACACCGAGATGGGCGTGGCCGGCGCCGGGTATCGAGGTCGCCGCCGTTTGTGCGGCCTTGGCGAACTGACTGTATCGTCAGACATTCTTCGATTTCCGCTGGTCCAGTGCGCGCTGGCTCCAGCCCCACACATAAGCGCCGCCGCTTATTGCCACTGTGACGGTGGTGAGTGCGATCAGCGCTGAAATGACGCCCGTCGGCAGCACTATGAGGCTCTTGGATGCCACCACCGCCAGAATCAGCAGCAATTGCACCAGCGTGTTGAGTTTGCTGATCAACAGCGGCGCGGCCGTGAACGGCGCGACGATGAAATAATAAGCGATGGCGCCGATGACGATGATCAAGTCGCGGGCGATCACCAGCGCTACCAACCACACCGGCAGATCGCCCTGCCAGCCGAGTACCAGGAACATGCCGACCAGCAGCAGCTTGTCCGCCAGTGGGTCGAGGACGCCGCCCAGCCAACTGCCCCAATCGAAGCGCTTGGCGAGCCAGCCGTCGAGAGCGTCGGAGAGGCCCGCGACCAGGAACAATAACGCCGCGGCGGCATAATATTCACGCAATACGCACCAAAGAATGGGCGCGACCAGCAGGACGCGTAGCGCGGTGATCAAATTGGGCAGATAGCGGGCTTGCAAGCGCGATGAACACGATCAGCGAGGTAGACGGTGTAAAATAGCACAATCTCCCTGCTCCTAGGTCGTCACTCTTGCACGAGGCCCGCTTGACCATCCCACCCTCCCTCAGTTACCGCGACGCCGGCGTTGACATCGATGCCGGCAACCGCTTGGTCGAACGCATCAAACCCATGGCCGCGCGCACCCGTCGCCCGGAAGTCTTGGCGGGCATCGGCGGTTTCGCCGCGCTTTATGAATTGCCGCTGGCGCGCTATCGGCAGCCGGTACTGGTGACCAGCACCGACGGCGTCGGCACCAAGCTCAAGCTTGCGTTGGACAGCGGGCGGCACGATGGCATCGGCATCGACCTGGTGGCGATGTGCGTGAACGATATCGTGGTGACCGGCGCCGAGCCCGTGTGCTTTCTCGACTATTACGCCTGCGGCAGGCTCGACGTGGAGGCTGCCGCCACCGTCATCGCCGGCATCGCGCGTGGTTGCGAGATAGCAGGTGCCGCGCTGGTGGGCGGTGAAACCGCCGAAATGCCCGGGCTTTACGAGGGCGAGGATTACGACCTGGCCGGTTTCTGCGTCGGCATCGTCGAGAAAACACGCATCATCGATGGCAGCCGCGTACAAGCGGGCGACGCGCTGATCGGCATCGCGTCATCGGGGCCGCATGCAAACGGTTATTCATTGATCCGCAAGATTCTCGGCGCCAGTGGCGCGACTTTGGAGCAGTCGCTCGCGCAGACGACGCTGGGCGATGCCTTGTTGGCGCCGACCCGTATCTACGCCAAGCCTTTATTGCGGTTAATGGATGCGGTCGAGGTACGGGCGCTGGCTCATATCACCGGCGGCGGCCTCACCGAAAATCTGCCGCGCGTGCTGCCGAAAGGCGTCGAAGCGATCATCGACCTCAACAGTTGGCGCCGTCCGGCGATTTTCGATTGGCTGCAAAGCCAAGGCGGGGTCGCCGATGAAGAAATGCTGCGCACCTTCAACTGCGGCGTAGGAATGATCGCTTGCACGCCCGCCGCCCAGACCGAAGCCGCTATCGCGCATCTACAGACCAGCGGTGAGCGCGCCTGGCGGATCGGCCACATCGAAGCCGGCACGGAGTCGCCGTCGGTGGTATTCCGCCGATGAACGCGGCGCCCTACCGATTGGTAGTGCTGATTTCAGGGCGCGGCAGCAATCTGCAAGCGATCCTGGATGGCGCCCGGCGCGGCGATCCGCCGGTTGAACTCCGCGCCGTGATCAGCAACCGCCCGCGCGCGGCGGGCCTGGAGCGCGCGCGCCAGGCCGGGATCGAGACCGTCGTCATCGACCACCAGCGTTATTCCGAGCGCGCCGCGTTCGATGCCGCATTGTGCGAACACATCGATCGCCATCGACCTGATCTGGTCGTACTCGCGGGCTTCATGCGCGTGCTCGGCGCGGCGTTCATCGAGCGTTATCGCGGGCGGTTGGTCAACATCCACCCTTCGCTATTGCCGAAATTCCCCGGTCTGCATACCCATCAGCGCGCCTTACAGGCGGGAGAAGGGGAGCATGGAGCAAGCGTGCATTTCGTCACCGTGGAACTCGACGGTGGGCCGGTGATCGTACAAGCGAGAGTGCCGATCCTGCCCGATGACGATGCCGATACGCTCGCCGCCCGCGTGCTGGTAGAGGAGCATAAATTGTATCCGCTCGCGATCCGCTGGTTGGCCGAAGGGCGCGTCCGCTTGCAGGGTGAGCGGGTGCTGTTCGATGGCCGCCCGTTGCGGCAACCGTTACTGTTAACGCAAGAGGAACCGCCATGACGGGTTTATTGAGGTTAGGTATGGTTTTGAGTTTGTTGGGCGGGATGGTCGGGGCTGCGAACGCCGCCGATGGTTTGCCGCTCAAGCCTTTCGTCGCGCATTACAAGGTGTTCGGCATGGGCATGAGCCTCGGCGAAGGCGCCATCACGCTCAGTGACGAGGGCAATGGCCGTTATCGGATGCGTTCCGAGGTACACCCGACTGGAGTGACGGCGTTCCTCATCAAGGATCGCATCAGGGAAGACGCCGTCGGCGAGTTCCAGGGCGATGTGCCGCGCCCCAGCGAATATTCTTACGAACAAAATGGTGGCAAGAAAAAGCGCAACACCCATTTGCGTTTCGACTGGCAGACGGGCCAGGTTCATGCCCGCTACAACGACAAACAAGCCACGTTCGCGCTGGAACCACGCACCGTCGATCCGCTGAGCCTTTATCTGCTGGCGATGCGCGACCTCCAGCAACAACGGGCGTCGTCGCAATACACGCTGATCAACCGGCTGAAACTGAAGACCTATCAGATCGACCGCCAGCCCAATGAATCAGTGGATACGCCACTGGGCCGGTTGCAAGCGGTGCGGGTGACGCGCCAGAGCGCCGATGACAGCCGTGCCACGACGCTATGGTTCGCGCCGGCGCTCGATTACTTGCCGGTGCAGGTGGTGCAGACTGAAGACGGCGATGAGTCATTCCGTATGGTGCTGGAATCGGTCGAGGGCATCAAGCTGAACCGTTGAGGGCGTGATCGAGATCGCCATAGGGCTATACGATGGGTAGGGTCGAATCGTGAGCGAAGGCCATAGTGGCGTCGGCCGCGTCGCCCCGCGCCGTCGGTGTACGGCTGGATTCAAGCCCGTTTCATTTGATTTTGCGTTGCACTACAATGATTAAGATTGATACCGTCAAAATTTCCGTGTTGTCACTTTTTGTTGAATATGCAAGAGCGCCTTATCAAGAGACACTTAAGTCAGCTACTTTGAGTTAGGTGTCTCCATATCCAGAGAGGAGAGTGTGATGGCAGGTTGGTTCGAACTGAGCAAGAGTTCAGATGGTCAGTTTCGCTTTGTTCTCAAAGCCGGAAACGCCGAAACGATACTCACCAGCGAGCTCTACAAAACCAAGGCTTCCGCGCAGAACGGCATCGCATCGGTTCAGACAAACTGCCAATCCGACGACCGATACGAGAAGAAAGCGGCTGCCAACGATAAGATTTATTTCAACCTCAAGGCCGCCAACAGCCAGGTCATTGGCACGAGCCAAATGTACTCCTCCGAATCGGCGCGCGACAAAGGTATTGCATCCGTCAAGCTCAATGGCACGACCGAGACCGTCAAGGACAATATTTAAACCCTTGGTCAAGAGGGTATCGTGAGGAAGATCAAGCACTTGTCTCGGCTTCAGCCTCGAATAACCCCACGATATTACCGTCCGGGTCCACCACTTGGGCGTACCAACCGTGACCGGGGACCGCGGTACGCGGCGTTGCGAGCGGCGCGCCGAGGCCGCGGGCGCGTCTGAGGTAAGCGTCGAGGTCATCGACCCGGATGTGGATCAGCGTGGAATCGGAAGGGCGAACTTCGCGCGTTTCCAGAAGACCTACCGCCGGCCCCTGGTCTGGAAAGGCGATCCGGTAATGGGTGCTGTGGCGCGCGAAGCGCCAGCCGAACAGCGCCTCGAAAAACGCTATGCTGCGGTCCAGATCGGTGACGCGCCATTCGACATGCGAAACGTGCGGCATGGTGTTTTTTCAGGGATCCAGCCATTCAGGCCAGCAGGAAAGTGAATACGAACCGCCGTCGTTGCGCGACGGCGGCTCCCCTCTGTGCTCCCCGATAGTTATTGCTTTTGCTCTCCGGCAGGCGCCGGCTGGACTGCCCCATCTCCCGTCGCCGGCGGGGCGGTTTGACCGGCCGCCGGCTGTCCTTGCTGCTCGGCAGGCTGGGGCGCGGGCTTAGCCGGCGCCGGTGGGCTCTTCGCCCCGCCTTTTTGCGCGTCATAGGTTTCGTAAGGGTCTTGATCGTAGGAAGCGCCGCTGCTTGGGCTGGATGAAGGTGCGGGAGCGGCTGGCGCGCTGGTAGGTTGTGCTTGCTGCTGGACGACTTGTTCCGACGAAAAAGCTTGACCATCGCCGGCATAAAGTCGGTGATCTGGGGAAAGAACACCAGCAACAGGATCGCGATGCATTGAAGCATCATGAACTCGAACATGCCGGCGTAAATCGTCCCCAGACTCCAATCCTTCACCACTTGCTTGAGGTAGTAGGCGGACATCGCCACTGGGGGCGACAGAAAAGCCGTTTGCAGGGTGACCGCGACCAGCACGCCGAACCACACCATGTCGACTTTGAGCGCGGCGACGATGGGGTAAAAGATCGGCAAGAACACCAATACGATCGCCGGCCACTCGAACGGCCAGCCGAGCAAGAAGATGAGGCCGATGATGAGCAGCAGCATGATGGTCGGAGGCAACTGCAGGGACAACATCGAATTGGTGATCCAGTTGGCGGTGCCGAGGCGAGCGAACACTGCGCCGAACACGTTTGAAGTGACCGCCAGGAACAGCACCATGCTGGAAGTCGCCGCGGTGCTCATCACCGCTTGGCGCAGCCCGCGCAGATTGAAGCGGCCATAAAGAATGGCGAGGACGGCGGCGCCCGCCGCGCCAACGCCAGCAGCTTCGGTGGGGGTCGCCGCGCCGGCCAGGATGGAGCCGAGGGTGAAACCGATCAGCAGCAGCAGCGGGATGGTGCCGGCGATGACCTCCCAGATCATCTTGCCGGCCGTGTAAGTGCGTTCTTCCTTCGGCACCGGCGGGCCGAGCGAGGGATTGATGAAGGAGCGGATCAGCGTGTAGGCAATGTACAGTCCTGCGAGCAGGAAGCCCGGTCCGAACGCGCCGGCGTAGAGGTCGGCGACAGAGACGCCGAGCACCGGGCCCATCACCACCAGCATGACCGAGGGTGGGATCAGAATGCCGAGGGTGCCACCCGCAGTGATTGCGCCCGCCGACAGTTTCGGATCATAGCCAGTTTTGATCATGATCGGCGAGGCCATGATGCCGAGCACGGTGACCGCCGCGCCGACGATGCCGGTGGCCATCGCGAAAACCGTGGCGGTGAGCAGCACGACCAAATAAAGCGAGCCGCGGATCGGCGCGAGCAGCATGCGAAACGCGAGGAATAGCCGTTCCATCAGCCCCGCCTGTTCGGTCATGAAGCCCATGAAGATGAACAGCGGCACGGCGGCCAGGAGTTCCTCCTTCATCATGCCGATGGTGTTGAAATAAGCGAGGTCGAACACCGATTCGCCCAACCCCCAGTAACCGAAGCCCAGAGCCAGGAACAGCAGGGTGAATGAAATCGGAAAACCGATGAAAATCGCGCCGATCAGCACGGCCAGCATGATCAGGCCGATGAGTTCTTGCTGGTTCATACTTCCACCTTTTCCTTGTGCTCGAGTTCGATGCCGGTGCGCAGCGCGTACAGGCTTTTCAGGAGTTCGGAAACACCCTGGAACATCAGCAGCACCGCGGTGAGCGGCACGACGGCCTTGAACGGCCAGAGGAGCGGCCGCCAGGCGGTGATGTCGGAGCGCTCATTCAGCAGGAAAGCCTGCCAGGCTTCATCCCAACTACTGTACAGAAACAGCAGTAAGCCAGGAAAAAAAAACAGGATATAGGCAAGGGTGTCGATCAATCCCTTGGTGCGAACCGAGAACTTATCCCACAGGAAATCGGTGCGGATGTGCGCGCCTTTGTGCAGCGCATAAGCCGCGGCAAGCATGAACAGCGTGCCGTACAGCATGTAGGTGACGTCGAACGACCAGGTGGTCGGTTGGTGGAATAGGTAGCGAGAGATGACTTCATAGGCCACCGCGCCCACCAACGGGATGATGAGCCAGGCTACGACGTTGCCGATGAAATCGGTGATGCCGTCGATGAAGCGCACGGTTCTTATTAGCTGCGGCGAGGGTTGTACGCTAGACATGGAATTATCTTCTGCAATAGTCACCGAACCAAAATGAAAGAGGGCGGTTATCCAACCGCCCTCGGGTAAGAGGATGACGCCAGACGATTACTCTTTCTTTTCCGGATAGTAATAGTTGGCGATAAACGAATAGGGCGGGAACATGAAGCGCTTGGCCGGCACCACGACGCTCGCGTAAGCGCGTTGTGAATCATGAACCTTCTTGAAAAACGGGTTTTTCGCTTCTTCTTCGGCGGTGATCTGATCCCAAGTCTTGAGAAATTCGACCAGGATATCGGGCGGGGTGCGCAGAATCTTCACACCGTATTTTTCCTGCAATTCCTTGATGGCGTCGGCGTTTTGTTTTTGCCACTTGGCCCACCAGCGGACGAAAGTTTCCATCGCCGCCGACTTGATGATTTCCTGCTGGGTTGGGGTGAAGGATTTCCAGACATCGCCGTTGAACAGCAACTCGCCCGTGGTCACGTTTTCATGCACGCCGGGGGTGTAGTGGTATTTCCAGACATTCTGGAAGCCGAGCCGCATATCCTCGACGCCGCCGATCCATTCGGCGCAATCGATCACGCCGCGCTGGGCGGAAGGTATGATTTCGCCGCCCGGCATGTTGACCACGGTCATGCCCATGCGCGTGAATACTTCGGCGGCCATGCCGGTTTCGCGGCACTTCTTGCCTTTCAAGTCAGCGACGTTATTGATCGGGTCCTTGAACCAGCCAAACGCTTGCGGGCCGGACGGCAGGACCGGAATCGCGACCACGTTCATTTTGAGAACGTCTTTGTAGAACTCCTGGTATAGCTCTAGGCCGCCGCCCTCGTACATCCAGCCGATGTAGTCGATGTAATCCATGCCGAGCGCACCGGGGCCGCCGGTGAACAGGATCGAAGTCTTGTCCTTGCCGGTCCAGTAACCCGCCCAGGCATGGGCGCCGTCGATGACTTTTTTGTTGACCGCATCCAGCACCTCGAAAGCCGGCACCACGGTGCCGGCGGGCATGGTTTCGACCTTGATCGCGCCGTCGGTCAGCTTATTGACGCGTTCCGCCCAGAATTGGAAGTTTTCGTAGAGCGTCAAGCTCGCCGGCCAAGTGGCCTGCATTTTCAGGTTGATCGTTTGCTGCGCGGATACCAATGACGCGCCGAGTGCGAATGCGGATGCAATAGCCGTCGACACGACGGATTTCAGCAGGGTTCGCATGTCTCCTCCGAAGTTTTTGTGTGTGGGGTTGAGCGAGTGCGTTCGCATGGTATGCGAAGAAGATTTACCCCGTCAACGTCAAACCGTAGAAGACCCGCGGCGCGGCTTAAAGCCAGCGCCGCACCTTGGATTTGTAAGTTCGATACTCGTTGCCGAAGCGGTGTTACAAGTAGCGCTCCTCGCGCGCGATCACACCGCCGCGCATGATGATCAGAATCGGTGCAAGAAGGGCCAGAATCCATCGGCTGTCGGCCAGCACCGCGATGCCGGCGTAGAGGAACGTGAGCGATAGATACATAGGGTTGCGGGAGTGAGCATAAATCCCATCGGTCACTATCGCCGTGGTGGGTTGATACGTTTCGACCGGCGTGCGAGCTAGGCGGAACCGCCGCACCGCCAGCGTCATGACGATGACGCCCGCGGTGACCAGTGCGCCGCCCAACGGGTAGCGCGCCGCGCCGGTCGCGAGCGAGGTCGGCCAGCCATACTCCAGTACTACACCGGCGATCAGAAATCCTTGATAAATCGCCGGCGGCCTGGCGATGACCCCAGGCCCGTCGGAGACCACGGCGCTCATCCGTTGGGTTTGTCCGGGGCTTCGTCGTCTGGCATGGGGCCGTGATGCGGGCCACGCCGGTTGAATAACTTGTCCACGAGCTGCTTTTGCTGGGCAGAGAGGGTAGCGTAGAAACCATCGAACGCCGGGCGCACGTTTTGCACGACGCCGAGGCCCGTGCTCAGCATTTGCTCCAGCGCATCCAAGCGGGCGGTGGCGGTGGTGGCGTCTTTATCCAGCGCCGCGCAGGCTTGATCGAAGCTCACGTTGCCGGCGCGCAGCGCGGCGGCGAGTTTGTTCCATGCATCGGTTTGAGCGGCGTCGAGCTTGACGAAATTTTCCACGAACGAAATCATATCTTCGACCCGCTCGCCGCGCTGACCGCCGCACATCGGGCCTGGGCCCATGGCCATGCCCCTGCCCCAGCCGTGGCCCCAGCCGCCCTTGTGGGCGTGTTGGAATGCAGCGCCGGCGGTGCCGATGCCGAGCGCGGATAATAAGCCGGCGAATACCAGGGTTTTGCGTTTCATGAGAAATACTCCTAATCATTGAAAGACGTCGATTATCTATCGACGCCTCGCAAGATAGGCCGGGAAGTTTGCTGGACGATGTCGGCGCGCTGGAGTTTTGTAACGGTGTGTTACAGCCGCCATCCGCTGCAACAAAGGGTTACCAGGTTCGCCGGGGGTCAGTGCATCGTGGATAAGCCGATTATTTCTTCGGCACTGGCTCCACCGCTCCGCCCGCCTGTATCCAGGCCTCGAACCCACCGCCGACATGGGCGACCGGCTTCAGGCCCATGCTCTGTGCGGTCTGGGTGGCGAGCGCCGAGCGCCAGCCTTTGTTGCAATAAAACACGAAACGCTTGCCGGAGGCGAAGATATCCTTGAAATACGGGCTTTCCCGGTCGATCCAGAACTCCAACATGCCGCGCGGAGCGTGAAACGAGCCGGGGATGCGGCCGTCGCGCCACAGTTCACGGATATCGCGCAGATCGACCATGACCACCTCGGGATCCGCGTGTAGCTTGACCGCATCCGCCGCGCTGAGGGTATCGATCTCGGCTTCCGCGCGCTCGACCATGGTTTTGACACCGGCCATTGGGCTTTGCCTCCGTTGATTAACCGAGTAATTCCGCCAGCGCATGGTCGCCCGAATCGGCGATGCCGGTCAAGCGCGCCGCGCGCACGCTACGCGCGAGCCGTGCATCGGCGGGCGCGGCCGCCGCGACGCGCAGATAATTCGGGGTATAGCCGAAATAGCGCAGGCGTCCGTCCGCCAATCTCTCCGGCCTGCTTTCCCACAGTACCGGGAACGTCCGGTCCAGGAAGCGCGCCAGCGTTGCCCGGCGCAGGCGCCGACCCCGCTCGTGCAGTTCGCGAGTCCGGCGTTGCTGGGTGGCGCGGTCGACCGGCCCCCTCATGCGCGCCGCTGCCGTTCCGGCGCGGGCGGAATAGGCAAACACATGAATATGGCCGAAATCGATGCGCTCGACGACATCCAGCGTCGCCTGCCAGTCGGTCTCGGTTTCGCCGGGGAAACCGACGATGATGTCGGTGGTGAGATTGACATCGGCGATGCGCGCGCGCGCCTGCTCGGCCAAGCGGGCGAAATCGGCGCTCGTGCAGCGCCGCGCCATGCGCTTCAGCACCGCGTCGCTGCCGCTTTGCAGCGGCAAGTGCAAGTGTGGCAGTAACCGCGAATCGGCGAACAACGCGAAAAATCGGCGGGCAGGTCCCAGGGCTCCAGCGATCCCAGACGCAGGCGCGGGATACGGGTATCGCGCAGAATGGCCTGGATCAGTTCGCCGAGATGGCTGCCCAGGTCGCTGCCATAGCCACCCAGGTGCACGCCGGTGAGCACCGCTTCTTGTATTCCTTGGTGGTACAGGCGGTCGATTTCCTCGACCACGTCGGCGATCGGGCGGCTGCGTTCCGCGCCGCGCGCCAGGGTGACGATGCAGAATGTGCAGCGATGCCGGCAGCCGTCCTGCACTTTCACGAATGCGCGGCTGCGGCGGCGCGTGCTGAGCGTGTCGGCGTTGGTCTCGGCAAGCGCCGGCGGGGGCGGGAAAGGGAAAGCCGCGCGGGCGATGTCGACCAGGCGGTCTTTGTCTTGATTGGCGACCACCAGATCGACGCCAAGCTCAGCCGCCGCTTGCGGATGCAACGAGGCATAGCAGCCGCTCACCACCAGCTTGGCGCGCGGATTGTCGCGCCGCAGGCGGCGGGCGAACTGGCGCGACTGGCGCGCAGCTTCGCCGGTCACCGCGCAAGTGTTGAGCACGACGAGGTCGGCCTCGGCGGCGCTGGCGCTGATGGTGTGGCCGGCGCTGCGGAAGTCGCGCGCCCAACGCTCCAACTCGGCCTCGTTCAAACGGCAGCCGAGCGTCTGTAAATGCACCAGCATTACCACTTCACCATGACGTGGCGCACGACCGTATAGTCCTCCAGGGCGTACATCGACAAGTCCTTGCCGTAGCCCGAGGACTTCAGCCCGCCGTGCGGCATTTCATTGACCAGCATGAAATGGGTATTGATCCAGGTGCAGCCATAGCGGAGCCGCGCCGCGCATTGCATCGCCCGCGCCACATCCTTGGTCCATACCGACGACGCCAGCCCATAATCCGAATCATTGGCCCAGGCAATGGCCTGCTCGGGGTCTTGGAAGCGGGTGACCGTCACCACCGGGCCGAACACCTCGCGGCGCACGATTTCGTCGTCCTGGCGCGCGCCGGCGATCACGGTGGGTTCGTAGAAGAAGCCCTTGCCGCGCACCGCTTTGCCACCGGTCACGACCTCGATGTGTGGTTGCGCCGCGGCGCGCTCCACGAAACCCGCCACGCGTTTGCGCTGGTTGGCGCTGATCAGTGGCCCGACCTCGGCATTCTTGGCCTTCGGCTTGTTGAGCTGGATACTGGCCGCCGCGCTCGCCAAATCGGCCACTAGCTTGTCGTGGATCTTGGCCCCCGCGTAAACCCGGCAGGCGGCGGTGCAGTCCTGGCCGGCGTTGTAATAACCGAACATGCGCAAGCCCGCGACCACTTCATCGAGGTCGGCGTCGTCGAATACGATCACCGGCGCCTTGCCCCCGAGTTCCAGGTGGGTGCGTTTGAGGCTTTGCGCCGCCGCTTCCAGGATTTTCTTGCCGGTCGCGACGTCACCGGTGAGCGACACCATGCGCACGCGCGGGTGGTGAACCAGCGCCGAGCCAACCGTTTCGCCGCGCCCCGTCACGATGTTCAGCACGCCGGGTGGGAAAAGCTCATTGGCAATGGCGGCGAGCTTTAGCGCGGTGAGCGGCGTCTGCTCCGAGGGTTTGAGCACCACGGTGTTGCCGGCGGCGAGCGCGGGCGCGATCTTCCACGCCGCCATCATCAGCGGATAATTCCAGGGTGCGACCGATGCCACCACGCCGATGGGGTCACGGCGGATCATACTGGTGTGGTTGGCCATGTACTCGCCGGCGGCGCTGCCGTGCATACCGCGAGCGGCGCCGGCGAAAAAGCGGAACACATCGACGATGGCGGGGATTTCGTCTTCCAGCACGCGCTGGTAGGGTTTGCCGCAATTGAGCGCTTCCAGTTGGGCGATGGCCTCGCCCGCGGCCTCGATGCGATCAGCAAGCTTGAGAAGCAGGCCGGCGCGGCTGCCTGGCGTGGTCTGCGACCAAGACTCGAATGCGTTGTCAGCGGCGGCGACCGCTTGTTCAATCTGCGCCTTGGACGCTTCCGGCAGCGCGTCGATGCGCTCGCCGGTCGCTGGATTCAGAATGTCTTCTTTGGCGCCGGCGCCCGGTGCGAAAACGCCGTTGATCAGTAGTTCGGTTTGCATGTTATTGTTTCTCCAGTCACGCTGTCCAAGCAGGATGGACTCAGTATAGGGAATGCGCCACCGCTGGCAAAGTGATTCGAGAAAGGGGAACAGGATGCGGATAAACGCTCAAACTTTGATGGAAACGCTGTTTCATCTCTGCACCATGCTACGGCTCTTGCCGCTGGTCGCGCTCGTTGGTTGCGGCCAACCACCGCCGGCTAGCCAGTCGCCGACGGGTCCGATTCCCGCTGAACCTCAGCGCAGCGGCGATCCCCAGGCCGGGTATCGCGCCCTAGTGAACCATGCCTATGTCACCTGCGGCATGCCTTATGCCGCGTTCGCGCGCGCCCAGCGCGAGCGCGCCCCGACGTTTACCCTGGCGGGGCGCGAAGGCCGTAACGCCGAGTTACCGTATATGTTCAACGCCTATACGGCGGCGAGCGGCGTCGAATTGGTGACCACCAATTGCCTGATGTGCCACGCCGCGCCGTTCAACGGCCAGTTGGTGATCGGGCTGGGCAACGAATTTCTGGATTTCACCAGCGACGCCAGCGCGCCGGTGGAAAGCGCGGGCGCCTATGTGACCGGCGCCGCCGCAGCCAAGGAATGGCGCAAGTGGGCGGATCGCATCGCCGCCATCGCGCCCTATATGATGACCGATACCGTGGGCGTGAATCCCGCGCCGAATCTCACCACCGCGCTGGTCGCCCACCGCGATCCCAAGACTCTCGCCTGGTCGGAGCAACCGCGCATGGCGCCGCCGCCCACGGCGCCATTGCCGGTGAGCGTGCCGCCCTGGTGGCGTTTGCACAAAAAGAATGCCATGTTCTACCATGGCGGTGGGCGCGGCGATCAAGCGCGCATCATGATGGCGAAAGCGCTGGTCTGCACCGATGACGTGGAAGAGGCGCGCGCCATCGACGCCTATTTCCCCGATATCCGCGCTTATCTGCTATCGCTGCGCCCGCCTGCCTACCCGTTCGCCATCGACCACGATCTGGCGGCGCGCGGGCGCACCGTGTTCGAGGCTCACTGCTCGGCTTGCCACGGCGTTTACGGCGCGGCGGCAAGCTATCCCAACCTCATCGTCGGCCTGGAGCAGATCGGCACCGACCCCGAGTACGCGCTGCAGGCGACGCGCGAAGGCGAGCGCTTCATTCAGTGGTTCAATCAATCGTTCTATGGCGAGAAAGCGCGCGCCGCGCCGGCGCCCGGCTATATCGCCCCGCCGCTCGACGGAATCTGGGCGACCGCGCCATTCCTGCACAACGGTTCGGTGCCGACCATCGCGGCTCTGCTGGAGAGCGGCAAACGCCCGCGTTATTGGACGCGGCGGTTCGATGCGCGCGAATTCGACCAGGACGCGCTCGGTTGGCGCTTCACCGTGCTCGATCACGGCAAAGCCGGCGAGGCCGATTCCAAAGCGCGCAAGCGCATCTACGATACGACGTTGCGCGGCTACGGCAACAGCGGCCACACCTTCGGCGACGCGCTGAGCGAGGCCGAGCGCAAAGCCGTGCTGGAGTATCTGAAGACCTTATAATCGCTCGGCGCGCGGAGGATTGCGCAGCAGCGTGGTCATGTCCGATGCCGCCAAGGGCCGGCTGACGTAATAGCCTTGCAGCAAGTCGCAACCGCTGGCGGCTAGGAAACCGTACTGGGCTTCGGTCTCCACGCCTTCGGCGATGACTTTGAGCTTCAGGCCGTGGGCCATGGTGATCATGGCCTGGGCGACGGCGGCGTCGGCGGCGGCGGGCAATCCGCGCACGAACGATTGATCGACTTTCAGGTAATCGATGGGAAACTGTTTGAGGTAGCTGAAATTGGAATAGCCGGTGCCGAAGTCATCCATCGCCAGTTCCACCCCCATGGCCTTGAGCTTGTGTAAGGTCGCGATGGCTTCGCGGACATCGTTCATCAACAGGCTTTCGGTGATCTCCAACTCGATGAAGTGCGGCGCGAGGTGGGTGTCGGCCAGCAATCGTTCCACCAACTGCGCCACGTCGCGCTGCAAGAACTGACGCGGCGACAGATTGATGGCGATGCGCGGTGTCGCGAGCCCCTGTGCCTGCCAAATTTTGATCTGGTCGCAGGCCGCGCGGATCGCCCATTCGCCAATCGGGATGATCAAGCCGGTTTCCTCGGCGAGCGGGATGAATTCTCCCGGCGACACCATGCCGCGCTCCGGTTGCCGCCAACGCAGCAGCGTTTCGGCGCCGACGATCAGACTGGATTTGGAGTCCATTTGCGGCTGGTAATAAAGCTCCAATTCCCCTCGTTCGATCGCGCGCCGCAGGCTTTGTTCCAGGCTCAGGCGTTTGCGCGCGAGGTCGTTCATGTCGGCGGAGAAGAACTGATAGCCGTCGCGCCCCTGGTTCTTGGCGCGATACATGGCGGTGTGGGCGTTGCGCAGCAAGGTTTCGGCGTCGTCGCCGTCCTTGGGGAACAGGCTCACGCCCAGGCTTGCGCTCACGACGATTTCCTGGCCTTGTACCGCGACCGGCGGTTTCAGGATTTGCAACGCCCGCTCGGCTAGCGCCGCCGCCGCTTCCTGCTGCGCCAGGTTGTCGATGAGCAGCGCGAACTCATCGCCGCCCAGGCGCGCCGCCGTGCTCCACGGGTTGGCGCTGTCGGCCAAGCGCATCGCCACTGCTTTCAGAAGCTCATCGCCGGCGGTGTGTCCGAGGCCATCGTTGATGGTCTTGAAGCGGTCCAGGTCGAGAAATACGACCGCGAGCGTCGTGTTGTTGCGGCGCGCGCCGCTGAGCGCTTGCTGTAGCAGCTTCTCGAACAGATTGCGGTTGGGCAAGCCGGTGAGTAGGTCGTGATCGGCCTGAAACGCCAGTTGTCGCTCCATGCGCCGGGTTTCGGTGACATCGCTGATCGCCAGCACCGCGCCGCGCGCCTGGCCTTGTTGATTGCGGATAGGGGCGGCGGAGCCGCGCAGCGCGCGCTCGTCGCGGCCGGCGTAGCGCAACGGCAGGTCGTGATCGAGCGCGACCGTCTCGTTGCGGTGCAGCGCTTGATTGACGAGATGCACCAACGCCTCATAGCCTTGCGCGCCGGCGTTCTGGAACACGTCGGCGAGCGGAAGATCGCGCGCCTTGGCGAGACTTGCGCCGATCAGTTGTTCGGCGCTGGGATTCAAGTATTTCACCGCGCCGTTGGGGTCGGTGCTGATCACCGCGTCGCCGATGGCGCGCAGCGTCACCAGCGCTTGCTGGCGTTCGCGGAATAAAGAACGAATCGTTTGCTCTAATTGGCGCCAACTCCAGAGCGGCAGACTGAGCGCCTGGGTGAGCAGCGCCGGCGCCGGGCCTAGCCATACATGGAAGGTGCGCGCCAGTAGCACGCTCACGAGGGCGGTGAGCGCCATCCACAGAATCGTGATCGGCAGGCTCCAGCGCACCGGCAGCAGGGTATAGAACAACGCCGGCATGAGCGCCAACAGAACAGTCAGCGCCAGCCGCCAGCGTTCACCGAGCGGCTCTAGCACCGCCCCGCGCCGCAGTGCATCGAACACATTCGCGTGCAATTCGACGCCGGGCATGGTATTGCCCTGGATCGAAACCGGGGTGGGGAACAGATCGCTCAGCCCCGCCGCCGTCACCCCCACCAACACGAATTTGTCGCGCACGGCGCGTGCGTCGAAATCCGGGGACAATACGGCTGCGTAGGACATCCGCGCGAAGCGTCCCGGCGCGCCGGCATAGGGCAGCAGCATTTCATGGTCGCGCAGCCATTCCGACGGCAGCGGCTGCGCGGCCGGCGCGCTGCGCACCCCAGGTAGTTTGGCCGCCTTGGCGGGATCGGCGAGTTCCAGCAGCGCCAGGGCAAAAGCCGGCCAGCGCGGCGAGCCGAGCCCGGCCTTGAGGAAGATCCGGCGCGCGACGCTGTCTTGATCCAGCACGACCTCGACATGGCCGAGCCCGGCGGCGGCTTCGGTGAGCATCGGAATGGGCAGGGTTTCGACCAGTTGTCCGGCAAACTGCTCGGGCAATACCGGCAGCACCACGCGGCCATTGGCGCGGATGGCCCGCGCCAGCGCCTGGTCATTCCCCGGGTTGGCGGCGTCGGGCTCGGCGAAGATGACGTCCAGGGCGATGGCTTTGGCGCCCGCCGCGCTCAAGCGTTCGATCAAATCGGCATGGACACGGCGCGGCCAAGGCCAGCGCCCGAGGCTGTCCAGGCTTTGCTCATCAATGGCGACAATGACGACGTCGCTCGGCGCGGATCGTGACCACAGCGCGAGGTGGGCGTCGTAGAAAATACGATCCCAGCGCCATAGGATATCGCTCGTCGCCAAGCCGATGGCGATGAGCAGCATCAACCCCGCTAGCAGGGTTTTTTCGGAGACGAGATGGCGCAATCGCGATCCTTGCCGCATGGATCGTTCTCCCGTGAGCTGCAAGCGATCGTCAAATGATCAAGGCCAGCGCGAGGTCGTTGACATTGGTGCCGGTCGGGCCGGTTTTGAGCAGATCGCCGGCGGCGGTGAGCGCAGCATAGGCATTGTTGTCGGCCAGCATCTGCTCGAGGTCCAGGTTTTCCGCGCTCAGCCGGCTCTTGGTTTGGCCGTCCACCAGTCCACCGGCGGCATCGGTGGGGCCGTCGGTGCCGTCGGTGCCGACCGCCGCGATCACGATATTGCGGGTGCCTGCCAGTTCGCCGGCGGCGGCGAGCGCCAGTTCCTGATTGAGCCCGCCGCGGCCCTGGCCTTTGACCTGCACCACGGTCTCACCGCCAGCGATCAGCACGCAGGGCTTGGCGGCGGGCTGATCGCTGGCGGCGACCTCGCGGGCTATCGCCGCCAGAAACCGGCCTGCCTCGCGCGCCTCGCAGTTTAGCGTGGTGGTCAGGATCAGCGGGTGATAGCCGAGGCGGCGCGCATGATGCGCCGCTTCCTCGCAAGCGATGCGCACACTGCCGACGATGTGGGTTTCGACGTTGGCGAGGGTTTTCGGCGTTTCTTTACGCAGCGCGTCGAGGATGTGTTCCGGCAGCGCCAAGCGGTATTTGGCGACGATTTGCAGCGCATCGGTGGCGGTGGTGGAATCCGGGTAGGCCGGGCCGGAGGCGATGCTGTCGAGGCGGTCGCCGAGCACGTCCGACAGCACCAGCGTGACCACCCGCGCCGGCGCCGCGCGCTGGGCGAAACGCCCGCCTTTTACCTGTGACAGGCGCTTGCGCAATGTGTTGATTTCGACGATGTCGGCGCCGCAGCGCAGCAACGCATCGGTGACCATGATGAAATCATCCAGCGTAAGCCCGGCAGCGGGCTGCTCGAACAGCGCCGATCCGCCGCCCGACACCAGAAATAGCACGGTATCCTGCTCTCCCAGGGCTTCGACCAGCGCCAGCGCGTGTTCGCTGGCGCGGATGCCGTTGACGTCGGGCAGCGGATGGCCGGCTTCGAAGATTTCGATGCCCGGGATGTCGCCCAGAGAATGGTCGTATTTGGTAATCACTACCCCTGCGCGAATGGCGTCGCCGAGTTCTTCCTTGGCCGCTTGCGCCATGCGCCACGCCGCTTTGCCGATCGCCACCAGGGTGATGGGCTCGCCGAGCGCCAGCGTGCGCAAGCGCGCCTTGACCGCAGCTTCCGGTAAGACGGCGGCAAGCGCGTGGCGGATGATGGCCATCGCGTCATCGCGCAGCACCGGCGTCGCCATTCCCCGTTCTCCTCATGTCGGTCGGCGGCGCAGACGCGCCGCCGCTTACTCTCCATTATAGCGACAGTCGCCGCCGTTGGATGCGCACCGTCCAGAGCAGGCCCAAGGTGGTGATCAGCAACGCCCACCAGCCCAGGGTGGGAATGGCGGTGACCGGCTCGCCGGGCCCGCCCTGATCGACGATAGCGCCGTTGGCGGTGAGGTCATCATCGCCGAGTTGCCCATCGGTGAGGATGAAGCTCACGGTGGCGCCTGAGATGGTCGCCGGCAGCACATACCAGTCCGGCGTCGGATTGGTCGGCGTGGGGCCGTACTTGTAGTACTGCGTGCCAGCGGCAAGCGGCTGCGGATAGGTGAGGGTGATGGTGGCGGTGAAACCGTTGCCGCACTTGTCGCCGATCTGGAAGTTGAACAGGCCGTGGGTAAAGGCGGCGCTGGCGGGGGCGGTGCCCGCGGGGGGCGAATGGGGATGACCTTCGAGCGGGATGAACTCGGCCAGTTTGAAGCCACAACCAGCGGGAAGGCCGGTGAGAACCGCAGTGCCGATGCCAGTGCCGGTGGCAGTGGGGCCGCTGAAAGTGGTGATGGCCGTTGCATCGAGGGTGTCGGTATCCGTCGCGGAATTATTGGCCGTATTGGGATCGGCCACGATGGCGGACGAAGCGATGGTCGCGGTATTGACGAGCGTACCGGTGGCCGCCGCCGCAACCGCACAGTTGGCGGTATACGTCGCGCTCGCGCCGACCGGCAGATTCACGCTCGTGTCGTTGATATTACCCGTGCCCGACGCCGCGCAAGCGCCGCCGCCCGTACCCGCACAGGTCCAGGTGCAGGTGAGGCTCGCCGGGAAAGTATCGGCCACGGTTACTCCGGTCACGGGATTCGGCCCCGTCGCGTTGCTCGCCACGATGGTATAGGTGACGTTACCGCCCGGTGTGGTACTGGGCACGCCATCGGTCTTGGTGATTGCAAGATCCGCGCTCAGCGCCGTGATCGTGTCAGTATCGGTCGCCGAGTTATTGGCGGTATTGGAATCGGCCACGGTGGCGGACGAAGCGACGGTCGCGGTATTGACGAGCGTACCGGTGGCCGCCGCCGCAACCGCGCAGTTGGCGGTATACGTCGCGCTCGCGCCGAGCGGCAGATTCACGCTCGTGTCGTGGATATTACCCGTTCCAGAGGCAGCGCAGCGCCGCCGCCCGTACCCGCACAGGTCCAGGTGCAGGTGAGGCTGGCGGGGAAGGTGTCGGCCACGGTTGCCCCGGTCACGGGATTCGGCCCCGTCGCGTTGCTGGCAACTAGGGTGTAGGTGACATTGCCGCCGGGCGCGGCGGACGTGACGCCGTCGGTTTTGGTGATCGCGAGGTCCGCCGTCAACGCCGTGATCGCGTCGGTGTCGGTGGCGGAATCGTTGCTCGGATTGAGTTCGACGACGCCGGCCGGCGGAGTCACGGTCGCGGTGTTGACCAGGCTGCCGGTGGCCGCCGCCGCGATCGCGCAATTGGCAGTGTAGGTGACGTTGGCGTTCGGTGGCAAATTGACGGTAGCATCGTTGATATTACCCGTGCCCGACGCCGCGCAAGCGCCGCCGCCCGTGCCCGCGCAGGTCCAGGTGCAGGTGAGACTGGCGGGGAAAGCGTCGGCCACCGTCGCGCCGGTGATCCCGCTCGGCCCGCTGTTATGGGCGGTAATGGTGTAGGTGGTATTGCCACCCGGGGCGACGCTGGTCACGCCGTTGGTCTTGGTGATGGCGAGATCCGCCCGCCGGGTGATCGTGCTGGTCGCGGTTGATGTGTTGTTGGCGGGATTGCTATCGATAGCGCCTGCTACGGTGATCGACGCGGTGTTGCTCAGAGTGCCCGTAGCGGCCGGATCAACAGTGCCGGTCACAAAGTATTGCACCTGGCTATTCACCGGCAGATTGGCGACATCGTTGAGGTTGCCCGTCCCGCTCGCCGCCCCGCACTGGGCGGCGCCGACGCTGACGGTGCAAGTCCAAGTCGGGTTCAAAAATACAGGTGGTAGATTGTCGATCACGGTGACCGCCGGGGCCGGGGTGACGCTGAGATTACTCACGCCGATCAGATAGATCAACGTACCGCCCGCGACGGTGGCGGACTGAATGCCTTTGTCGACGAAGATGTCGGTGACAGGCAGCGATACGGTATCGCTATCGGTGGCGGAGTTGTTGCCCGGCGTAGGGTCGGTGACGCCGCCCGGTGCGGTGACGGTGGCGGTGTTGGAAAGGGTGCCGGTGGCGGCGGCGCTGATGGCGCAGCTGGCGGTGTAGGTAGCGCTGCCGCCCGCGGGCAGATTGGCGGTGTCGTTGATGTTACCCGCACCCGACGCCGTGCAAGTGCCGCCGCCCGCGCCGGTACAGGTCCAGGTGCAGGTGAGGCTGGCCGGGAAGGTATCGGCCACGGTCGTGCCGGTGGCATTGCTGGGGCCGGTGTTGGAAGCCACGAGGGTGTAGGTGACGCTGCTGCCGGCGGTGGCTGAGGTCACGCCGTCGTCTTTGGTGATGCTGAGGTCAGCCGTTGCGCCCAAGCCATCGGTGTCGGTGGCGGAGTTGTTGCCGGGGGTGGGGTCGGTGACACCCGCTGGCGCCGTGATCGAGGCAGTATTGATGAGCGAGCCGGTGGGCCGCGGCGGCGCTGATGGCGCAGCTTGCGGTGTAGTGGCGCTGCCGCCAGTAGGTAGATTGACGGTGTCGTTGATGTTGCCCGCACCCGACGCGGCGCAGGTGCCGCCGCCCGCGCCGGCACAGGTCCAGGTGCAGGTGAGGCTGGCCGGGAAGGTGTCGGCCACGGTCGCGCCTGCCGCATCGCTGGGGCTGCTGTTGGAAGCCACGAGGGTGTAGGTGACGTTGCCGCCCGCGGTGGCCGAAGTCACACCGTCGTCCTTGGTGATGGAAAGATCAAGCTCGCGGCGCCAGCGTGTCAGAGTCGGTGGCGGAGTTGTTGCCGGGCGTGGGGGTCGGTGACGCCGCCCGGTGCGGCGACGGTGGCGGTGTTGGAAAGGGTGCCGGTCGTGGCGGCGCTGATGGCGCAGCTCGCAGTGTAGGTGGCGCTGCCGCCCGCGGGCAGATTAGCGATGTCGTTGATGTTGCCGGAGCCAGAAGCGGCGCAGGTGCCGCCGCCCGCGCCGGTACAGGTCCAGTGCAGGTCTGGCTGGCGGGGAAGGTGTCAGCCACGGGTCGCGCCGTTGGCGTTGCTAGGGCCGGCGTTCGAGGCGGTAATCGCATAAGTCACCGAACTGCCCGGCGTGGCTGTGGCCACGCCGTCGGCCTTAGTCACGGCAAGATCGGCTTGTGGCGCCAGCGTATCGGTGTCGGTCGCCGAGTTGTTGCCAGGAACGGATCCGGTAACGCTGCTCGTAACCGTCGGTGTTGATAGCGTGCCGGTTGCCGCCGCACTGATAGTGCAACTGGCGGTGTAAGCAGCGTTGCCGCCGGCAGATTCACCGTGCTGTCGTTGATATTGCCCGCGCCCGCGGTACAAGTGCCGCCGCCCGCACCGACACACGTCCAGTTGCAGGTGAGCGTAGCTGGGAAGGTGTCGGCGACGGGTTACGCCGGTCACACCATCCGGACCCGTGTTCGAGGCCGTGATGGTGGTCACCGAGTTGCCAGGAACCGCCGTCGTTACGCCATCGGTTTTGGTGATGGAAAGATCAGGCGCTGGCGCGGCAGGCGGTCACGGTGACATCATCGACCGCCAGGCCGGCGAAGTAATAGTAGCGTCCGAGTCGACGTGGAAGCGCAGTTCGGTGTTGAGGCCGGCAAGGCTGTCGGCCTGCCGCGAAAATACGCCCCAACCGGAAGCTCCCTCCGATGTTCGCCTGGGGATTTCCCGTACCGGCTGATGCGCTGATCGGCGTCGGCTCGAGCCATTCGTAAAGCCGTACCGGCGTTGCACCCCCTACCTGCTGGTAATCGACGAACATGTGATCAAAATTGGCGGCTTCGATCTGGTGACGCCGCGCCCAAGTCACCACCACCGGCGCGGAGAGTCCCGCCAGATTGATGTTCGGCGACAGCAGGTCCTGGTTGCTCGAAGCGTTGTAGGTGTTATCGAGGTCGGTCTTCCAGCAATTCACGCCGCTGTTGCAGGTGGCGAATCCCGCCACCGGATTGGCGGTTGTGGTGGCAAGAGTGGCAGGCAGACCGAGTTCCCACTCATCCTGGGCACCCGAAGGAGGAAGCCCGCGGCGCCCGCTTCAAAGTCGGTGGTGAATACCGTCTGCGTGAAACCCGGCGCGCAGGCTGGCGGTGGTGGCGCTCGCAGATGCGCAGTGCGTTCCAGGCGGTGAGCGTACCGCCGTTGGCCCCGGGCCAAAATGTCGCGCAAGTCGAGAGTCTGGTGCCGCCGGCGTTCTCGCCGTCGAACCAGGAGAGACGATAGGCACCGGAGGTGCTCGCGGTGCCGGCCGTGGAGTTGTTCTCGGGCTTGACCTGGGCGCCTTTGAGAGCCGTGAAGCTCGGTGGAATGCCCGCCTCGTCGTCGAAGGTAATATCCATCTGGGTCTGGCCGCCGGTGGCGGTAGAGCCGATGTCGGTGAATAAGCCGTTGTCGTTGCCCGCCGGTGAGCGCAGGTGCGCATCGATGTCCGCCATCAGTGCGTGGTTAAGCACGATGCTCACGTCCACATCGGCGATGCCAGTTGCCGGGCACGGTGATGGGTGGAACTGACCAAGCCTGTTCCAGGGGCCGATAGTCTTGGGTACGTCGGTGCTCGTATACGTCGTACAGTTCACGCCCTCGTCGGTCGCCGGATGCACGCTGACGCCTGGCTGTAGGTCGCGGTCGGCCTGCCGGTCGCCGCCGAGGCCGAATCGACGAAGGCGAAATAGGTGCCGGGCGTTCTTGACGGTCATGAAGAACGCCTCCGAGGGTCGACCGGGTTGGGCGATACGTTCTCGGTGCCGGCGTCATCGGCCACCAGGATCTGATTGCCCGCGTCACCAAACAGCGCGAAACCGAGGCGGCCGTTCCAGGTCACGCTGTCGCGCTCCGGGTCGAGGTCGAGCGAGAGAAACACGGTGTCGCCCGCGTTCAGGGTCAGGCTGTACCAATCCTGCTCGGTCGCCGCGGCCGGATTGCGCGTGCCGCTCACCCAACCGTTGGCCGGCAGCGGTTGGCGGTGCTCATGCGTCGTTGGACTCGACTTCGGCGTGGGCGCCCCGCCTTGCAAGCGGAAATGCAGTTCATACGGGCGTTCCGAGGTCGTGCCGGCGGTAAAGTCGTTGACCTTGAGGAAATAGGTTCCGGGTGGCGGGATCGTTGCGCCCAGAATCGAGGACGACAAGCCGGCAAAGGAGCCGTTGTCGTCGTCGAATTCGATCACCGTCGTACCGTCGGAATCGAGCAAGGTGAGTTGGCTATCGGTACTGTTGCCGGCCGAGAAGGAGGTCATCACCGCCGCGTAAACGCGGTCGCCGGCGTTGGCGGTGAACGAGTAGAAGTCGACGTCCCCGTTGGGGAAGAGATTGCCTCTAATCACGGTATTCGTGCTCGCGGACGTGGCCGGCGGTCGCGGACGTGCCGTTTGGTTCCACTTCACCGGCGAACCCCTGAGCCTTGTCGAATCGGGCGCTGGGTATGGGTTCTTCCATGACCGCGAGGTCGGATTGCCGGGGTTCATCGACGTTGTTCTTACCGGGAATGACGCCCTTGGGCGGCTCCAGCGGCAGAATCGGCGTTTCGATGCGATAGTCGACGCCATCGATGGTGAAGACCTCGTCGGCGAGGGCCAAGACGGTAACGAGAAGCGACAAAAAGCCGACACCGATACAGCGCCAGATTCCACGGTTGCGCATAATCTCTCCTTCAACCGAATATTCCGACAGGTGGCGCGGCAAAGCGGACGCCACGCCCTAGTCGGGGTGGAAATGATGGTGGGTAGTGCTGATTAAATTCTGTGCTTAATCTTAGGGCAGGTGAGGAGCAAATGGGAATTTATTTGTATCATTTTTAGTTATTGAACATCTAAATTGATACAAATCGGCAATGACGCCCGTGGCGTAGCCTAAGAGGCATGCAAATGAATCGCCAGCCATAGCGCGCCTTCCGCGACACGCTTTACCGTGTGCGGCGCGCCGGCCGGCAGAAAGACGTAATCTCCGGCGGCAAGCGCAACGGTAGTGCCGGCGACTTCCAGCACGGCTTCGCCTTGCAGCAACACCACCCACTCATCCTGCGCTTGCACGTATTCGCTGGGAGTGATGGCGGCGGAGCTGACGATCCGCTCGATGACGAGATTATTGTGTCGGAGGAGGGTATCGAAGCGTTCGCCCGCCGCGGGCGGCGCGGCGTCGGCAAACAGATTTCCAGTGTCCATGCCATGCGCCCATCTGGCCATTCGCTGAACGAAGTATAGAGCGAGATATGTCGATGGCCGCGGTCCGCTGATTATAGGGCGCTTCGCTCCCGCGCCTCTACTCAGCCATCAGGAGCAATACCGCTAGTGTCAGGAACAGCAGCGCGCCCAAGCCCCAGACCATGACCGCGCCCGGCATCGCCAGCATCGGCGCGAAGGTGTACAAGAGTGTAAGCGCCGCCCACACCAGAAAGACTAGCGTGAACAGCCAGAAATCTTCCCTCATATCCGCGCTCCCGTTCTTAATGAGGGCTGCTGGCGCCGGCGACTAACGGCAGGCGCTGGAGGAGTTCGAACGAGACCGCAGTCAGGATCATCATCCCCACCACCAGTACCGCGATCGCGAGCGGCCCGGTCCACGCCGCGCCGCGATCCGGTTCCACGTCGCCCCATTGGCACGCCGGCAAATCCGCGGGTACGGATTGCTTGCGTGGTGCTATCAGGGTGATCGACAAGCCCAGCGCCTGCAGCAGCAGTCCGGCGGCCATCAGCGCCGCGCCGCAGCCGACGATCGCCATCAGCAGCGGCCAAGCGTTCGGCGCCGCGCCGCCGTAAGCGATATCGAACACGCGCCGCGGCACGCCCGAATAACCCGCGACGACTCCGCCGCCACCAAACACTAGCAGGCCCACGGTGACGAGGTAGGACGCCGCCGCCAGCCAGCGCGGTCGCCACAGCGGATGGCCCGTCAGTGCGGGGATCGCATACATGAGCGCCGCCAGAAACGTGAGCGTCACGGTGCCGACCGTCAGAAAGTGGAAATAGCCGGGCACGAAAAACGTGTCGCTCAACAACGGCGCCAGGCGTTCCTGGATGAGTACGAACGCCAGGGCGCCGCCGATGGCGAGGTTCCATGCCGCCATGCCCACCGCCGCCATCGCCGGATTGCGCCATGGCAACTGGCGTAACCAGCCAAACAGGCCGGTGGATCCCCGTGCGCGCGCATGGGTTTCCAAGGAGACCACGATCAGCAGAAACGCCAGCACCGTGGGTACGCTGATGAAGAGCGAAAGGAGAGAACCGGCGATGCGCACCGGCTCGGCCAGATTGGGTTCCAAAAACATGTGGTACAGCGAAGTCGGCGGAACCAAGAGCAAATACAAAGCAAAAACGATTTTCGAGAAGCGCGCGCCGAAAATCGACTTTACGCCGGTCATCGCCTCGATCAGTGCATACCAGACCAAAACCACCGCCATCAGCGGCAAGTAGTGCATGTTATGGAACAGCACATGCCAAGTGGATGCGTGGTTTTCGATGGCGGCGTTCCCCCCGAACGCCCACCAGGCGGCGGGGATGAACACATTGAGCGCGGCTATCGCGCTCACCATCAGCAGACCCGCCCAGGCCACCGCCGCGAAGCTGATCACCGACCATGCTCGCAGCACACCGCGGAATCTCGGTTTGAACGCGGTCGCGACCGCCGCTCCCGCGACCGCGAAAAGCCCCAGAGCCAGCAACAAATACCCCAAATAAAACGCCTTGGCCTCGAGCGTGCCTTGTTGCGCCAGTTCGGGCGGTGCGTCATAGAGCAGTGGCAAGGCGCCGGTCGCGGCGTACTGATTGCATACGAAGCCGCCGACCATCAGCGCGAATCCAAGCCAGGCATAGCCGCGCCCCGCGATTGCGCCCGCGCCTTCGGTATAAACGGCGGTCAAGATGAGTAGCAGCGCCGCCTGGACAAAATACAGCCAGTAGAAAAAAATCGTGACCCCATGCAGGGTGAGCAAGCGCTGTCCACCCGGAGCAGCGACCGTCGCCAAGCCGGCGCGCGCGAAGGCGGTCGCGACGCCATATGCAACGCCCAAGGTCAAGGCTACCAGCGCCATGCCCAGGAACAGTTTGAGCAGCCACTGCTCGCTGGCCGGAAGGCTGGCGATGCCAGTCGTCAGTCTAGGATTGGTCATCCGTCGCCTTCCTGTCCTCAGGCTACGATGATTTTGCCGTGCATTTGGTCATGGGCAAGGCCGCAATAAGCCGTGCAATACACCAAATATTCACCGGCCGCGGTGAAGCGCAAGCGTTGCTCGACCAGGGCATGGGCGCGCAGACGGATCATGTGGCTGGCGGGGCCAAGGTGGATCGAAGCGCCGTGCGTGACATCCACCGCCATCATGCGAAAGCGGTAGACGCGATCACGGTCGAGGCGCAACACCGCGGGTGCATAGCCCCATCGATAAGGCATGAGATAAACATCCGTGAAATCGTCTTGCGGCCCTGGCGCGGTGGCATGTGTGTGGTGCGCGTGATCCGCCGGCGCTTGCGCGGGCGGGCCGCGCCCTGGCCATACGCTGCCGTCGGCTTGCTGGTTCGCGGCGATGAAGCGTTCGACTTCGGCGCGAAAAGCCTCCGGCGCCGGGCCATTCGGCGCGCCGTGCCCTCGTGCCCGCCTGGGTGGCCGTTCGTGATCGGATGGCTGCGTATCGCCGCCGAACTGCGAGCCAAGCGGAGCGAGGCCATAGGCGGCCCAGAGTCCGCAAGCTGGTACCACTACGCCGCAGCCCGCCGCCGCGATAAACCCGCGGCGGGTCGCAGCATGGGTACGAATGTCGCCGTTCACTTCATCACCGCCTGGCGTTGCGATCATAAAAGAAAACATCTCTTCATCAGACATCACGCCGCCAATAGGCCAGCTCTTCTGATGCACCAACTTTGGTGCACGGCGCCGGCGCTTTAGCCTGCGCGCGGCGCTCACCCTCATCTTAGACTGAACACTGTCCACCCCGCCGAGTATCGTGCGTTGTCCGTTCAATCGCTAATCGTTGCCTGCGACTGATTACGACGTCGTCGTGATTTGCGCGCTGGCTGGCAAGCGCCGTGCTGCTCCTGAAACGCTGGCTGCCGGCGCGCATCCTCGTGATCGAGCGCCAGGAGCGCTTCACCGCAAGGTCGGCGAGGCGACCGGGAAATTTCCTCGCCGTTTCTGCATCGCGTACTGGGTTTGTGGCTGATCATCTCGCCTGCGAGCAACTGCCGAAACACGGCCTGCGCCAGTTGTTCAACGACGATGCCAAGGCATGCTCGGCCGAGATGAGCAGGTTGGCGGTCGCAATACGCCGGCGTCATGGAGCTTCCAGCTCGATCGCCAAGCTCGATGAGCGCGTGCTGGCCGATGCGCACGTAGCGGGCTGGTGAGCTGGCGCGGCCGGCCAAGGTGGGGGCGGTCGATCTCGGCTGGCCACACAGCCGTTGGGGTGTTCAGCATGCCGTCGGCGAACACACGGTGAGCACGCGCTGGGTGATCGACGCCTCCGGCGGTGGCGTTCATCGCGCGCCGCCTCAAGCTGCAACAGCCTGTGGGACATCCATCCGATCTCCGCTTCGGTGCACGGTTTCGCGGCGTCGCCGATATGGACGGTCCGAGGTCATGGGCGTTGACATCCTGCGCCAGCCGGTTGCCGCCGGTACCGCGCCGACGCCTGGCGGACCAATCATTTTTGCGGGCTATGGCTGTTGGTGCTGGGTGATCCCGCTCGGCGGCGGCGACCAGCATCGGCGTGGTCTACAACAAGCAATTGTTCGACCTGCTCGACGGCGACAAGCCCAGGGAGCGCTTGCGCGATTCGCAACCGCGCTGGGTTTGCGGGAGCTCACCGCACGCGCCACGATGGACGACGACGATTTCCATGCCTCGACTTCATTGCCTTACACCACCCAGCCGCTACATGGACGCGGCTGGGTTGCGGGCGACGCCGCCTCTTTCATCGATCCGCAGGCTACAGCCCGGACTGACCGATTAAGATGAGCGTTTACGCCAGCGTGAGCCTCATCGAGCAAGACCTGCTCGGCAGACTCGACGAAGCTGCGCTGGGCGCGCGCATCGCCGCTACTTTCAATGCCAGCTTTTGCGCTCGATCTGCATGGATCGGCGCGCTGTATCAGGACAAATACGAACTGATGGGCGACGCCGAGTTGCCAGTTGCGCGTTTATTCGACACCTCGCTGTATTTCATGGGGGTGGTCGGGCCGGTGTATCGCGCCATCGACAATCTGCGCAATCCGCCATTCGGGCCGGATTTGCCGCAAGTCACGGTCGCTTATCGCTGCATGCGTTTTTTCAATCGGCGCATGGTGGCGCTCTGCTCGGTTTCGCCGTCAGGCCGGGCTTTATGGTAGGCGTAACAACGCCTGGCGCGCGTTCTCCCCGCCCTTCAACATCGGTGTCGGCGGCCTACGCAATTTGTCCGGTGCGCTGTGGCTCTGGCTCAAGCTCGAGGTCGAATACGGGGTTTACCGGTTGCGCAAAGGGCCGGTTTCGGTTGCCCAGCCTGTCGCCGCTCCGCCCATCGATCAGGACGAGCGCCCGCACACCGCACCGCTATAAAAACGCGGATACAGCGCGCGCAAGCGATCCAGGTCGGGCTCGATTTCCACGGTCTGGAAACCGGCGTGGCGAAAGCTCGCGCGCCATTGTTCGGGGGTCAGAAAGCCACAATTCGGGCGCAGTAGCGGGTCGCAGCGAACATTCGTGAAGCTCTCCAACAGTTGAAAGATGATCTCCACATAGATCGGGTGGCCGGGCGCCGGGCGCAGGCATTCGCCCGCTACCAGCCAGCCGTCGCCGAGCAGGATGGCGCGCGCCTCGCCGAGGCTGAACGGCAGGTCGCGCGACGTGCAAGGCGTTGACCGCATACACCAGATCCACCGCCGTGGGTACGCCCTGGCCGCGCCAGGGCTGGTCGATATCCAGCGCCAGGAAGTGCAGGGGTAGGGCGGGATAGCGTTTGCGCAGCCGCCGTTCGCCCAGCCGGCGCAACAACGGATTCGGTTCGTTGATGTAAAACGGCGAGCGCGGAGAGGGCCACGCTCGGCGAGCACTCGCAGTAGCGCCTCGCTGCCGCTCGCCGCGCCGGCTCCCACTTCGAGTAGCGTAAAGCGCGACTGGCCGGCGAGCCGCTGCGCGGCGCCGTGGGCGGCGATCCAGTTGTTGACGGCGTAGGGTGGATTCGCGTTGTTGAAGTAATTCAGCCAGAGGTTGGCCTGGGCGATGCCCGATAGTGCTTGCTCACCGCTCAGGGCGCCGGCGGCGACCTTAGGATAGGCGGCGGCGGCTGCATCCAGTAGATCGAGGGTGGCGGCGTTGGCAGGATCGATGCGGATGCCCGCGCTGCGCAACCCGGCGAGTTCCGGCGTGTAGAGCGCTTCGCCCAGGCGATAACGGTGCTCGCCGGCGCCATCGTCGAGCGCGATCAAACCATTGGCGGCGGCGAATTCGAGCAGCCAGGCCAGGGCGCCGCGAAAACGCGGATGGAACCGCCGCAACTCCGCAAGCGCCATGGCCGAACGCCAAACATCGAGGCAGGGCGAGAGGGCGAGTTCGTGCAATAGCCGAATCGTCCAGTCCTGGACATAGCGATGCGCCAGTTCGACGCTTTGAAACAAGGTGGTATTGAACAGGGTAGGCGGATACTGCGCCAGCAGCGGCGCCATTCTAGGGTCGGGGCTGGAGTACTGGAAGACCGGCGCGGATGACATGGCGGGGCTCACGCGGCGGCGTGGAATACACAGTTCAACTGGCCTTTGGCGATGAGGCGAGCATCCTGTGTTCGGCACTCGAAACTCATTTCGCGTTCACCCCGTGTGTTCAGCGTGATGGTGAAAACCTGTCCAGGGCGCAGCACCGCGCTGAATTTTACCGATGGCACCGCCGCAAGCTCGCAGGGGCCGCGCCATGCGCGCAGCGTGTCGAGCACCTCATCCAGCAGCACCACGCCCGGCACGATGGGATTGCCGGGGAAATGGCCGGCCAGGCTTGGATGATCGGCGCCGATGCAACGCTCGATGCTGAAGGTCACGAGGGTTTCTTGAGGCGCGCCAACAGCGCCAACAATTCTTGGCGCGGCAGTTTGCCGGTGGCGTTGCGTGGCAGCGCGTCGACTTTGTAGAGCGGCCTAGGCAGAAAAGCCGGATCGAGGCGTTGCGCGAGTTGTGCGCGGATTTGTTTGACGCTGAGCTCGGGCGCGACGACCAGCGCGGCGAGGCGCTGGACGCCATCTACGCTAGGGTCGGGCGCGATGAACGCACCGTCGCTGACGCCTGGGATGGCGTTCAACTGATGGTTGAGATTGGCGAGCGAGGCGCGCTTGCCAGCGATATTGACCATATCTTCGTGGCGGCCCAGCAGTTTAAAACGCCCATTCGCGCTCATCTCCAGTACATCGTCTAGGGCAACGCCATTGGCTAAGTGCCCGCCGTGGACGAAATAGCGACCATTGTCTTCATACGCCGCCAACCCGTCGTAGAAGCGCCACTGATCGCCGTCGATGGTGCGGCGGCTTGCCATCGATCCCGCTTCGGTGCAACCGTAGATCTCCAGCACCGGCGCTCGGAATACGCGTTCGCTTTGTGCCGCGAGTTGCGCCGATAGCGGCGCGGTCGCGGAGATCATGAAGGTGAGCGGCGGCCAGTCGAGGGCGCTGGCTGCGCAGACTCGCAGATGAGCGGGCGTGGTGATCAATACCCGCGGTTCGGGCAGCGCGGCCAGCGCCACGCGCAGATCATCGGGGAAAAACGGGCGTCCGCCGTGTACGCATAGCCCGGCGATCAACGGCAGCAGCACCGAGGTTTCCAGTCCGTACATGTGTTGCGGTGGCACGGTGGCGACCACCGCCATACCGGGCCGAAAGTTGAAACGGCGGGCGGCGAGTTGAGCGCCCGCGACGAGACTAACCCAGGTCTTCGGGTTGGGCTTGGGCTGGCCGGTGCTGCCGGAGGTGAAAGCGATGGCGGCGATCTGGTCGGTGGCAATCGCCGGAGGGGCGGACGCGGAAGGGGGCGAGACCGCATCGATCAGGGCGCGCAGAGCGTGATCGTGCAAGGCATGGCTGTCGCCGTAGGCATTCTGCAGCGCGGCGAGTTCGCCTACGCTGCGGTTGGCGGGCAGCAGGTTGGTCTGGCCGCGTACCAGCGCGGCTGCGAAAGCAACGATGAACAGATAGCGATCTTCGCACAGATTGATGGCGTAGGCGTTGGCTGGCAATGACTCGGCTACCCGCGCGACATGGCTCAGAAACGCGGCGCGGTCGATGGCATGGTCTTGCCACCAGGCCACGTACGCGTGTTCGGGATGGCTGAGCAGCGGCAGAAAAGCGGCCATGATTCTTCAGGGCGTGCGGTGTTGGCCTATATGCCGACTGAGGCTGCGCAATGATGAAAAGATCTGGGTGTTTTCGCTATCGTCGGAACGCAGTTGAAAACCGTATTGGGTCGAAATCGCCAGCGCGATTTCCAGGGCGTCGATGGAATCCAGCCCCAAGCCGTCGCCGAACAAAGGGGCGTCGGGGTCAATAGCATCGGGTTTGACATCTTCCAAGTTCAGGGAATCGACGATGAGCCGTGCGACTTCCCGTTCTAGTGCAGACAGTTCGCTCATAGGTCGTGTGCATCTCAAATTTTCTGGTCGGTACGGCCGTGCGCTGTGCATGGACGCGCGCGATTCATTTAACAGCATAGCATAGGCGGTCATCTGCTCGGCGTAGCCATACCATCTTATGCCTTCGGTGCGCGTAGAGGCGCGGCCAATAGTTCGGCGAGGGCTCTGGGTTTGCCGATGCCGAAACCTTGGGCGTAATCGACGGGCTGGCGCTTGAGATATTCGAACGACGCCAGCCCGGTGCCGAAATCGTCCAGCGAAACCGAGCAATCCCGGTGGCGCAGGCATTGGCTGCATTCAACCGCCTGCTTCAGGTTGGAGATGGCCGCGCGTTCGGTGATCTCGGAACACAATCTGGCAGTGAGCGCGGAATGCTCACCCCGTAGATCGGAAATAGAGAGATGGAAAGAGGGGGCGCTGGTCGATCGGCCCGCGAGGTTGATGGCGCATTTTTCGATTTGATTCAGAATCGCGCCATCGGATTCCAGCCATACCGGCGCCTTGGCGACGACCCAGCGATCGGTGTCCGGCATCAGCTTGAATTCTTCGGCATAGGGCATAATGAGAAGATGAGCCCTAGCGCCGCAGCGGGAGCAGCCGGTAGCCGAAGCGCCAGATACAGCCCAAAATGACGCCGTCCGGCAGATAAAGCACGGACTCCTCGCGACCCGCGAAGGAAAAATACTGAGCGAGGTGGGCAGTGAAAAATGCGCTGGCTGCGATCGCCCGATGGAGCCAAACCCGGTTCATTTATCGGCACGCAATCTAGGCGTTGATCATTGATTTTTCAATAGCCTAGAGCGCAGCCATCTTTGCGCGGTTCGGAGCCGCCGGTCAGCACGCCTTGCTGCCAGTCGATCACGATAGCCTGGCCGCCGCCGAAGGGTTTGGCGCTGGCCACGGTGGTGTGGCCCAAGCGTTGCAGCCCTTTTACCGTATCCGCCGGGATGCCGCTCTCGCACTCGACCGGGCCTTGCTGGGGCGCGAACAAGCGCGGCAAATCGATGGCTTCTTGCACATCCATGCCGAAATCGATCAGGTTAGTGAGCAGGTGGGCGTGGCCCATGGCCTGATAATGGCCGCCCATCACCCCGAACGGCATCAATACGCGGCCGTTTTCCACCACCAGGCCGGGGATGATGGTGTGTAGCGGGCGCTTGTTCGGCGCGATCCGGTTCGGGTGTCGCGGGTCGACCACAAAGCTGTTGCCACGGCTGTGCAGGCATACGCCGCTCGCGGGGGCGACCAGCGCCGAACCGAAGGAATGGACCAGCGAGTTGATGAAACTCACTGCGTTGCGGTCACGATCCACCACGCACACATACACCGTGTCCAGATGATTGGGGAAGTCGGATGGCGGCAGGCCGGTCAGCGCGCGGTCGGGCTGGATATGGCGGCGCAAGCGGTCAGCATGAGCCGCCGACAGCATCTCGTCTACCGGCACGGCGGCCTGGCGCGGATCGCCGACATAGCGGTCACGGTCGTGGTAGGCGAGGCGCTTGGCCTCGATCTCCAAATGCAGGCGCTCGGCGCCGAGCGGTTCTAGTTCACTGAGGTTGAATCCTTGGAGAATGTTCAGCATCTCCAGCGCGGCGATGCCCTGGCCGTTGGGCGGGCATTCGTAGACCTCATGCCCCCGGTAGCGGGTCTTGATCGGCGCCACGTACTCACCGCGCGCGCTGGCGAAATCGTCGAGGGTGTGCAGGCCGCCGTGCAGTCGGAGGTGGGCGACGATGTCTTCCGCCACCGGCCCGGTGTAGAAACCATCGCGGCCCTGTTCGGCGATGCGGGCGAGGGTGGCGGCGAGCAGCGGTTGGCGATGCACGCTGCCGACCGCCGGGGTCTTGCCGTCGACCAGAAACGCGCGCGGCGTTCGGGTCGCGCTTCAGGGTTTCGGTTTCGGCTTGCCAATCGCGCGCGACGCGCGGCAGCACCGGATAGCCGTCGCGGGCGAAACGAATGGCCGGTTGCAGCAGTTCGCCCAGGGCTTTGCCGCCGTGATCGGCATTCAATTGCGCCCAAGCGGCGATGGCGCCCGGCACGGTGACGGCGTGCGCCGACAGGCGCTCGACCTCCTTGAAGCCGCGCTCCAGATACCAGTCGGTATGCGCTGCAGCGGGTGTGCGCCCGGAGCCGTTGAAGGCGATGACCTCGCCGCCGCCCTTGGGCGCGTAGAGCACGAAGCAGTCGCCGCCGATGCCGGTGGATTGCGGCTCCACCACGCATTGCACGGCGACCGCCGCGATGGCGGCATCCATGGCATTGCCGCCGTTTTGCAAGACGTTGACGGCGGTGAGGGTGGCAAGCGGGTGGGAGGTGGCCGCCATGCCGTTCAGGGCCATGACCGGCGAACGCCCGGGAAGATCGAAATTTCTCATGGATTAAGGTCTCGAGAACGTGGATACATACAGTATAGCCAGCAATCGATGCGCGGCTGAATAGCGCTGGTTGCCGGCAATTGGGTAAGGTAAGGAGGGCGCGGGGCCGATCACGCCGTCATTTGCTGGTCCAACCGCCGTCGATGGGGATGGCGGCGCCGGTATGTCGCCGCCCGCTTCGCTGCACAGAAAAGCGATCAACGCCGCGACGTTGGCGGTTTCCACGAACCGCCCGGAGGGCTGTTTGCCGGCCAGGAATTTCGCGACCGCGGCGGTGCGGGTAGTGATTCCGCCGCCATCAGGGCGTCCACTCTGTCTTCTATCGACGGCGTGAGCGCGGAACCGGGGCAGACCGCGTTGCAGGTGATCCCATGGGCGATGGCTTCCAGCGCCACCGCGCGCGTCATCCCGAGGAGCGCGGTCTTGCTGGTCACGTAATCGACGCGGTTGACGGCGCCCACAAAGCCATACACCGACGCCATATTGACGATGCGCCCCCAGCCGCGCTCGCATCTTCGGCAGCGCCAAGCGGATGGTGTGAAACGCCGCCGAGACATTGACGGCCAAGGCTTTGTCCCAGGCCGTGACGGGAAATTCGTGGACCGGCGCGAAATGGCGGACGACGGCGTTGTTGACCAGAATATCGACCGCGCCGAACGTGGCGTGGGCAAACGCCATCAGGGCTTCGATTTGTGCGGGCTGGGCGAGATCGGCGCGCTGATAGAACACCCGCACGCCATGGGTTTGTTCGAGCCGACGGCGTTGACTCTCTACGGCGGCGGCTTCGGCGAGGTCAGTCAAGACGATATGGCAACCCTCCGCCGCCAGGCGTTCCGCCGTAGCCGCGCCCAGCCCGCCGCTAGAGCCGGTGATCAGGGCGCATTTGCCGCGCATCGAGCCTTAATCCGCAATCGCTAACCGCACGAGCTCGCCCGCCGCCGCCATGCCGTCCACGGCGGTGACCGCGGCGATCAACCGCGCGCGCTGATCAGGACTTAGCAGCGCCGCTGCGTTGGCCTCAAACTTGGCGATCAACTCGGCAGGGCTCATGGGGTTGGCCGCCGAACCACGATTGTGTTCCTCGACCGCTTCGTAGACCGCGCCGTCGTTCATGATGATTTTTACCGCGCCCTTGAAGCGCTCAGGGCCGGGGAAGTTCGGGTCTACGTGGTAATTCACCACATCGGCCAGGCGCAGAATGGCGGGATCGCGCAAGGCCTCGGCTCGATACGCATCAGGGCCCAGTTCGCCACGCGCCAGCGTTTCCGCCAGCGTGTATTGGAAGCTCACGCGGCCATGCGAATCGGTGTTGGGGCGGCGCTTCTCCGCGAGCGGCTCACAGACGATGGGGACGATGTAAGCGGCCACCGGGCAGACGATCTCGCGCACTTGCCGATGGTCGATGCGGTGTTGTTGGCGCAGCCGCAGCAGCGCGTCGATGTAAGGATGGATCACATGCGCCGCCGGGAATGGTTTGAACGAGGCTTTCTCGCTTTCCCACAGCGTTCCTAAGCCAGCAGTGATGCGGTCGAACGAGCGCGTAACGGCGGGGTCTTGCAGATGCGAAGCGAACAGGCCGAAACGCCCCTCCAGCGCTTCTTGCGGGCCGGTCGCGCCGGCCTGCGCCAGAAACGCCGCGCTGATGCCGCTCTGCGCGGCCCAGCCGGGGTGCAGGAATTTCGACTGCGTGCCATCGACCCAGCATTGCAGAACGCCCGCCGCGAAGCTCGCCACGATACCGGCGGCATTGACTAGCTGCTCTGGCTGCAAGCCCAATAAACGCCCGGCCAGGAAGGCGACGCCGAACGGCGCGAACAAGCCGGTCGGATGGAACCCGCGGCGATGGAACTGGCCCGGCGCGACGCAGCCGATCCGGCACGAGATTTCATTGCCGAGCGCGACGGCGGTGAGCAAGTCCCGGCCCGATACTGGGCGATATTCGGCGAGCGCGAGGGCGGCGGCGACCGCTGGGCTGCTCATGTGGACGATCGATTCATTGTGGGTGTCGTCGAACTCCAGCGCCTGCGCCAGCGCGCCGTTGGCGAATGCCGCCGGCGCCACGCCCAGGCGCTGGCCGACACCGAACAAATGGCATGGCCCTGGCGGATTCAGCGCCAGCGCTGCGTTCTTGATGGATGCGCCGAACGGCGTGCCGAGGCCGGCGAGCGCCAGCCCGATCACGTCCAGGATGCGGAATTTGCTGTTTTCGACCACAGCGGCAGGCAAATCCTCGAAGCGGATCGTGCTTGCCCATTCCGCCAACGGTTTGGTGTAAGACGGCATGGGTTATTTCATATCCGCTATTTTGATCGCACTGTTGCGCCGCTCCAGCATGGTATCTTCCATGGAGCGCGGGTAGCGATGCGGTAGGTGCGACACTTGATTCAGCCGCTCCCGCGCCTGGGCGGGCAAGCGCCAGCCGCTGGCGCGCAGATTGTCGGCGAGCTGCGTGGCGCTGCGCGCGCCGACGATGGCGCTGGTGATGGCGGGCTGGTCGAGCGCCCAGCGCAGCGCCGTCTGCGCGGGGCTGCGCCCCAGTTCACGCGCGGTGTCCAGCAGCACGCCCAGGGTTTGATCGGCGTTGGCGGCAAAGTACGGTTCCGGATAGGCCCAGGCTTCCGCCGAACGCGCACCCGCCGCTTGGCGCTGGCCCGGCTGGTATTTGCCGCTCAGGAAACCGCCCGCCAACGGGCTCCACACCACGACCCCCAGCCCTTTCAGCTCGCACGCCGGGATGATCTCCTCCTCGATGTCGCGCACCACCAGGCTATATTGCGGCTGGTAGCACTCGAAGCGCGCCAGATGGCGGACATCGCTGATCCACAGCGCCTCCATTAGCCGCCAGGCTTCGTAGTTGCTACAGCCGATATAGCGCACCTTGCCTTGACGCACCAGATCGTCGAGGGCGCGCAGCATTTCCTCCAGGGGTGTTTGGATATCGACATGGTGGATGTAGTAGAGATCGACGTAGTCCATTTGCAAGCGCCGCAAGCTGTCGTCGATGGCCTGCAGAATGTGGGCGCGCGACATGCCGGAATCGTTCGGCCCGTCGCCCATCGGATTGAAGAACTTGGTGGCGACGATCGCGCCGCGCCGTTTGTTTTTGAGGGCATTGCCGAGGATGATCTCGGACTGGCCGTTGCTGTAGGAATTAGCGGTGTCGAAGAAATTCACCCCGGCGTCGAGCGCCTGCGCGACGATGCGGTCGGCTTCGGCCTGATCGGCGCCGTGGCCAAAGGTCATGGTGCCGAGGCAAATTTCCGATACTTTCAGGCCGCTGCGGCCCATGCGCCGATAGTCCACGTTTTCCCCTCCCCATCAACCGGGTTTCATTGGTTTTCAGCATAGCACGGTCTGTGTGCACTTCCTGGCGCGGGCGGCGCCAGCGGAGAGGCTCTGCTAGACTTTCAAGCGTAATACCCGCAGCGAACCTCTCATTCCTAAACCACCGCCGTGGAGGAACCGCCATGAAAGTCGTCGATGCCGTCGCCCATGCCCTCAAAGCCGAAGGCGTGGAATACCTGTTCGCTTATCCGGTCAATTCACTCATTGAAGCGGCAGCCAAAATCGATATCCGCCCCATCATCGTGCGCCAGGAACGCATCGGTTTGCACATGGCGGATGCGATCAGCAAGCTGAGTTCCGGGCGCAAGATCGGCGTATTCTGCATGCAGCATGGCCCCGGCACCGAGAATGCTTTCGGCGGCGTGGCCCAGTCCTATGGCGATTCGACGCCGGTGTTGGTCATCCCCGGCGGCTATCCGCGCGACAAGACCTTCGTGCCGCCCAACTTCAGCGCGTTCCTCAACTTCCAGCATGTCAGCAAATCCTGCGAGCAAGTGAGCCTGGCGTCCGCCGTGCCCGCCGCGCTGCGCCGCGCCTTCACCCAATTGCGCAACGGCCACCCGCGCCCGGCGGTGCTGGAAATCCCCATCGATCTGTGGAATGAGGAAATCCCCGATTTTGAGTACCGCGCCGCGCCGGTCGCCCGCAGCGCCCCCGACCCGCAGGACGTCAAGGCCGCCGCCAAGGCCTTGCTCAAAGCCGAGCGCCCGGTGCTGTACGCCGGCCAGGGCGTGCATTACGCCGAGGCCTGGCGCGAACTCCGCGAACTCGCCGAGTTGCTGGAAGCGCCGGTCACCACCAGCCTCGGCGGCAAGAGCGCATTCCCGGAAAACCACCCGCTCGCGCTCGGCTCCGGCGGGCGTTCGATCCCAAAGGCCGTGCATCGTTTCCTGCAAAACGCCGACGTCATCTTTGGCATCGGTTGCAGCTTCACCAGCACCAATTTCGGCGTCCCCATGCCGAAGGGCAAGACCATCATCCAGAACAGCATCGACACCGAGGATTTGAACAAAGACGTGCCGATCCAGCACGCCCTGCTCGGCGATGCCCGGCTTGCCCTGAGCGCGCTCGTCGCCGAGTTGAAAGGCGATCTCGCCAAGCCGCGGGGGCGGCGGGCGCGGGTCGCCGAAGAGATCGCCGGCCTGAAGCAAGAATGGCTGGCCGAATGGAAGCCCAAGCTCACCTCCAACGCGACGCCGCTGGACCCGTATCGGGTGATCTGGGACTTGCTGCACACCGTCGATGTGGCGAACACCATCATCACCCATGACGCCGGCTCGCCGCGCGATCAAATCTCGCCGTTCTGGGAATCCACCCAACCTTTAAGCTATCTCGGCTGGGGCAAGACCACGCAACTCGGCTACGGCCTGGGGCTGGCGATGGGCGCCAAGCTCGCCCGTCCGGACAAGCTCTGCGTCAACCTCTGGGGCGACGCCGCCATCGGCTTCACCGGCATGGATTTCGAGACCGCGGTGCGCGAGCGGATACCCATCTTGTCGATTTTGCTCAATAATTTTTCGATGGCCATCGAACTCAAAATCATGCCGGTATCGACGCAAAAATACCGCAGCACCGACATCTCCGGCCATTACGCCGATTTCGCGCGCGCCCTCGGCGGCTACGGCGAGCGCATCGAGCGGCCCGCCGACATCATTCCGGCGATCCAGCGCGGCATCCAGCAGACCCAGCAAGGCGTGCCGGCGCTGTTGGAATTCATCACCCGCAAGGACGAGGATTTTTCGCTGTATTCGATCAGTTGAACTCCGCGCAGACTAACGGTGTTGCGCCACGGTCCTGCGGATCTGGCGCACGCCGAGGGCCACCAGCAGTGCCACCACCGGGATGCTCAAGCCCATCGCCAGGTCCGGGTTGAGGCCCAGGCCGGCGGCCTTGAGGCCCTTGGCGGCGTAGCCTACCAGCCCGACGATGTAATAGGTCACCGCCGCCACCGACAGGCCTTCGACGGTTTCTTGTAGTCTCAGCTGCAATTCGCCGCGCCGGTTCATCGCTTCCAGCAGCGCCTGGTTCTGGCGCTCGCGGGTGATGTCGACGCGGGTCGACAGCAACTGGGTCGCTTGCGCCACCCGCTGTGACAGCGATTCCTGATGCGCGGCCACCATACGGCAGGTATTCATCGCCGGCGCCAGCCGTCGCTCGGTGAATTCGCGGAAGGTTTGCAAGCCGCGGATGCGTTCTTCGCGCAGTTCGGCGATGCGCCGCTGCACGAGTTCGTAATACGCGGCTGCCGCGCTGAAGCGATAATGGTGGTCCGATTCGCGCCGGCCAATTTCGGCCTCGAGCCGGGTAAGCCGATCCAGCAACAGCGGCTCATCCTGCTCGCTGGCATTGGCGAGCGCCGCCGTGATTTGCACCAATTCCTGCTCGCATTGCTTGAGGAAAGGCGCCAATGCCCGCGCCGCCGGGAGCGCCAGCAACGCCATCAAGCGGTAAGTATCGATCTCCAGCAGCCGTTGCACCATGCGCCCGGCTTGGCGCGGCGTCATGCCGCGGTCCGCGACCCACCAGCGGCTGAAGCCGTCGCCGTGGATGTGGAAATCGGTGAGCGCGGTGGCTACGCCCTCGCCGAGCCGCGCGCCGATCAGGACATTGCCGGCGAACAAGCGGGCGGCGATGGCGTCGCTGTCGGGTTCCGCCTCGGCGGCGCGCACCAAGGCCACGTGCGCCGCCATCATGACCTGGCCGGGCAGCGCCGCCACCCAATCCGCCGGCGCCGCCGCCAACGCCGGCGCGGCGAACGGATCGTCGCTCGCGCCCACCACGATGAATTTGTAGCGGCTGAATTCGCTGTGGCGTTCCCATTTCAGGCGGAACGGCCCCAGGTCGGCGCTGAAGTGATTGGCATTGGGAGCGGGCGGTGCGGCCCCGAAGCGCTGGGCGAGCGCGCTCACTCCGCGCCATTCCTGATCGCGTTGCCCATGGTCGGACCACAGCGCCAGGAAGCTGATCCGCAACGGCGCCACCAGCGCTTCGGGCGGACGGGCGTGGACTTCGTTATTCAGCTCGATGCGCTGCGGATGGTCGGGCGGAAGCGTCATGGGCGGGAAGTCTTTACCGACGCGGCGTCTGCGCCCGTTCGGTTGTGCAATGTAAAGTTAACGAAACGGTCTTATTGTAGTGTAGTTCCGTTACTGCTAGCGAGGACTGCGTGAACGATAGCAGCGATTCCGC
>JAXMFZ010000022.1:0-64103 GCA_046347515.1 Gammaproteobacteria bacterium | reverse complement strand
ACATGCAGCCACCGCTCGGCACGCTCAGCGCCGGATGGGTCAACAGGAACTCGTTGCGTTGCCGCTCCAGGGTAAAACCATTGACGCCGCGTACGTCGGCCAGCACCAGCAGGGTGGACGGACCATATCATATAAGGCATAGCCCGCGCAGATTTGCCGTCGGCCTGGTTGCAACAACAAGCGCTCATCGAATGCCTTTGCCGTCGGCGGCAGGCGTAGAATCGAGAAAATGCTGCCAAGAATGCCGTTGATCTCGATATTGTTCGAGCCATCCAGCGGATCAAACAGCACGGCATGACTATCACCGATTGCTGTATCGGGAAAGCGCCGCGCATCAGCCATTTCTTCCGACACCGCCGCCGCCACACAACCAGTCGCGCGGAGCGATTGGATAAACCAGTCATTGGCGAGCACATCGAGCTTTTTCTGCGCCTCGCCGTGGATGTTTGTGCTACCTGCGTTGCCCAGCATGCCGCTCAGAGCGCCTTGGCCGAGGGTTTCAGCGATGGTTTTGCACGCGCTGGCGATGGCTAGAACGACGGCTTGGCTATCGGCGCGCAGGCTATCCGCAGAGGGGCGGGTTGCGAGAAACTCAGCGATGGTAAGGCCGTGCAAATGCATACCCTAGGCTTCCTCCGCGGTCTCCAACTGGAAAGCCGCCGCCATTAGAGCCCGGGTATAAGGCTCTCGCGGGCGCGCCAAGATTTGCTCCGCCGCCCCGTGTTCGACGACATGACCGTCGCGCATGACGATGATTTCGTCGGCGAGCGCCCGAATCACCCTCAAGTCGTGGCTGATGAAAAGATAGGCGATCTGATGACGGGTTTGCAGGTCACGCAATAGATCGACGATCTGCGCCTGCACCGACATATCGAGCGCCGAGGTCGGCTCATCCAGCACCAAGAGGCGCGGCTTCAGCACCAAGGCGCGGGCGATGGCGATGCGCTGGCGTTGGCCGCCGGAAAACTCGTGCGGATAGCGATGCCGAAACTCGGGGTCGAGGCCGACTTCGCCGAGCGCCTGCACGACCTGTTGCTCGCAGTGCGCAGCGCTGCCGTCGAGGTTGTGCACTTTCAGCCCTTCTTCGATGATTTGTTGCACCGACATGCGCGGGCTGAGGCTGCCGTAAGGGTCTTGGAACACGATCTGCATTTCCCGGCGCAAGGGCCTGAGCACCTGCGAGGAAAGCCCCTGCAACTCGCGCCCGCCGAACACGATGGAGCCTTGGCTGCGTTCCAGTCGAAGCAGCGCCAGGCCCAATGTGGTCTTGCCGGAACCGGATTCTCCCACCACTCCCACGGTATGGCCTGCGCGGATCGCGATGTCCACGCCATCCACCGCCTTGATGTACCCCACGGTGCGCTTTAACACACCGCGTTTGATCGGGAACCACACTTTGACATCGCGCCCGGTCATCACCGGCGCGGCATTAGGCGCCGCTTGCGCCGGCTTGCCCTTGGGCTCGGCGGCGAGAAGCGCTTGGGTATAGGGGTGGCGCGGCGCGGCGAAGACTTCACTGACCGGGCCGGATTCCACCACCTGTCCGCCTTGCATGACAAAGACGCGGTCCGCCATTTTACGCACGATGCCGAGGTCGTGGGTAATAAGCAACATTGCCATCTGCATTTGGCTTTGCAGCGCCTTGAGCAATTTCAGAATCTGCGCCTGGATGGTGACATCCAGGGCGGTGGTCGGCTCATCGGCGATCAGCAAATCGGGTTCATTGGCCAACGCCATCGCGATCATCACGCGCTGGCGCTGACCGCCGGACAGTTGGTGTGGATAAGAGGACAAACGCTGCTCGGGGTCGGGGATGACGACCTGGTGCAGCAATTCCAAGGTACGCTCCCGCGCCGCCGCGCCGTGCAATCCTTTGTGCAAGGCCAATGCTTCGCCGATTTGTTTGGCGATGGTATGCAGAGGATTCAGCGACGTCATCGGCTCCTGGAAGATCATGCTGATGCGACCGCCGCGCACCGCGCGCAGCGTGGTGGGCGACGCACCGATCATCTCGGCGCCGTCGAACTGGATGCTGCCGCGCGGATGGTACGCCTTGGGATAAGGCAGGAGTTGCAGGACCGATAACGCGGTGACCGATTTCCCCGAGCCCGACTCGCCGACCAGGGCGACGACTTCGCCTTTCCGCACGGTGAGCGATACATCGCGCACCGCCTGCACGTCCGCCGTGCCGGTACGGAAATAAGTATACAGGCCCTCGATTTGCAAGAGCGGCATGCTCATCGCCCACCCCCGAAAGTCTTGCGCGGGTCGAACGCGTCGCGCACCGCTTCGCCGATGAACACCAAGAGGCTCAGCATGAGCGCGATCACCACGAATGCGGTGATGCCGAGCCAAGGTGCTTGCAGATTGGCCTTGCCCTGCGCCAACAGCTCACCGAGTGAAGGCGAACCGGGCGGCAGGCCGAAGCCGAGGAAATCGAGCGAGGTCAGCGTGGTGATGGAGCCATTGAGAATGAAGGGCATGAAGGTGAGCGTCGCCACCATGGCGTTCGGCAGCATATGGCGGAACATGATGGTGAGATTATTGACACCGAGCGCGCGCGCGGCGCGTATATACTCGAAATTGCGCGCGCGCAGGAACTCGGCGCGCACCACGCCGACCAGCGCCATCCAGCTGAACAGCAGCATCAGCCCCAACAGCCACCAGAAATTGGGCTCGACGATGCTGGCTAGAATAATGAGCAGATACAACACGGGCAACCCCGACCAGATTTCGATGAAGCGCTGGAACAGGAGATCGGTCCAGCCGCCGAAGAAACCTTGAATAGCGCCAGCGGCGACGCCGATGATGGAACTCAGAATGGTGAGGGCAAGCCCGAACAGCACCGAGATGCGAAACCCGTAAATCAACCGCGCCGTCACATCGCGCGCTTGGTCGTCGGTGCCGAGCCAGTTTAGCGCACTGGGTGCGGATGGCGCGGGGCCGGGAAGGTTCACATGGGTATCGTGGCTATACGGTATCGGCGGCCAAAGCATCCATCCTTTCTCGCCGATCAAGGACTGCACTTCGGTGTCCCAATAATCGGCCTCGGTCTCGAAAGGCCCGCCGAATGTCGTCTCTGGATAGGCTTTTAGTGCCGGAAAATAGAATTGGCCGTCATAACGCACCAGTAACGGTTTGTCGTTGGCTATGAATTCGGCGGGCAAAGTCATCAAAGACAGAAGCAGAAAAATCCACAGCGACCAGTAACCGCGGCGATTGGCTTTGAAGTTTTCCCAGCGGCGGCGGTTGAGTGGGCTCATCGATCAGACTTCCCGCGCCTCAAAGTCGATGCGCGGATCGACCAGCGTATAGGTCAGGTCGCCGATTAAGTTGAGCAACAAGCCGATCAAAGTGAAGAAATACAGCGTGCCGAACACGACAGGGTAATCACGGTTCACAATAGCCTCGAAACCGAGTAAGCCCAATCCGTTGAGGGAAAAAATCACTTCGATCAGCATGGCGCTGGTGAACAGGATGCCAATGAACGCGCCCGGAAACCCCGCCACCACGATCAACATGGCGTTACGAAACACATGACGGTAGAGCACGCGCCGTTCGCTGTTGCCCTTGGCGCGCGCCGTGGTGACATATTGTTTGTTGATCTCCTCGAGAAACGAATTCTTGGTGAGCATGGTGAGGCTGGCGAATCGCCTGACCATGGCGATGACCGGCAGGGTGATGTGCCAAAAATAGTCGTAGATGCAAGCAGCATTTTGTATGCATCCATTGAAACCCTGCCCCTGATATTGTTCGAGCAGGCCGCGCAGCGGACCACTGAAAACGCCGGGAAAATAGCACGATCAAAATTACAGCAAACAGATAACTGGGAATGCGTAACCGATGATAACCACCCTGCGCTGGTCGCCACGTCGAATCGTGAGCCGTCACGCACCGCTTTGGCGATGCCGAGCGGGATCGAGATCAGATAGATCAGCAGCATGTCCCATAATCCCAACGAGATCGACACCGGCATTTTGTCCAGCACCAGGCTCACCACGGTGCGGTCGCTATAAAAGCTCTTGCCGAAATCGAACATCAAATACTGCTTCATCATCTTCAAGAAACGCTCGAACGGCGGCTTGTCAAAGCCGTAGAGCTTTTCGATTTCCTTGATGAGTTTCGGGTCCATGCCGCGTGCGCCATGATATTGGCTGTTGGCTTCGCCGGTAGCGGTGGTTAAGACCGCGCCGGTTTTCAGATTGCGCGCCGCCGCCGAAACGCGCCGTGGCGTCGGTGGCGGAACCAGAATCAGGGCGATGGTGCGCTCCACCGGCCCGCCCGGCTGCTTGGACGATAAAGAAATTGATCACCATGATTCCCACCAGGGTAGGGATGATCAGCAACAAGCGGCGGATGATGTAGGCGAGCATGGCGGCATCAGCGCAGGGTTTGCGCTTCTCCGCCAGTGTGGCGGCTTTGGCCAGGTCTATCCACCAAGTATCGACGCCAGGGAACGGGCGAAACCCTGGGGCGCGAAAACTCGTCCCAATACGCCACCCGGAAAGCGCGAATATGCCAGTTCGGGATCACGTAATGGCCCCATAACAACACTCGATCCAGGGCGCGGGTGCGGAAAATCAGACTTTCGCGGTCAGGCGCCGCGATCACGGGTTGATCATTCGTCAACCACTGGGTCTTTGATGCCGATGACATTGCGGCTGCCCTTCACGTCGGCTTTGTCGGAACTCCAGTAATCGCGTTGCTCGTTGCCCGGCGACAGCGATTGACCGAAGCTATGGATAATCATGTCGAAATCAAAACTCTCGACGCGCTTTGTGAATTGCGCGTCATCGACAGTGCACGCTTTGGCATCAATGCCCAGCCGTTCCAGATTCTTTTTGAACGGCAATGCAATACGCTCAAACACGGGTTCGTCCAGGAGAATCTCGAACGCCATGGGCTGGCCGGTCTTCTCATTTACCAACTGCTTTGTCTTTGATCCACCCATCCCGCCGCCTTGAGCAGATCAAACGCTTTGCGCAAATTGTCGCGGATATTGCCGGAGCCATCCGTTACCCAGAGCGGCTGATACTCCTGGGTGAACACTGCATCAGGGATACGCCCACGGAAAGGTTCAGTATTTTTAACTCCTCGGGGCCGAGGCAATCCTTGGGAGGCTAGTTCGGAGTTGGAGAAATAACTTTTGGTGCGGGTATAAGCGCCATAGAACAGGGTTTTATTCGACCACTCAAAATCGAAGGCGTAGCCGAGCGCGTTCCGCGTACTCAGGGGTCCTTGAAAAACTCGCGCCGCGTGTTGAATACAAAACCCTGCATGCCCGTGGGGATTTCGTTGCGGATTTCTTCCTTTTGATTGGCCTTGCAAACGGGGCTGTCATAGCCGGTGGCCCAGTCCTGGCGGCACTCTCTGCGCGAAAATCGTAATCGCCTGCTTTGAACGCTTGCAAAGTTACCGTTCTGTCGCGGTAGTCGATACGGATGGTGTCGAAATTATTGAGCCCGCGTTTCACGGGCAGATCCGCAGCCCAGTAGTCTTTCACCCGCTCGTAGGTGATGGAGCGCCCCGGATCGACAGATTTCACTTGGTAAGGCCCGCTCCCCAGCGGCGCCTTGAGGGTGGTTTCCTCGAAATTCTTGCCCTCCCAATCTTTCTTGGAAAGCACCGCCATCTGCCCCATGATCAGCGGCAATTCACGGTTTACACCGCCGCTGAAGCTGAATTTTACCTTGCGTTCGCCGACTTTCTCGGCTTTCTCGACGTTGGCGTAATAAGCGCGATAAAACGGGTGGCCTTTGCTTTTCAGGGTTTCAAAAGTAAAGATCACGTCCTCGACGGTAACCGGACTGCCATCGTGAAAACGCGCTTCCGGGCGCAGCGTATACGCCACCCAGGAACGATCAGGAGGGATCTCGATGGTTTCGGCGATCAAGCCGTATTCGGTGAACGCCTCATCGTGAGATTGGACAGTGAGGGTATCGAAGGTATAGTCGTCGATGCTGGCATCGGCGACGCCCTTCAAGATGAAAGGATTGAGGTTGTCAAACGTGCCGATGGCGGAGAGTTTGACCTCGCCGCCCTTGGGCGCATCCGGGTTGACATAGTCGAAATGCTGGAAATCCGCACCGTATTTGGGTTCGCCGTGCATGGCCAGGGCATGGACGGGTTTTACGTCCTCGGCCCTGGCGGGGGCCAGCGCGGCTAGACATAGCGTCATGGTTACGCCGAGCGTCAGCAGGCGCATTCGGTCATTCTCCTCTAAAGCGCGTTGGGAAATGCGACCCAGCGTCACACATGGACCGGGTCTACGAAATTCGACTTCGCCAATAGCCTGGCTTGCGATGAAGATGGGCTATCGCCACGACCAAAATCTCTTCCACGCGGATTTGGTAAATGACGCCATACGGAAAGCGCTTGAGTCGGCATCGGCGAGCACGCTGACTGATGGATTGCCATGCTTCGGGGTGTTGTTCGATTCGTTCTATCGCTGCCCAAACTTCCTCGAAAAGCGCGAAGCCCAAGCCCGTTTGGTGTGCTTCATAATAGTCAATGGCTTGCCTTAATTCTTCCTCAGCCGGCTTTAAGAAACTGATTTTCAAGGTTTCTTGTAGTTCTCGAACACCTGCTCGGCAGGAATAGCGTCTATTTCTCCCGCTTCATAGGCAGTGATTCTAGCGTCCGCTTCCGTTGCCCATAAGGCATCGATGGCGGGATCGGGCTGATCAAGACTCGCCAAGAGCTTCTCGACCAAGCTCACTCGGTCTTTTGGCGATAGCGATAGCGCTTGTTCCAGTATAGCTTCCGCGTAATCCAGCATAGGATGCCTCTCATCATCGAATAAAATCATCATACCACCGCGCTCCGTAGCTAGCGCGCGGTTACAAGATTAATTATCGTTTAGCTTTAAGACATTGCCAGGCCGATCGGTACGAATAGACCATGACAATTTCTTCATGTCTCGACATCCGCGCCGATATCCAGCGCGCATTATCCATGGGCACACCGGTGGTGGCGCTGGAATCGACGATCATTGCCCACGGCTTGCCTTGGCCCGCCAACCTGGACTGCGCGCGCCGCCTGGAGACCGTGATCGGCGAAGCGGGCGCGCTGCCGGCGACGATTGGCGTTTGCGCCGGGCGCATCAAGATCGGTTTGACCGACGCCGAGCTAGAAAAATTCGCCAGCGCCGGCGCTATCGCCAAGGTCAGCCGCCGCGACCTCGCCGCCGTGCTCGCCCAAGGCTGCGATGGCGCGACCACCGTGGCGGCGACCATGATCTGCGCGCATTTGGCCGGCATCGCGGTATTCGCCACCGGCGGCATCGGCGGCGTGCATCGCGGCGCCGAGATGAGTTTTGACATTTCCGCCGATCTCATCGAACTTGGTCGCACGCCGGTCGCGGTGATATGCGCGGGCGCGAAAAGCATCCTGGATTTGCCGAAAACGCTGGAAGTCCTGGAAACCCAGAGCGTGCCCGTCATCGGTTACGGGACCGACCGCTTCCCGGCGTTTTATGTGCGCGACTCCGGGCTCACGGTCGATGTGCGGAGCGATACGCCCGAGGCCGCAGCCCGCTTGATCGCTCGGCATCGCAGCCTCAATCTGGGCGGAATGCTGATCGCCGTGCCGATCCCCGAGACTGCCGCGCTGAGCCACCACGAAGTCGAAACCTGGGTCGGCGCCGCTCAAGCCGAAGCCGAGGCGACGGGCGTCAAAGGCAAGGCGCTCACGCCGTTCCTCTTGAAGCGCTTGAATGAATTGAGCAAGGGCCGGGCGCTCGCGGCCAATCTCGCGCTGGTCGAGAATAATGCCCGCGTCGCCGCTGCCATCGCCAAGGCGTTGGCCGCTATCTCTCTTGTTCGCGCGCAAGGCAAGGAGCAGCGCTGAGGGTGGGCGCGGGCTCCCAATGCTCGATCTCATCCCACGGCCAGAGCGGTCGCGGGATCGCGGCAAATGGATAAGTCCAGAAATCGGACGGCGCGCAGCCGGGCGAACGCACCGTGAAAATTTGCCGTGCATGAGATTCATAGGCGGCGCGAAATCCGAGCGGACTTTTCGCCACTACCACCGAGGCCGCGAATGGATCGAAGCCCGCCGCGCGGAACAATTCGGGTGCGAAGTGCGGCCCGTTGCGCGAGGTGACGATGACATGCACATTGCCTTGCCGCAGTACCGCCGAACGGCCCATGTCGATGGCGAGATTTTTGCCCAGGTGGCCGTTGATTACGAAGCGCGCATCGAACAGCCGCTCGACGATGGCATCGACGGTGATCCGGGTGCCGAAACGGTGATCGCGCACGCCCCCCGAGTTCGACCGGAAGCGTTGGCCCGAACCCAAGCGCTCGGCCTCGTCCACCACCGCTGGCGCGATCATGGCGACGAGCGCCGGTCGCGGCCAGGAATACTTGAGCAGTTCGCGCAGAATCCACACGCTGTCGCCAGGCGCGCCGGCGGTGGTCGCGTCCCCCGCATCGCCCAGCACGGTTAGACCGTCGGCAAGCTGGTGCGCTTGCGCAACCGCGTGTTCCACCGTCACCAGTTCCGCCTTGTACTCATGGCGCGTGCGCCAGAGTTCGCGGGCCAACTCCGCGCACGCTTGGGTAGCGAGTTTCGGCTGGTTGTCGGTGCATACCAGAACGGCGGAGCCGAGGTCGGGGATGTCGAGCCAGGGTTGGACGGTGCAAATACCGGCGGACAATACGACGGGGTCGCGTTCCAGCGCCTGCAGGCGGCGCTTGCGCTCGACCGCGAACCCCGCTTCGGCCTCGGTGTTGGCGCGCTCCGCGGGGAGCACCGCAGGCACTTTCTGCCAGGCGCTGACCGGGCGCGCGCCATCGACCAGGATGCGGCGTAGCACCGCGGCGGCGCGGGCGCCGGTCTCGAACACATCGACGTGCGGCACGGTATGATACGCTACTAGCGCATCGGCGGCGCTCACCATCGCCGGCGTCAGATTGGCGTGCAGGTCGAGGCTTGCGACGAGCGGCACGGCAGGGCCGATGGCGGCGCGCACCGCCCTCAGCACCCGGCCTTCGACGTCGGGACAACTGGCAGCGGCAAGCGAGCCATGCAGAGCGAGCAATACCGCATCGACCGGGCCGGCGTTGGTGAGAGTATCCAGCAACTCGCTCATGATCCATTCCAGAGTAGCGGTGTCCAGCGTACCGCTCGGCCATGCCGCGAACCGCGCCAATCCCACGATGTCCGGCCGCTCCGGCCAGCCGCGCAGGGCTTGGATCATGCCGCCGGGTTCATTGGTCTCGGCCATGCGCTCGATGAGTTCCGCGCCCCGATAGACGCCGAACGCCTCGAAATCGGCGCGCGTGCTTGGCAGCGGATTCAGGGTATTGGTTTCTTGCCATAACTGGCCGATGGCGATACGCATTTCGGTGCCTCGGGCGGACGTGGATACGGCGGATTTTACAGAAATCGCGTATTCTTTGATAATCGTGCAAGATTCCGTGCACCCGTCAGCCATCGCCAGACAGGCCGCGCCATGCATCCGCTTCCGCCACGCTTCCAAGCCCCGCCTGACGGCCAGCTTGACCCGGCCATGCAAACCGCGTTTGCCCGCGACGGTTGCCTGATTCTGGAAGATTTCATCGAACCCGGCGTTTGCGCCGAGTTGATGGCGCGCGCCCAAGCGCTGGTCGCAGCGTTTTCCCCCAGCGATTTCGCGGCCGTTTTTTCGGCCAAGGCGCAAACGCATACAACCACCGACTACTTCAAAACCTCGGGCGACAAGATCCGTTTTTTCTTCGAGGAAGAGGCATTCGACCAGTGCGGCTGCCTCAAGCAAGCCAAGGAACAATCGATCAACAAAATCGGTCACGCGCTGCACGACCTCGACCCGGTGTTCGAGCGTTTTTCCCGTGCCCCCAGGCTCGCCGCATTGGCGCGCAGCCTTGCCGTCGCCGAGCCGCGCTTGCTGCAATCCATGATTATTTTCAAGCAACCCTACATCGGCGGCGAAGTGACCTGTCATCAGGATTCCACGTTTCTCTATACCGAGCCCTTGAGCTGCATGGGTTTTTGGTTCGCGCTCGAGGACGCCACCGTCGACAATGGCTGCCTGTGGGCGATTCCTGGGCGCCATCCGCTGAAGCAGCGGTTTCGCTACCAGGGCGATGAATTGATCATGGACACTTGGGACGCCAGCCCGTGGCCGCTGGACCATGCCATCCCCTTGGAAGCCCCCGCCGGCACGCTCATCGTGCTCGACGGCTTGTTGCCGCATTTGAGCGGCGCCAATCGCTCGTCGCGTTCGCGTCAGGCCTATGCACTGCACGTCATCGACGGCGCCTGCGCTTATCCCGAAGACAATTGGCTCCGGCGTTCCGTGGATCTGCCGCTGCGCGGATTTTGACGCCATGCCGACGCGCCGCGCTTTGCTCGCCGCCGGGATGGCACTCGCCCTGCCCGGCCGCCTTCGGGCACAAACCGGTTTCCGGCGCTATCCGTTCACCCTCGGCGTCGCCTCCGGCGAACCGTTGCCCGACGGCGTGGTACTGTGGACGCGGCTCGCTCCGGAGCCGCTCGCCGGCGGCGGCATGCCGATGCAGCCACTGGCGGTGCGTTGGGAAGTCGCCAGCGACGGCGGCATGAATCGCATCGTGCAAGCGGGCGAGGCCATCGCGCCGCCCGAACTCGGCCACAGCGTGCATGTCGAAGTGGCGGGGTTGGAGCCGGGCCAGGATTGCAGGTATCGATTCACCGTAGGAACGGAACGCAGCCAAGTGGGTCGCACCGCACCGCGCCCGCGCGCCGGGCTCGCCGGTCGAGCGCCTGCGCTTCGGCGTTGCCGGCTGTCAGCGTTACGAAGACGGTTTTACCGCTTACCGCCATCTTGCCGACGAGCATTTCGATTTCGTTTTCATTACGGCGATTACATTTACGAATATCGCCTGCGCCAGCCGGGCGAGCCCGGCGCGCCGCTCGCCCGCACCCATGACGCCGACGAAGCCTACACCCTGGTCGATTACCGCAATCGCTACGCGCTCTACAAGCTCGACCCCGATTTGCAGCGCGCCCATGCCTCCGCGCCGTTCTTGATGAGCTACGACGACCACGAGGTCGATAACAACTGGGCCAATGACATCGATCAAGACAACACCGACCCAGCGCTGTTTTTGCTGCGCCGCGCCGCCGCGTTTCAGGCGTATTACGAGCACATGCCGCTGAGCCGTGCGATGCTGCTGCCGGGAGCGGATTTACGCCTGTATCGCCGTCTGGTCTTCGGCGACCTGTTGGCGGTCCATGTGCTCGACACCCGCCGGTTTCGCACCGATCAACCCTGCGGCGACGGCGGCCAGGCGCGTTGCCCTGCGGCCATCGACCCGCGCGCGACGATGCTCGGGGCCGAGCAGGAACGCTGGCTGCTGGAGGGCCTCGCCGCCTCGGCCACGCGCTGGAACACGCTTGCCCAGCAGGTCATGATGATGCAGCGCGACCGCGACCCCGATCCCCAGCGTGGGCGCTATGAAATGGATAAATGGGATGGCTACGTCGCCGCGCGCCAGCGGCTGTTGAACTTTTTCCAAGAGCGCCGGATCGCCCCCGTGGTGTTGGCGGGCGACGCCCACAGCCATTACGCAGGCAATCTGCTGGCTGATTTCGACGCCCCCGATGCGCCGATCGTTGGCGCCGAGTTCGTCGGTACGTCGATCACATCGAATGGCGACGGTTCGGACACCCGCCCCGATACGCCCGTGCTGCTGGCCGCCAATCCACACATCAAGTTTTTCAACGACCAACGCGGTTATCTGAGCATCGAGGTCACGCCCGCGCGCTGGATCACGCATTTTCGCACCGTCGATTACGTGAGCCGCCCTGGAGCACCGCTGGCGACCCGCGCCAGCTTCGCGGTCGAGGCCGGCGTCGCCGGCGTAAAGCCTGCGTGACCTTGCCAAAATAAGGCCAAAAATACCCATCCGGTTGATGAGTTAAAAGTAATCGTTCACTATAATCGCCGGTACTTAGGGATATCGAGCGAACGACAACCATGAAAACCCGTATTGGCAGCTTGTTTCTCGTCGGATTATCCATCTCCCCAGCGCTCGCGGACCAATTCTGCTACTACTGGGTGGATGATAAAGGGGTGGCGAAAACTTACACGACGCCCCCCATCGATTTATCGACACCGCCGTCGAGCCTACGCGCCGATAGCCCCGGCCATCTGATCATCGCCAGGGTCAAAGGACCCTGCGGCGAATCGACGCTCGGCGAGCCGCCGCAGGCCGCGCCCAAAAAAGCAGCGACTCCCAAACCCCGGCGCCGCCCACGCTGCCCAACGCTGCCCTGCCTGTCCACCTACCGCGCCGGCACCCAAAACACCGGCGCCTGCCACGGAACAGCCTCAGCCTGCGCCCGAAACGCCGGCTTCCACGAGTGAGCAACCACGCCCAGCGCCGGCGCCCGCGGAACCTGCTGCTCCAGCGAGCCCCTGCCAACAATGCCCTGCCGAGTGGCGAGCAGCCACGACCGGCACCGAGACCGGCCCCACCGCCGCACCAGCGGAATCGGCCCCCGCCGCCGCGCCAGCAACACCAGCCCCCACCGCCGCACCGGCGAATCGGCCCCCGCCGCCACGCCAGCAGCGCCAGCGTCGAGCGGCGAGAAACCGCGCCCGGCGCCGGCCGGTGGACAGCAGCAATAAGGGGAGATGGATCAGGCTGGGTAAGTGACCGGCGTGCGTACCAGCCGGCGTTGCGCTTGGCCCAATAGAGATCGCGCAGGCGCGCGGTAACAGGGCCGGTCTGGCCGGTGCCGACCAACCGGCCTTCAAGGCGGGTGACCGGCACAATACCACCCGCCGTGCTGGACAGGAAAATCTCTTCGGCGGCGTGCAGTTCGGCGGGTTCCAAGCGGCGCATTTCGGCGCCGACACCGAGTTCGGCGCCAAGCTCGAACACGGTCTTGCGGGTGATGCCGGCCAGCACGTTGTAGTCGGGCGTGACCAGTTTGCCACCGAGCACGGCGAAGACATTGAATCCCGGCCCTTCGGCGATATGACCGGTGGCATCGGTCAGTACGCAGGTGTCGGCGCCGCGCTCGTAAGCGTCGAGCAGCGCCAGGTCGAAATCGATCCAATGGTAATTCTTGATCTCGGAGGCGACCGTTTCCGGCGGCAGCCGGCGGCGCTTGACCACGACGAGGTGCAGGCCGCGCTGCGCCGCCTCGCCCTGGGCGATGGACAGATAGGGAATGAAGAACACCATGAAGTTATTCTTGCACAGGCGCAGATCGCGGCTGCCGATCGGCATGCGCCCGCGGGTCATGATCATTTGCACGTAAGCTTCGCGCAAACCGCTACGGCCCACGCCCTCGAGCAAGAGGCGCTTCACCTCGGCGAGCGGATACGGGCATTGCATCCTGAGCAGCTTGAACGATTGCTCGAAGCGCGCAAGATGGTCATCCAGGCGGAAGAACATGCCGTTCCATACCGACACCGTGTCCTGGCAAGCATCCGAGCGTAGGAAGCCGCAGTCGAAAATCGAAATTTTGGCGTCTTCCAAGGCACAGAAACGCCCGTCTAGGAAAGCGCAACCGGCGGAAGCGGAAGCGGTTTGCCGAACCGGCGCGGCGAGCGGTGTATCGTTCATGATTCCCCCTGCCTGCATTGCTGGATGAAGGCCAAATCCTCGGCCAGGCGCTGGTCGATGTCGCGGAAACGCTCGACCCGCTGGACGAGATCTTCGCCGATGTAGCCCTTGGAGGTCATCGGCACGCGATAAAAATTCTCGAAAGACAGATAACCATCGTAGCCCGCCGCACGCAACAAGCGCATGATCTCGCGCCAATCGACCTGGCCCTCGCCAAGCGCAGTGAACACCCAGCGCCAACGGCCGTTTTCTTCGATCCAGGCGATGTTCTTGACATGCACATAATCGAGATAAGGCCCGAGGAAATCCAACGCCATGCGCCAATCCTCGCGCCCTTCGATGATCATATTGGCGGGGTCGAAATTGACGCCGATCTGCGTGGGGCTGAAATGCTCGACCAATCGCCGGGCGAGGCTCGCGCTCGGTGCGAGCGTGCCGAAATGGGTTTCGATCACCGGTTTGACGCCGAGCGGGGCGATGGCGTCGATGATGGCGGCGAGCTGCGCGATTGCCTCGCGCTGGAGCTCGGCATAGGGCCGGCTGTCATCGTACAGCATCGCGCCCGGGCGGTAGCGCGGGCACCCAAGGATGGCGCAGGCTTCGGCGACGCGGCGATGGGCGTCGAGGTCGGCGAGTGGCAGATAGGTCATCATGCAGGCCACTTCGAGGCCATGGTCGGCGACCAAGGACCGGATCGCCGCCGCATTCCCAGGCAATTCGGAGGGCGCGACGTGATAGTCCTCGTGCACCCGCCACTCTACGCCATCATAGCCGTGCGCTTGGAGCTTGCGGACAACTCCTAGGCGATCGAGCTCCGGCAGCACCGCCGTTTGCATCGCGAATTTCATGATGCGTCGTCCGTGGGTCGCCGCTCAGCCACCGGATTTGATGCGCGCCCAGATGGCGTCGGCCTGGGTGATATAGCGTGGCGCGTCTTTCTTCAGCTCGTCCACCCACATTTGTTTTCGGTGAGGTAGAGTTTGCCGTCGATGATCGCGAAACTCTCCGGATTGCCACGGCGCTTCGCGCCGTGGTAGACCAATCGGGCAATAACCATCGTATTGCGGCTTATAGGCATCAGGGTTTGCCAAGAATGCGCTGCGGTCGTTGGCGCTGGCGAAGTAATAAGTCGAGCCGCCATGGCTGACCTGAAAATCGGCTCTGCCACGCACCGGCTTGCCTTCCTTGAAATACGCAACCGGGTCGTAGCCGTCGAGCGCCGCCGCGCCAGCGGTTGGCTCGGTGTTGGCTTGTGCCCATGCCAGCGATCCCAAGGTCAGCGCGGCGACCACGAGCAGGAGATGGATGACGTACTGCCGAAGACGGAAAAAAGTCATGATAAACCTCTCCAAACGATTTGAATACGGCAACGGTAGTTCGCGCAGTGCAAATGGGTTGCCGCTACCCCATTATAAAACCCACCCCGACGATACCGGTATCATACTCGTGCACAACAGCTATGCGCGCCGTGAAGGTATAGCTTTGGATGCGTCCAAAGTCAGGGTTTGCGATCAAGGCCCATATCCCGCCATGACGCCGGATGATCCAGCGATTCCAGATGGGTGAGTAGATGAAGATTCGGTACGGTGGCGTGAACCTCGGCTTCGATGCGTTCCACCAGTTCCTGCCCGTGTTGCACCGTCCAAGTCCCCGGCACCAGGATGTGAAACGAAACGAAACCGCGGCTTCCCGATTGGCGGGTGCGCAAGGTATGGAAGCGCACGCCATCGGTTTGCCGGTAACGCGCCAGGATCGCCTCTATCGCCGCGCGCTGTTCGCGCGGAATGGCGGCATCCATCAATCCCGCGATCGAGCGCCACAGGAAGTGAACCCCCGTGTAAATGATATTGGCCGCCACCAGGATCGCAATCAGCGGATCGAGCCACAGCCAGCCGCTCAGCGCCACCAGGCCGACGCCGATCATCACGCCTAGCGAAGTCCAGACATCGGTCATCAGATGCGCGCCATCCGCTTCGAGAACGATGGAATGGCGCTCACGGCCAATCCGGATGAGCAGGCGTGCCACCGCGAAATTCACCGCCGAGGCCAGCAATGACACGATGATGCCGGTATCGATCCGCGTCAAAGGGTGAGGATGGATGAAACGGGGAACGGCGGTGGCGATGATCACGAGCGCGGCAACGAGGATCAGCGTCCCTTCCGCGCCGCTGGAAAAATACTCGGCTTTGGTGTGGCCGTATTCGTGATCCTCATCGGGTGGGCGCTCCGCCACGTTGATCACGACCAAGGCCAGCACAGCCGCCACCAGATTAACCATCGATTCCAGCGCATCCGACAACAGGCCGACCGAATCGGTCAGATAATACGCCAGGGCTTTGAGCGTAATCGTGGCGAGGGCCGCGCCGATGGAAAGCCACGCAAAACGGGCGAGGGAAGCGTGTGGGGTGACGTTCACATCCGTGGCGTCAGCGCTGATTGCCGGACGACTAAACCCAACGCCGCTTATCCGAGCAGCTTGCGCAGTGTCGCGACGATGGCCACATCGCTGGCCGCCTCCGCCTCCGCGACCGGCGCGCGCACGCCAAGCGTCTGCGCCAGCGCGCGCGCGCGCGCACTGACCACGACCAGCGGCGTCGTGCGCAGCCATTGCTGGCCATCCGCGCCGATCATCGCGAACAAGTTTTGCAGTGCTTCGTTGCTGGTAACGGTGACGGCATCGATGTCACCGCGGTGCCAGCGCGCGATGAGCGGCGCGGGGTCTAGGGCGGGTACGGAGCGCCGGTAGACTTCGGCGTAAACTACGTCGGCGTCGCGCGCGCGCAGGGCTTCAGCCAGGAGTTCACGCCCGCCCTCGCCGCGGAAAATCACAATGCGCTTGCCTTGCAGCGCTTGCAAGGCGGGCACCGCGAGCAAGCCCTCGCTACTGAAATCGCTGGCCGGCACGATGTGCGGCGCGTAGCCAAATCCGGCCAAAGCCCGCGCCGATGCTTGTCCCACCACGGCGAGTTTGAGGCGCGGCGTGATAAGCTGCTGGATCAGCGGCAGGGCGTGTTCGACGGCATTGGCGCTGATGAATATGGCGAGGTCGAATCGAGCCAATTGATCGATGACCCGGGCGGCGGCTTGCGGATCGCGCGGCGGCAAAATTTCCAGGGTCGGAAACCGGATCGGGTTCGCACCCTCGGCTTCCAGTAAAGCGCATAGTCCCTCGGCTTGGAGCGCGGGACGGGTGACGAGGATATTTTTGTCATGCAAGACGCTGTGTCCAGAATGCACGACCATGGTCCGCTTACCGCACGAGTGTCGTCAGCGCTGCTCAGGCTTTGCGCTTGTTGGTGATGGCCGACACCATGTTGCCTTCCATCTCGCTGATCGTCGTCATGATGCCGGCTTGGGGGTCATGCAGCAAGGAATCCTTGAGCTGGACAAAGTAATCGGTGAAATTTTGCCGCATGATCGGCATGTTTTCTTCCTTGGTCTTATTGTGATCCCAGGCGTCCCACAGCAAGATGCCGATGCCGATGATGGGCCCGAGCAGCTTGCCGCCCGCTTTCGCCGCGACTTTCGCCCCGGTCTTGGAGGCCACTTGCGCGGCGGCGCTACCCGCTGATTTCGCCATCACTTTGCCGCCGATTTTGCCGATCAGCACATTCAACTTGCTCGCCAGTAACACGGCGCCGCCTGCGCCCGAGGCGTACAGCGTTTTCAATGACAAAGGCACCTCCCGGCTGCCCTCGACGCCGGCGGATAGCACCGCGATGTCGTTCAGATAGCGCTCCCAATCGGCCTGCGGAATCTTGTATTTGTCAGGGATCGCCTGAAGTTTTTGCTGGAGCGAAGTGACATAATGGTTCATGGTCTCGCGCGCGATGCGTTCGAGTTCGAGCTGCGCGATTTGCGGGCGTAACACGCGATTGGCGAATTCGCTCTGGATTTCCTCGGTGATTTCTTCGGAAGCGGTAGGGTGATCGTCGAAAACCCAATGCGCGGCTTCATGATACAGGCCTGTCAGGCCGATCTTGGTCTGATTCCAGTAGCCGAAATACCAGTCCAGAAAATCATTATCGACGCGCTGCATCAGTTGGCCATTCCAAGCATCGATTTCGCGTGTGGCGAACGCCTCGGCGTCCTGACGCGCGGCGTGAAGCGCCGCCACGATGTCTTTATCCACGTTGTCATAGGGAATGGGGTCGGCGACCGGCACGTACTTGGGTTCGCTGGCCTTGGCGGCGATGCGGGTGTCGGCGCCCTTGAACGAGAGATATTTACCAACCGTCGCCAGAATGACGGCGATGACCGCGATCCAGATCAAGCTGACCAGGAACTTACGGACGACGTCCAATTTATACCACCAGCTCGCGGAGTGGGCTTCGGCGCTCATCGTATGCTCCCCCTTTCAAGAATAAACCGCGGCCAGGATGGCGTCTGCGCCGCGCGTCAGTAAGTCTTCGGCAAGCGCGGCGCCTAATCGTTCCGGTTCGCTGGCAGGCCCCTGCCGTTCGCCGCGCACGATGCGGCTGCCATCGGGCATTCCCACTAAACCGCGCAGATACAGAACATCGTCGTTGAGTTCCGCGTAGCCAGCGAGCAGTACTGGCAACTCCCTGCAAGCGTGCGTTCATGGCGCGCTCGGCCCTGACCCGGAGCTGGGTGGGGGGGTCGTTTAGCGCCGCCAGCAAGCCGCGCGCCTCCTCATCGGCGGTACGGCATTCGATGCCGATCACGCCCTGGCCGATGGCAGGCAAGCTGATCTCCGGCTCCAGATAATAGGTAATGCGCGCGGCCAGCCCAGGCGGATGAGGCCAGCGGCGGCGAGGATGATGGCGTCGAACTCGCCGGCGTCGAGCTTTTCAAGCGGGTATCGACGTTACCGCGCAAATCGATGAGTTGCAGCCGTGGATAGCGCGCCGCCAACTGGCAGCGGCGGCGCAGGCTGCAAGTGCCGACGCGCGCCCGCGCCGGCAGCTCGTCGGGATGGCGGTAGCGTTTCGACACGAAGGCATCACGCGCATCCTCGCGCTCCAGAACCGCCGCGAGCGCCAAGCCTGGCGGGAACTCGACCGGCACATCTTTCAGTGAATGCACGGCGAGGTCGGCTTGGCCGGCCAGTAAGCCTTCTTCGAGCTCCTTGGTGAACAGCGCTTTGCCGCCGATCTTGGCGAGCGGCGCATCGAGGATTTTGTCGCCGCGCGTGACCATGCCGACCAGTTCGACGTCGAGGCCGGGATGTGCGCTGCGCAGGCGCGCGGCCACATGTTCGGCCTGCCATAACGCCAGCGCGCTTTTGCGGGTGGCGATGCGAAGGAGTTTGGCGTTCATGGCGCTAGAGGTTACCTGAGCACCGGGTGGCTGTCACCCATGACCGGCGTTTGTATACTGTCAATCTTTGTCAACGCGATGGAGAAAGGGGGAAACCGCATGAGCAAGGACAAGACCAGCCAGACCTGGGGCGGGCGCTTCAGCGAAAGCACCGATGCTTTCGTCGCCGCGTTCACGGCGTCGGTCGACTTCGACAAGCGCTTGTATCGGCACGATATCGAAGGTTCGATCGCGCACGCTCGCATGCTCGCCAAAATCGGGGTGCTGAGCACGGCGGATCGCGACGCCATTATTGCCGGCCTCGGCCAGATTCGTGCCGAAATCGAGCATGGTACGTTCGACTGGTCGGTGGCGCTAGAAGACGTTCACATGAACATCGAAGCGCGCCTCACCGAGCGCATCGGCATTGCCGGCAAGCGCCTGCACACCGGGCGTTCGCGCAACGACCAGGTCGCCACCGACGTGCGCTTATACCTCCGTGAAGCCATCGTCGCCTGCCTGCGGGAGATCGAGCGCTTGCAGCGCGCACTTTTGGATTTGGCCGAGGCCGAGGCCGCCACCATCATGCCCGGCTTCACCCATTTGCAGATTGCCCAGCCGGTCACTTTCGGCCATCATTTGATGGCCTGGTTCGAGATGCTGGAACGCGACAAGAGTCGCTTTCAGGATTGCCGCAAACGCGCCAACGTCATGCCGCTGGGCGCGGCGGCGCTGGCCGGCACCAGCTATCCCATCGATCGCGCTTATACCGCCGATTTGCTCGGCTTCGACCGGCCCGCCGAGAACTCGCTGGATGCGGTGAGCGATCGCGATTTCGCCATCGAATTCTGCGCGGCGGCTGCGCTCCTCATGACCCATTTGTCGCGTTTTTCCGAGGAACTGGTGTTATGGACTTCGACGCCATTCGATTTCGTCGAGCTGCCCGATCGTTTCTGCACTGGCTCCAGCATCATGCCGCAGAAAAAAAATCCCGACGTGCCCGAACTCGTGCGCGGTAAGACTGGGCGCGTCAACGGCCATCTGATCGCGCTACTCACCCTGATGAAGGGCCAGCCGCTCGCCTATAACAAGGACAATCAGGAAGACAAGGAACCGCTGTTCGACACTATCGACACGGTGCTCGGCTGCTTGCGCGCGTTCGCCGACATGACGCCGGCGATCCGCCCGAAACGCCAGAACATGTACCGGGCTGCGCAAAAAGGTTACGCCACCGCCACCGACCTCGCCGATTATCTGGTGCGCAAAGGCTTGCCGTTTCGCGACGCCCACGAAGCAGTGGGCAAGGCGGTGCGGCTCGGGGTCGAGAGTAAACGCGATCTCGCCGAACTGAAGCTGGAGGAATTACAGGCATTGGCGCCGCAAATCGAGGCCGACGTCTACGCCGTGTTGACCCTGGAGGGTTCGGTCACCGCCCGCGATCACCTCGGCGGCACCGCGCCCGCTCAGGTGCGCGCCGCCATCCAGCGGGCGCGGGAGCGATTGGCCAGATAGGACGACATGCGCGGCGGTGTAATCCTCGGATGGCTTTGCTGCGCCCCTTGCGCTTTCAGAGCGTGTACCACATGAAGCGCCAAATCGTCTTGGTATTGGCGGGTCCGACAGGGTAATAGCCTGGCGTGCCCATATATCGGACAACAACCTCACTGGCGTTAGTACCGTAGTCCCCAATGAACATATCGACGAAGCGCTTTGGGCCCTTCTGTCCGATTGGTGCGTTGTATTGGTAGTAAATGAGATGGATGAGCACTCCGACAGCGCTGGGAAGATAGCATCTGCCGTCAGCGTTATTGTCTGCCCAACCATTGATTCCAGCGATGATGTTTGGCTCTAGTTTCGCAAATGCGCTGTCGATTGCGTTCTCCAGCGCGATGTCATCCAGCATCTTCATTAAATTTGACACGGCTTTTTGCGCTGCGTTACGCGCTGGATCACCCTTATAGGGGTCTAAGGCCAAAGCGACGGTACCGCCCTGGTATGACTGAGTTGGCACGATTTCCGTGCTCCCTTCGTAGGACACAAGCGAAATGGCTGGCATATGGCACACCTCAATGGTAGAAAACTCAATTCAAAAGCCGGCATGACCCGTGACTTTCGTAGGGGAGTCGCATAGAACGACGGGCGTTACAATAGCCAACGCGAAGATAGGGAGTCATAAGGGAAGCGTAAGATTTTAGTAAGGATTCAGTAAAGGACGGCCCGGTTCGGTGGGTAGCGTCCACCCCAAATCACATCACGCCGTTGCGCACACCGGGATGTAAGTTGCTTCTGTGGCTACCACGCCTTCCGCGATCACCTCGGCGGCACCGCGCCGGCTCAGGTGCGCGCCGCCATCCAGCGGGCGCGGTTACGGCGATCGAGTTGAGCACGCCTATTCCGCCGCGGGATGCGATCAATCGCGATTACGCTCGTGCCACCAGGTTTCCAGCAGCTCCGGCGGCATCGGGTAGGCATAGAGATAGCCTTGCCCTTGATCGCAGTTGCGCGAGCGCAAGAATTCGGTTTCCGCCTGCGTTTCCACGCCCTCGGCGATCACTTTGAGTTTGAGATTGTGCGCTAGATCGATGATGGTGGTCGCCAGGGCGACGTCGTTATTGACGGGCAGACCGCTGATGAATGAGCGGTCGATTTTCAAGGAATCGACCGGAAAGCGGCGTAAATAATCCAATGAGGAGTAGCCCACGCCGAAGTCGTCGATCGACAGGTGCAAGCCAAGCGCCTTGAGTTCTTCGAGCGTCGCCAGTACATCGTGATTGTCGTCGCGCCGGTCGGGCATCAACACGCTTTCCGTCAATTCCAGCTCGAGCGCATCGCCCTCGATACCGCTCTCTTCCAATATCTGGCGCATCGTCTTTGCCAGATCGTGGCGATGGAATTGGGTGCTGGAGACGTTCACGGCCACGCGTATTCCCGGAAACAAATCTTGTCCGCGCCAGCGCTTGATCTGGCGGCAGGCTTCACGCAGGACCCACTCGCCGACGGGTTCGATCAGGCCGGTCTCTTCGGCGATGCCGATGAAATGCGTGGGTGTCAACAATCCACGCTGCGGATGTTGCCAGCGCAGCAATGCCTCCAACCCAATCATGGCGTCGCTGTTCAAGTCAATCTTGGGCTGATAGAACAGCCTGAGCTCGTGATTGTCGAGGGCGCGCTGCAACTCGGCTTCCAGGGTAATGCGTTCGACCGCGGTGGCGTTCATCTCGGCGGCGAAGAACTGGTAGCCGCCACGGGATTGCTGCCTGGCGCGCTCCATCGCGATAGCGGCGTTGGCCAGCAGGGTTTCCGGTTTGTGGCCATCCGGCGGAAACACGCAAATGCCGGTGCTGCTGCTTACCCGTAATTCCTGCTCGCCGATGGGAAATGGCCGTCGCAATAGCGCGCTGATCCGCTGTCCGAACAGGTCCACCTCGTGGATGGAGGGCTCGAACGAACGGACGATGACAAAGCGGTCATCGCTGAAGCGGGCGACCGTGATATCCGAGGTGACGTCGTGGCTGAGCCGATCGGCGATCATACGCAACAGCCGTTCGCTGAATTCAACCCCGAACGCAAAATTGACCATGCGTACATCGAAACCGATACAATAGACCGCCACGTAGTTCTTATGGAGCGCGGCCTGTTGCAGGTTATGCCCGAGTTTGGCGGTCAATAGCTGGCGATTGGGCAAATCGGTGACCGGATCGTACGCTTCCAGATAAGCCAAGCGCTGCGATTGTTCCAACAGACGGCGGTAGCGGTTGAGGCGGGTGATGCCGCGCACGCGCGCGCGGAGCTCATCCTTATCGACCGGTTTGATGATGAAATCATCGGCGCCCACGTCGATACCGTGAAGTCGTGATCGGCGGTCATCCAAAGCCGTCACCATGACGACGGGAAGATCGGCCAAAGCCGCCGTCGCGCGGATGCGCCGGCAGACTTCGTAACCATCCATGCCCGGCATCATCACATCCAATAGTAAAACATCAACGGTATTGTCATCCAGGATCTTGAGCGCTTCGGCCCCGGAAGCGGCAAACAATAAGCGGTAATTTTCCGAGGATAGCATCGCTTCGAGGATCTCGCGATTAATCTCTTGATCATCCACAATTAGAACGGTTGCTTGATCCACCATCTTGATTTTCCATCACTCAGAATGCACCGAAAATGAATAGCAAGTAATATGCCTTACCTCGCCCTGGCTGAGCGTTTCGCGCTCCTTCCAACTCAGCAAGCTGCGCCACTGTTGGCGCTCCAACCCGCCCAACCTCGGCGCACGCCAAAATAGCTCTGTAGCAACGTGACAACCGTTTACAATTTGGCAACGTAACCCTTCATCCATCGCTATGAGGTCACAGCATCACCGTGAGTCCACCTTATCTAGTCACCGGCGCCGCCGGTTTCATCGGCAGCCATTCAGTCGATCAGTTACTCGCCGCCGGCCGGCGGGTGATCGGCGTCGATAATCTGCGTTCCGGACATCTGGCCAATCTCGCCGCCGCGTTCACCTCGCCCGGCTTCGAGTTTATCGAAGCCGACGCAGGCGACGAAACCACCATGCGCTCGCTGTTCCAGCGCTCTCGCCCAGGCGGCGTGCTCCATCTCGCCGCATTGGTCAGCGTGCCGGAAAGCTTCAAAGACCCGGCTTACAACTACCATGCTAACCTGGCGGCAGGCGATCTATTGGCGCGATTGTGCGTGGAATACGGCGGCGTGCGCATCGTGTTTGCTTCCTCGGCGGCGGTCTACGGCGATACCAGCGATCTACCGTGTCGAGAATCCAGCCCGACCCGGCCGCTTTCCCCTTACGCCGCGGCCAAGCTGGCCGCCGAAGTGATGTTGTTGGGCTATGCCGCAAGCTATGGCTACCGGCTGTTTGTTTACGCTATTTCAATGTTTACGGCCCGCGGCAAGATCCGCGCTCGCCCTATTCTGGGGTGCTGTCGATCTTCACCCAGCGCTTTCGAGCCGGCCTGCCGATCACCGTATATGGCGACGGCGAACAGACCCGCGACTTCATTTCCGTCAAGATGTCGCCGCGATCAATATCCGCGCGCTACTCACCGATGGCATAGCCAGCGACCGCTACAATGTCTGTACCGGTGTGGCGACCTCGCTCAATCGGGTTATCGCACTGTGCCGCTCACGCTTTCCCGAGGCGCCGCCCGTGCAATACGCTGCCGCGCGCCAAGGCGACATTCGCCATTCCTACGGCGACCCTACGCGATTATGCAATGTTTTCGCGCTGGACGCCCATCTGTCTTTTGCGCACGGGCTCGATGAGCTCCTCGGTGCGCCATCCGAGCGGTAGCCGACTCAGTCCGGATTGGCGGCATCGAGCCAGAGCACAAAAGACGGCGACCTCGTAAGGCCGCCGAAGCCAGGAGGATAAACGCGACCACTGAATGGGTCGCGAAAGGCTGCGAACTTCGCGCTTGACAAAGTCCGCACGCGCTAGGGTGGCACAATCATTGTGGTTCTGGCTGTGACTTTTGTCACACTTTTGCGAAAAAACCGATGGCACACTCAAGAAAGAGGGCGCGGTGCCGAAGAGCCACGTCTGCGCCCGCCACGCCGCTGGCGATCACCCGAGCCCGAATCGCGCCGCTCATGCCGTTTAGGCGTGTTGACCTCGGCTAGCAATCCGTCGGTGATCGGCAGAACCGGGATTTTTTGGCCGATGAAATCCTCGATGTCGGGTAGTGAAAACACATAGGCCTCGCACGCTAGGCTGATCGCGTCGCCGCTGGCGCCGATGCGCGCGGTGCGGCCGATACGATGGACATAATCTTCAGGATCCTGCGGCAGATCGTAATTGATGACGTGGCTGACTTCCGGAATGTGCAAGCCGCGCGCCGCCACATCGGTTGCCACCAGAATCGGCAGATCGCCGCGCTGGAACTGCTCAAGTAGTCGTTCGCGCTTGGTCTGCGGGATATCGCCGGATAGCAAGCCGGTCTCGAAATCGTTGGCCAGCAAAGAGCCGCTGACCTGCTCGGCGGCGCGCTTGGTGTTGACGAACACCAGAGTGCGCTTCGGCGTGTGCTGGCGCATGAGTCCGATCAGCAGGGCAATCTTGTCGTGGGCAGAGACGTGATACAGGCTCTGCCGGATTTTATCGGCGGTGACTTGGTCAGACTCGATCTTGATGACCTGCGGGTTGTTCATGTGCTCGTAAGCGAGTTCCATCACCCGTGCTGCTAGGGTCGCGGAGAACAGCATGTTCAAGCGCCGGTCGGCGGCTGGCATGCGCCGCAGCAGATAGCGGATGTCGGACACGAAACCGAGATCGAACATGCGGTCGGCTTCGTCGATGACCACGACTTCGATGTTTTTGAGGCTAAATACATTCTGCTTGTAATAATCGATGATGCGTCCGGGCGTTCCGACGATCATATCGACGCCCTCTTCGAGCTTGCGCCGTTGCGATTCATAGCCGGTTCCACCGTACACGGCGGCGAAGCGCAGACCGGTGTATTGGCCCAAGACCTCCGCATCGCGGTGGATTTGAATCGCCAATTCCCGGGTCGGGGCGAGGATGATGGCCCAAGGACCGACCTTGCCTTCTTCCACGGGGATGGTCATGAGATAATGGAACGCCGCAAGCAAAAATGCCGCCGTTTTACCGGTGCCGGTTTGCGCTTGTCCTGCGACATCGGCGCTTTTCGATCGCGAGCAGCAGGGTGGCTGCCTGAATCGGTGTGCAGTACTCGAGCCGCAGTCTTCCAGGCTTTCCAGCAGCGAATCGTGTAAGGGCAGAGAACGGAAGGGAATATTGGTGAGGTGGCTATTTTCCATGGATCCTGAAGCTGTCCCAGTAAGGGATGACAATATCGATTAAATTCGCTTTGCTTAGCAAAGAGCGGGACGAAAATTATTGTATAATGGTAACATTATAGCAGTTTGTCGATAGCATCGGCGCCCACCCCTTGGTAGGATTATTCATTGGCGGTCCCTGCAACCGCTGTTTCCTGGCAGTCCCCTAGCGACGATCCTTGAGGAGACCACACCGTGAGTAGTCAGAGCAGTCAAATTGTCTACATCACCGATGATACCTTTGAAACAGAAGTGCTCAAGTCGGAAAAACCCGTTCTGGTTGATTATTGGGCTGAATGGTGCGGCCCTTGCAAAGCGATCACGCCGATTCTGGATGAGATTTCCGACGAATATTCGGATAAGCTCAAAGTCGCCAAGCTTAACATCGACGATAATCCCGTGACTCCGCCCCGTTATAATATCAAGGGCATTCCAACGCTGATGCTGTTCCGTAATGGCAGCGTCGAAGCGACCAAGATCGGCGCACTGTCCAAATCCCAGTTGACCGCCTTCCTGGACGGCCATCTCTAAGCGATACGCGACAAGGCGGCGTTCTGGGGGTGGACGCCGCTATTTGGCCGTGATACTGTACATTCGCTACGTCAATCGTTGACCACCTCCGCCGCGCCGCGGCGCGCTTCCCCCCAGCATCCGTTTCAATCCCACAGGCCTGCCCTGTAACTTTAGCGTAATCACATCAATCGATCCCATGAATTTAACCGAACTAAAGAAAAAACCCGCCGCCGACCTCATCACCATCGCCGAAGAACTCAACATTGAAGGCGCGGCGCGCTCGCGCAAGCAGGATGTCATCTTCTCCATCCTCAAAGCACAAGCCAAGAACGGCGAAGATATTTCCGGCGACGGCGTGTTGGAAATCCTGCAAGATGGCTTTGGCTTTCTGCGCTCCGATGACAGCTCCTACCTCGCCGGCCCCGACGATATCTACGTTTCTCCCAGCCAAATCCGCCGTTTCAATCTACGCACCGGCGATACCGTGAGCGGTAAGATTCGCCCGCCCAAGGACGGCGAGCGCTATTTCGCCCTGCTCAAAGTCAACGAAATCAACTTCGAGCCGCCGGAGAATTCAAAAAACAAAGTTCTGTTCGAGAACCTCACGCCACTGCACGCCACCGAGTGGATGAAGCTCGAACGCGGCAACGGCAGCAGCGAAGATATCACCGCACGCGTGATCGATCTGATCTCCCCCATCGGCAAAGGCCAGCGTGGCCTCATCGTGTCTCCGCCCAAAGCCGGTAAGACCGTGATGCTGCAAAACATCGCGCAAAGCGTAGTGAACAACCATCCGGAGGTCTATCTCATCGTCCTGCTGATCGATGAACGTCCGGAAGAGGTCACCGAAATGCAGCGTTCGGTGCGCGGCGAAGTCATCTCCAGCACCTTCGACGAACCGGCGACGCGCCACGTACAAGTCGCCGAGATGGTCATCGAGAAGGCCAAGCGTCTGGTCGAGCACAAACGCGATGTGGTCATTCTGCTCGATTCCATCACCCGTTTGGCGCGCGCTTACAACACCGTGGTGCCATCCTCCGGCAAAGTGCTCACCGGCGGCGTCGAAGCCAACGCCCTGCAACGCCCCAAGCGCTTCTTCGGCGCCGCGCGCAACATCGAGGAGGGCGGCTCGCTTACGATCATCGCCACCGCGCTAATCGACACCGGATCGCGCATGGACGAGGTCATCTACGAGGAATTCAAGGGCACCGGCAACATGGAAATCCATCTGGTGCGCGAGATCGCGGAAAAGCGCGTATATCCGGCCATCAACATCAACCGCTCCGGCACCCGCCGCGAAGAACTCCTCACCGATGCCAACGACCTTCAAAAGATCTGGCTGCTGCGTAAGCTCTTGCATCCCATGGACGAACTGCAAGCGATGGAATTCCTACTCGAACGCCTGAAAAATACCAAGACCAACTCCGACTTTTTCGATTCGATGCGGCGTTAGGCGTGGAGTTTATGGGCGCAGCAACGCCCGATAGCCGATATCGGTGCGGCAGAACGCGCGCGGCCAGTGGATTTTTCCGACCGTTTGGTAGGCTCGCCGCTGTGCTTCCGCGATACCCTCGCCCAAGGCGGTGACGCACAGCACCCGCCCGCCGTTGGTGACGATGGCATTTCCCGCCCGCGCGGTGCCGGCGTGAAATACTTTGACCGCTTCGCCATCCGCTTCATCCAAACCGCTGATCGCATCACCCTTGCGGTATACGCCGGGATAGCCTTGCGCCGCCATCACTACGCCCAGCGCGCAACGCGCGTCCCATTGTGTTTCTGTCCGGTGCAAACGTCCTTCCAGTGCGGCTTCGCAGAGTTCAATCAAGTCGGTCCGTAGGCGCATCATCAGCGGCTGGGTTTCCGGGTCGCCGAGCCGACAGTTGTATTCCAATACCTTGGGCGAGCCGTCCCCTGCAACCATCAGGCCGGCGTAAAGAAAGCCGCGATAGTGGCAACCATCGGTCAGCAGGCCCCGCACCGTGGGATGGATGATCTCGCGCATGATGCGTTCGGCAAGCGCGGGGGTGACCACCGGCGCGGGCGAGTAGGCACCCATGCCACCGGTATTGGGGCCGCGGTCGCCATCGTCGCGCGCCTTGTGATCTTGCGACGAGGCGAGCGGCAACACCTGTTCGCCATCGACCATGACGATGAAGCTCGCCTCCTCGCCGGCCAGGCATTCTTCGACCACGATGCGCTTGCCCGCCGCGCCCACGGCCGCGCCAGTCAGCATCGATTCCGCCGCCGCCAGCGCTTCCGCCTCGGTTTGCGCCACCACCACGCCTTTGCCGGCGGCCAAGCCGTCGGCTTTGATCACGATGGGCGCGCCTTGGGCGCGGATATAAAAGCGGGCTTGTTCAAGTTCGGTGAACGTCTGGAAGCGCGCGGTGGGAATACGATGGCGGGAGAGAAAGGCTTTGGCGAACGCTTTCGAGCCTTCCAATTGCGCGGCGGCGCGGCTGGGGCCGAATAGCTTTAGACCGGCAGCCGTGAACGCATCGCCCACCCCCGCCACCAACACCGCTTCAGGCCCGGCGATGGTAAGATCGATGCGCTCGCGACGGGCGAAATCCAGCAAGGCCGCGATATCGTCGGCCCTGATGTCGATATTGCCGGTTTTCGGTTCGCGCTCGCTGCCCGCGTTGCCCGGCGCGACGAACACCTGGGTGACGCGCGGCGATTGTGCGACTTTCCATGCCAGCGCGTGTCCGCGCCCGCCGCCGCCGATGATGAGAATTCGCATCCAGCTCAGGACGACAGCGAGGCGTCAGCTGGCCGCGCCTTCTAATCCCACCTGCATGGCGCTCGCGCCACTGGGCGTGGCCATGCTCGAAATCGTTCTTGCCGCTCTGATCGATGCCGCGCATCAGCCATAAAGGCTGGTGGGCGATATTGAACGGGCTGCTGAAATGGCGGTTGGCGACCAGCGCGCGGTCATGCGAAGATCGCCGGCATGCTGTACATGATCAGCATGACACGGCGCTGGCCGAGGTATTGGCGAGCGAACCGTGGATCATGCGTACATCATGCAACGAGATCTGCCCCGGCTCCAGGATGACGTTGACCGCTTGTGATGCATCGAACTGGTCGGCGTCGAGTTCCAGGTTGAGCACCAAATTGTCGCGCTTGGCTTCATGATGCCGGTACAATTCAGTACGTTTATGCGAACCGGGGATGAACCGCATGCAACCGTTTTCCGGCGTGGCGGGATCGATGGCGATCCACGCCGAGCAGGTGGCGAGGGGGCGCATCGGCCAATACTCGCCATCCTGATGCCACGGCACTTCGCGACCCACGCGCGCGGGCTTGCACAGGATGCGGGTGATCCACAACACGATGTCCCGCCCGATCAGTTGCTCGATCATATCGAGAACCGCGGGATGGCGGGCGGCGGCCATGAACGGGTTGACGTTCGGCCCCGTGGTCGGATGCAGCATATGGGGATTGGCCAGATCCTCGGGCGCGACATCCGTATAGCGATTGATGACTTGATCCACCGCCGCCCGAAGGCGGGCGAGCAAATCCGCCGGCAACCGGTAATTGGGGATGACGTAACCGTTAGCGTGATAGAACTGAACTTCTTGCTGAGTCAGGATAATAGGACTTGGAACGGCGCTCATACCGTGGCTCACCTCGCTGCAACTGTCGATTTTGATCACTATAGCATAGCCATGCGCGCGCGCCGTGCACCTGGCCGGCGCCCATGAGCGAGATGATTCTGCGGGTGGCGGTGCCCTCGCCGTTGTTGAAACTGTTCGATTATCTGGCGCCCGCTGGCTGCGATCCCGTGTTACTCCGACCCGGCATGCGATTGCGTGTGCCATTCGGCCGCACAAAAACCATCGGCATTCTGTTGGAAGTCCGCGCCGACAGTTCAATACGGCGCGATGCCCTGCGCGCCCCGCTGGAAATCCTGGACGCTGGACCCGTATTGCCCGCCGATCTCATCGAACTCCTGCAATGGGCGCAAGCGTATTACCATCATCCGCACGGCGAGGTCTACGCCACGGCTCTACCCGTGCTATTGCGGCAAGGCAAGCCGGCGCGCCGCGAGCGCCTGCGACTCTGGCGTATTACCCAAACCGGGCACGAAATTCGCGCTGAAGGCGCGCTCAAGCGCGCACCGCGTCAGCGCGCATTGCTCGATTATCTGGCGCGGCACACCGAAGGCGTGGCGAGCGAACGCCTGCGTCTGGAATGGCCGGGCTGGTCCGCCACCGCGAAAAGCCTGCTCGCCAAGGGTTGGGTGGAATTCAGCGAAACACCCGCCGCCACCACCACCGTCGCACACGCCGAAGCACCGCACTTGAGCGCCGAGCAAGATCGAGCGGTGGCAGCGGTGAGCACGGCGCTCGGCGGTTTTCAGGCGTTCCTGCTAGAGGGCGTGACTGGGAGTGGCAAGACCGAAGTCTATATCCGCATCGCCCAAGCCGCGCTGGCGCAAGGCCACCAAGCCCTGGTACTGGTGCCGGAGATCGGCCTTACGCCGCAGCTCCTCGCGCGGTTCCAGAACCGCTTGCCGGGGCCGTTCGCGATCCTCCATTCAGGCTTGAGCGACCGCGAACGGCTAAACGCCTGGGTGCTTGCCAGGGAAGGCGAGGCCACTGTCGTGATCGGCACCCGCTCGGCGATATTCACGCCGCTCCCCAGGCTCGGCGTCGTCATCGTCGATGAGGAGCACGATCTGTCGTTCAAGCAACAAGATGGCTTCCGCTATCACGCCCGCGACCTCGCCGTGGTGCGTGCGCGTCAGCGCGGGGTTCCGGTGCTGCTGGGGTCGGCGACCCCGGCGCTGGAAAGCCTGGCCAACGCCGAGCGCGGGCGTTATCAACGGCTTGTGCTGACTGTCCGGGTGGGCGACGCGGTCGCGCCCACGCTAGAGCTTCTGGATGTGCGCCGCCAGGCCATGGAAGACGGTTTATCGACGACGCTGCTGCGCAATATCGAAGATCACTTGCGGCGCGGCGGCCAAGCGCTGTTGTTTCTCAATCGGCGCGGGTTCGCCCCTACCCTGATCTGCCACGAATGCGGCTGGCTGCACGGCTGCACGCGTTGTACTTCGCGCCTCACCCTGCATTTGCGTCGCCGCCAGCTCATTTGCCATCACTGCGGGCTCGAACAGCCGCTGCCCAGCGCCTGCCCGGAATGCGGCAGCGTCGATCTGCGCGCCCTGGGGCAGGGCACCGAGCGCATCGAGCGCGCGCTGAAAGAGGTATTCCCGGCGCTCGGCATCGCCCGCATCGACCGCGACAGTACGCGCCGCAAAGGCAGCTTGCAGAGCTTGCTGGATGACATCCACGAAGGCACCCGGCGGATTTTGATCGGCACCCAGATGCTGGCCAAGGGCCATCATTTCCCGAATGTCACGCTGGTCGCCATCGTCGATGCCGATCAGGGCTTGTTCGGCGCCGATTTCCGAGCCAGCGAACGGATGGCGCAGTTGATCATCCAGGTGGCGGGGCGCGCCGGGCGCGCCGACAAACCGGGCACGGTACTGATCCAGACCCATCACCCCGGTCATCCGCTATTGCAAACCCTGACCCAGCAGGGTTATGGCGCGTTTGCCGCCGAAACCCTGCGCGAACGCCAAGAGACGGTATTACCGCCGTTCGCATTCCAGGCGCTGTTGCGCGCCGACGCCACCGAACCGGAACCGCCGCACGCCTTCCTACGCGAAGCGCTGGCGCTCGGTGCGGATATCGCCGAGCAGGTGGAACTGCTCGGCCCGATCCCCGCGCCGATGGAAAAGCGCGCCGGCCGCTACCGCGCCCAACTCCTCGCGCAAGCCGAACAGCGCCAGATGCTGCATCCATTCCTGGATGCCTGGCTGGAGCGCATAACAGGTCTTAAATCCTCCCGCAAAGTGCGCTGGTCGCTCGACGTAGACCCGCTGGATATGTTGTGAATCGATCACTCGGTCATACGCGGTTGGCGCCGGACGAGCATCAGCAACCCCAAGCTCAGTATGGCCATTGCCCAGAACGACAACGTGGGAATCACCGCCGGCACGACCACTTGCGCCGTGCTAGTGTTGTTGGCAGTCGTGGTTTCCGTGGTCGGGGTCGTCACGTTGGCGCTGACCAGTACCGTCGCCCCCGCCGGCTGCGGCGGGAGGGTGACGGTGTAGACCGCGGTTTCACCCGGCGCCATAGCCGGCAATAGCGGCCAGGTGACGATGCCGGTAGTGGGATCGTAACTACCGCCGTTGGAAACCACCACGCCGGTCAGGCCGGTCGGCAATTGCGCGATGATCGCCACGTCCGCCGTCGCCGCGGAACCGATGCTGCTGGTCGTGATCGTGAAGACCAGCGGCGCTCCGGCAGGGGATTCTCTGGTGGCGTCACCAAGATTTGCAGGTCCGCGCCGCCGCCGTTGCGCCTGACCGGCACCGTATACACCGCCGGGCTGCTGGTCGCGCCGGCGTTGTCGGTCGCGGTGTAGCTGAACGTCGCAGCACCCACGAAACCCGGCGCCGGGTCGAACTGTAGACTGCCCACCTGGTTGCTGGGTAGGACTTGGTTGGCCGCAACCGGCGTACAGACATCGGCTTTCGCTCCCGGCAGGCATAACAGCAACACACCCTGACTGGCCGGCGGCAAGGCGGTGATGGCGAAGCTCACCACCGCGCCGTCCGGGTCGCTGCCGGAAAGCGCCAGGATCGGCGTCGCGCCGTTGCTGTTCGGCATCGAAGGCGCGGTCACCGGGTAGGCAACCGGCGGTGCGTTGCCGGCGATCACGGTCACGGTCAAAGACGCCACGTTCGAGGTCTGGCCGAGGCTATCCTGGATGGTGTAGGGAATGGTGGCGACGCCGGTGAAGCCCGCGGCCGGCGTGAAGGTCACTTGCCCGGTCGCGGGATTCAAGGTCCAGGTTCCTTGCGGCGTGGTCAGCGTGGTCTGCTGGCGGGTCGTCGCTGGGTCGAGGTTGATGGAACCCAGCACCAACGTCGCGCCGCCGTTGGCCGCGTCGTTGGCCGCCGGATTGAGCGTGACCGGGGTGTCGAGCGGCGTGCTCGCGCTATCGTCGGTGGCGAGCGGCGCGGCGGGCGCCGCGACGGTAACGGTGAGCGTCGCGCTGTTGGAGGGTTGGCCATAATTATCCTGCACCTGATACGGGATCGTCGCCGTTCCGGTGAAGCCCGCCACCGGCGTGAAGGTCACCAATCCGGAGGGCCCGACGCTGAACGTGCCTTGATTGGGCACCGTGAAGTTGGTCTGCACCCCGGCCGTAGCCGGGTCGAGGTCGAGCGTGGTCGGGTCGAGGCTTGCGCCGAGCGCGGCGCTGTCGTTCACCAGCGCGGCAATCGTCACCGGGGTATTGAACGGCGTGCTGGCCGCATCATTCGCCGCTGTCACCGGCAACGGCGGATTGACGGTGACGGTAAACGTGGCCGGGTTGGAGGACTGGCCGAGGCTGTCGTTCACCCCGTAAGGCACGCTTGCGACACCGACGAAGCCCGGCGCCGGTATGAACGTGACCACACCCGAGGGACTGGTGATGAATTGCCCTTGGCCTGGCACGGTGACACTGGCCTGCATGCCAGGGGTGGCCGGGTCGAGGTCGATGGTGGCGGGGTCGATGGTCGCGCTGCCACTGGCCTGGTCGTTGTTGATGATCGCCACCGTGGCCGGCGTGTTGAACGGCGTCGAGGCGGTGTCGTCATTGGCGAGCGGATTCCTGGGCGGTGGTATGACCACGGTGAGCGTGGCCGGGTTGGAAGACTGGCCGAGATTGTCCTGCACCGTGTAGGGCGTGCTCGCCGTGCCGATGAATCCGGCCACCGGCGTAAAAGTGACGACGCCCGCGGGATTGACAGCGAAAGTGCCCTGCCCCGGCAGGGTAAGCGTGGTCTGGATGCCCGGCGTGGCCGGGTCGAGATCGACCGCCGCGGGATTGAGGGTGGTGCTGCCGCTCGCGACGTCGTTCGGTAACACCGGCAACGTGACCGGCGTGTTGAAAATGCCGGTGGCGCTGTCGGGATTGGCCGCCGGTACGGCGGGCGGATTGACGGTGATGATGAGGTTGGCCGTGTTGGAAACCTGGCCGAGGTTGTCTTCCACCGTGTAGGGCACGCTGATGGTGCCGGTGAAGCCCGGCGCGGGGGTGAAGGTGACCCTGCCATCGGGCGCGGCGCTGAAGCTGCCGGCGGGGATGGTGAGCGAGGTCTGTTGCCCCGGCGTGGCGGGATCGAGATCGACGCTGGTCGAGTCGAGGGTGGCGCCGCCATTGCCGTTATCGTTCGCGAGCGCAGCCAGCGTCACCGGCGTGAGATAAGGCGTCGCAGCCACGTCGTTGTTGGCTTCCGGCGGAATGCTGGTGCTCGTCACGCCGACGCTCGCGCTGTCGTTCGCCCGGTTGGGATCGACGGTGCTGGTGCCGGCAGTGCCGGTGATCGTCACCGCGCCGGAGGGCGGCACGACGAAGCTCACCGCGCAATTGATCGCTTGGCCTACCGCCAAAGGATCAGGCGCCGGATTGGGCGTGCAGTTGATGGTGGCGCCGAGCGGCGTGCCGCTGACAGCGCAAGTCGGCGCGGTGGCGGCGCTGGGACCATTGTTCACGCAGGTCACGGTGCCGGTGGCCGTAACGCCCGCCAGTGGATTGAGCGGGAATCCGGTCACGACCGCGGCCATGTCGGCTTTGGGGTCGATGGCCACCGTCTGGGCATCGGTATTGTTCGCGGGCACCGGATCGGCGGTCGTGGTGGCGGCCGTGGTGGTGATCGTGAGCGTTCCCGACGCCGGTGCGATGAAGCTCGCCGTGCAGGTGATGGACTGCCCGACCGCGAGGGGGTTGGGAGCAGGATTGGGCGCGCAGGTTTGGCTGGTGCCCGATGGTAAGCCCGACAACGCACAGCTTGGCGCTGCCGCGGGGCTGGGGCCGACGTTGGCGCATACACCGCTCACGACCACGTTCTGGCCGGCGCTGACACCGGCGGGGGCGGTGGTGGTGGCTTGCACATCGGCCTGCGGCACGACGGTGATCTGGGTGCTCGCGTTGTTGTTGGCCGGGGTCGGGTCGGCGGTGGTGCTGCCCGCCGTACCGAGGACCGTGATGGTGCCGGTCGGCGGCGCGATGAAGTTCACCGCACAACGGATCGATTGGCTCACGGCCAAGGGATTGGGTACTGGGTTAGGGGTGCAAGTCACGGTCGCGCCAGTGGGAAGTCCGGTGATGGCGCAGCTCGGCGTCGCTGCGGCGCTTGGCCCGTTATTGGTGCAAAGAACGGTACCAGTGACGCTGCTGCCAGCCGGCGGATTGCTGGGGAATCCGCTCGCAGCCGCCTGCATGTCGGCTTGCCCCGTCACGGTCGCGGTGTAAGACGCCGTGTTATTGGCCGGAGTCGGGTCAGCCGTGTTGCTGCCCGCCGTCACCGTGGCGTTGACCGTGCCGCTGGCCGGGGCGACATAGGCAACATCGCAGACCATGGCGCTGCCGCTGGCGAGCGTCGCCGGTGAAGAGGTGCATGTCACCGTTGCGCCCGCGGGTAAGCCCGATATACCGCAGGTCGCTCGTGCCGGGTCTGGCCCGTTGTTGGTGCAAGTGATTTGGCCGGTGACGGTTTGGCCCGCCGTCACCGTGGTCGGCAAGGTGTTGCCGGTTGCGGTCATGTCGGCTTGGGGGTTGATGACGGTCGCCGTGTCCCCCTTCAGGTTATTACAGGTCGGCGCATTGCCATCGCCTGATCCGGCCACGGTGAAATTGCATTCGTCGCGCACGCCCTGCAAGGTTTGAACGGGCGGCGTTGCATTGGGGTTGGTGGCGGTCGGGTCGAATACATCCGCCGGGCGCTGGATACCGGCGACGTTGACCAGATTGCCGCCCGCTGGCAAGGCCGAGACGGTGCCGCTGATCACATAAGTCACGGAGGAAGTCGGCGTCGCGGGCGCGTTCACATTCAGCGTGACATTGCCCAAGAAGGTATTGCCGGTGAAGCTCGATGCGCCGCAAGTCGCGCCTGGGGTCGGCGTGCAACTCACCACGCTGAGGCCGGTGATCTCGGGCGGAAATACATCGTGTACGGTCGCGGTGGTGTCGGATACGCCATTGTTACGCGCCACGATGGTGTAAGTGACGGGTCCGCCTACCACCAGCGTCGCCGGCGCATGGGTTTTGCTGACGATTTCAAGATTGGCTTGCGGAATGCGGATAGAGAGGGCGATCGCCAGCGCAGGGGTGGTGAGCAAACTCCAGGTATCCATGCCGCGGCAGTTGCCATAACCGAGTGAACCGCCGGTCCATTTATGCGCCCCCGCGGCGCTCGCGATGCCGGCAACCGCCTCCAGAGGATTGACGCCATTGTCGGCATCGGCGCCGCAGGTAGTGCTTGTGGTTCCATTACCGCCGGGATTATTGGTTTGGATTACGCGGTCATCGAAGAACACGATGTCGCCGTTCGGCTGCGGATTATTGGTGGTAGTGTCCAGCCGTTCAATGATGTAGCCATTGACATTGGCCTCGAAGTCCAACGCCGGAAAATGCACTTCACCGCCGGTGATCGCCGCGCGGGACGCAATAGAAACTTGGGCGGGGCCATCGGTGGGTGCCACCGGCACACCCAGGCCGTTGTTGCCATCCCACGGAACGTCGTAAGCGCCGGCGGCGGCCACGGTGCGAGACAAAGCGCGGTCTATGGCGTCGGTAAAGACGCCATTATTGTTCAGATCAATCTGGACGAGAATGGTACCGGGTCCATCGATGGTCACTCGAAACAGACCTGACAGTATCCCGGCGCCGGTCTGGTTGGGGGTGCCTTCAACACCGCTGAAGGTCGCGGCTGTGACTTTGCCGAACACGACCGGCGGCACCAGCAGCCAAGTATTGCCGCGCGGGCTGGTCGTGGAAGCGGGTAGGTCGGTGGCCGGCGGATTCAGGAAAATCTTATGGAGGCCAGCAAGATAATCGGTTGGGGTTGGGTTCGCCGGCAAGATTCCAATGCGGATGTCGGGCGGAGGCGCGGGCAGCACGCCTGGATTGAGGGTTCCCGCCAACTGAATCGAGCGGAACAAGCGCACACCGTCTTGGGTAAATCCCTCGGCGTTGGATAGCAGCGCCGCTGTGCCTGGAGTGGTGCCATTCAAACGCCAGCGGTAACGGTAGCCGTCCACCGTCTGGATGAAGGTTTGAGACTGCAAATTGCCGCCGCTATTCGTCGCACCCAGGACATTGGTGAAGACCCGCCCTGGAATCGCGGTTCCGCCGCTATTGCGCACGGTGATATCCCAAGCTTTGCTGGTCACGTCACCGTTGCCTTGTGGCGCCCAGTTGGCGTTGGCCGCCTCGTTGATCGTCCCGCCGTTATTCCCCGTAGTGGGTGCCGTGAACGTGATTTCCCATAGCCCGCTTTGTCCGGCTCCGACCGTTACCGTGCAGGGAGTATATCCACCCGCATTGGGCAGAGGACCCGCCAGTTCATGCCCGCGGTCGATGATGAAGCCGGTACTGCCCGAGACCGGCGGATTCGTAAAAGGACAAACCGTGAACGCCCCGTTCGCGGGAGTGGGCGGACGGTAGTTGATGCGGCCATTGTTGACGCCGTTGGCGCTGGAGCCCAGGTTGATCGTGTCGCCCACGTTGGCATAGGCGAAAAACGTGGAAGTGGAGGGAATGTTCGCGGGCGCGAATCCAGGCGAATCGGGAAGATAATGGCGAATACCCGCCGCGCCGCTCGGGTTGAGGCTGACCGAGCCTTCGGCGTGGGCTGGTGTCGTATCGAGGATGAAAGAAGCGAGAAATAGGAGGGTTAGGAAACTACGGATGGCGGACGCGCAAAAAACTCGGCAGTAACCGCTGCTTGGCATCACTCTTCTCTCCCGGCAATACTCTAATGCTTTGATTAGAGCCAGTTAGTTTTTTCTAAGCTATTTTTTTTATGTGAGAGTGCAGCCTAGCGCAGTTTAGGGAGTTTATCAGTGAATAAATTGTTAAATTTTGTCAAAAACTCTTAAATAATATTTATTTACAATGCCTTAACAATGCCTCTGATAGTCAATCCTCAGACATTGAAACTTTCACCGCAACCACATTGGTCCTTCACGTTCGGGTTATGGAATTTGAACGCCTCGCCCAACCCTTCGCGGCGAAAATCGACCTCGGTGCCGTCCAGGAAAGCAAGGCTCTCCGGGTCGACCACGACTTTGACGCCGTGGTTGTCGAATACGACGTCGTCGGTCTTGATCTCATCGGTCAGATCGACCACGTAAGCCCAGCCGGAACAGCCGGTCTTGCGCACGCCCAGGCGCAAACCCTCACCCTTGCCGCGCTGCGCGAGGTAACCCTTGACGCGCTTTACCGCGCTCTCCGTCAGTGTAATCGCCATCGTTCACCTACCTATCAGTCTTTATCACACTCAACCGCCAGCGCCTGGCGCTTGGCTTCATAATTCGCAATCGCCGCCCGCACCGCCCGCACCGCCCGCACCGCGCAATGCAGCTTGGCGGGCGCTAATTCGAGCGCCTGGCAGATATCGCTATCCGCAAGCCGCAGCGCCTCGGTCAGGTGCTTGCCGTGCAGCCATTCGGCAACCCAGGCGGCCGTCGCTATCGTCACGCCACAGCCGTAAGCTTTGAACCGCGCCTGCTCGATCACGCCTTGGGCGTTGACCTGGATCTGCAAACTCAGCGCACCGCCTTGCCCCACCGTGCCCACCAGCGCACCGCCGACGCGCGGATCATCGGGGTCGAGTTTGCCCACGTGGCGCGGATTCTCGAAATAATCCCAAACAGCGGTACTGTATTGCATGATACAAAGAAATCCGAGCGGATAGGTTAAATGGGGGAGGTTATGACCGATTTCAAGGCGGTGGTCTGCTCGCGGAATGAAGCCATCGTGAGCGGTGCTAGAGTTGGATTACCGGCAACCTGAAGCGTAAACTGACGCATTGCTAACTGATGAACTGCTGTATCGGAGAGCAACATGTCGGCCAAAGAAGCGAGAGTAAGAGACCTGATCAACCAGTGGAAAATCTATCGCGGCGCGATCCCCGAATGTGATCGCTACTGCCCGCTAGCGAGTGATCTTTATTGTGTGAGAAATCCTGGCCTTGGAAGTTGTCCCGCGCTGTCGTCCTGGCCCTCTCATCTGGTTGACCCGGATGACGAAATCATGGCATCCGTCGAGCATTATTTCCTGACCCGCTGCTGGGTCGGCACAGGGCAATTCCCTGCTTGGCAGGTGCGCGCGATGCGCTGGATATATAACACAGGAAAAGAATGGGGCTTAACGCCGCGTCACAATCCGAACCGGCCGGTGACGCCGCCCTCGGAAATGCAGAGAAAATTTCAAGATGAAGGCGTACGCGATGGGGAAGGGGATTTGACAAGATGCGGTCGGAGCGCGCCAACACTTCCGAGGCGCCCTCCACAATACTACTGAGCCAGCGCCGCGGACGCATAGACTCCCCTAACGGATTTGGTGGATCTACTTCCTCCCCGCGCTCCCGTTTTCCACAGCGGTCAGTATTCCGCGCAGGATGTTGACCTCGTTGCGATCCGGCTGGGCGCGGTTCAAAAACCGCTTCAGCCGCCGCATCAGGCGGCGCGGATTGGCCGGGTCGAGGAATCCGACCTTCAGCAACACTTCTTGTAAATGGTCATGAAGGTGCGCGAGTTCCTCGGTGGTCGCCGGCGGAAAACGGCCCGGCGGTGGCGCGGTCGGGCCTAACGCCGCCATCCGCAGTTCATAGGCCAGCACTTGCACGGCGGCGGCCAGATTGAGTGAACTGTAGTCGGCGGCGGTGGGGATGCGCACCAGATAATGGCAACTCTCCAATTCGCTGTTGCTGAGCCCCGCGCTTTCCCGCCCGAATACGAGCGCCACCGGCGCGCGCGCGCTATGCGCCACCGCCCGTTCGGCCCCGGCGCGCGGGTCGAGCTCGGGGCTGGAGAGACCGCGCTGGCGCGCCGAAGCGCCCACCACCAATGAACACCCCGCGAGCGCCGCCGCCGATCCCCGACCACTTCGGCGCGTTCCAGCACATCGACGCCGCCTGCCGCCAGTGCCGTTGCCTCCTCATCTGGAAAGCGCCTGGGCGCGACCAGCACCAGCCGTTGCAAGCCCATGGTCTTCATGGCGCGCGCGCAAGCGCCGATATTACCGGGATGGGTCGGCTCCACCAGCACGATGCGAATATTATCGAGAGTCGCCATTCGTTCGTGGGGTTTTGTTGCTATGATAAGATTTTTCCGTCACCTGCCGCTGTTCCCCAAGCCATGCACCCCGCGATCAATATCGCCAAGCGCGCCGCCTTGGCCGCTGGCAAAGTCATCGTGCGCTATTTCGACAACCTCGACAAGCTCACCGTCAACTCCAAGCACCGTAACGACCTCGTCAGCGAAGTCGATGTACAAGCCGAACAGGAAATCATCCGCGCCCTGCGCAAGATTTATCCCAATCACGGCATCAAAGCCGAAGAATCCGGTACGACCGGATCCGACGAAGAATACCAGTGGGTCATCGATCCGCTCGACGGTACCACCAACTACCTGCATGGATTTCCACATTTTTCTACCTCCATCGCCCTCAAGCACAAGAACCGCCTGGAAGTCGGGTTGATCTACGACCCCATCCGCCAGGAAATGTTCACCGCCTCGCGCGGCGACGGCGCGCAACTCAACGACCATCGTATCCGCGTCAAAAACCGCGTCAATCTGGACGGCGCGCTGATCTCCACGGGATTCGCGCCGCGTCAGCTCGAACGGCTGCCGATGTTCATGGAAATCTTCGGCGCGCTGATGAAGCAAGGCGTGCAGATGCGTCGCGTGGGTTCGGCGGCGCTCGACCTCGCCTATGTGGCAGCCGGCCGTTTCGACGGTTTTTGGGAGTTCGGCTTGAACGAATGGGATATCGCCGCGGGCGCCTTGCTGGTGCAGGAAGCGGGTGGGCTGACCGGCGATTTCAGCGGCGGCCACGAATACCTGCAAAGCGGCAATGTGGTCTGCGGTAATCCCAAGATCTTCAAGGCGCTGGTAAAAACACTACGGCCGCATCTGGCGCCCGCCGCGCCGCAGCCGGCGGCGGCTACGCGGCGCGCGGCGAGCGCCGATAATGGGCGGCGTAGTAAAGAATCGGAATGATCGCCAGCGTCAGCAGCGTCGACACCAGGATACCGAAGATCAATGCGATGGCCAGGCCGTTGAAGATCGGATCGTCGAGGATGAACAAGGCACCGATCATGGCGGCCACGCCGGTCAGTACGATCGGTTTGGTGCGCACCGCGCCGGCGCGGATCACCGCCTCGTCCAGGTCGCGCCCGGCCTGCACTTCGGCGTTGATGAAATCGACCAGCAGGATGGAATTGCGCACGATGATGCCGGCCAGCGCGATCATGCCGATCATCGACGTCGCGGTGAACTGCGCGCCGAGCAGGGCATGGCCCGGTATCACGCCGATGACAGTCAAGGGAATGGGCGCCATGATGATGAGCGGGGTCAGGTAAGAGCGGAACTGCGCCACCACCAACAGATAGATCAGGATCAGCCCCACCGAATAGGCGATGCCCATATCGCGGAAAGTTTCGTAGGTGATCTGCCACTCGCCGTCCCATTTGATGCTGTAGTGGTAAGGGGTTTGCGGCTGGCCGATATAGTGCTGCTCGACGGTTTGATCGAGGGGGCGCGCGGCGTCGATTTTTCCCACCAACTCGAACATGCCATACAGCGGGCTGTCCAGGCGCCCGGCCATGTCGGCGGTGACATAAGTCATCGGGAGCAAGTCTTTGTGGTAAACCGCAGTATCCCAGGGCGCTTCGCGCAGCGTGACCACTTCCGATAGCGCCACCGGCTTGCCGTCGTTGCCACGCACCGGAAGCGCCAGCAGGGCGTCGGGATCGGCCTTGGCAGCGACCGGCAGTTCCAGCCGCACCGGGATCGGGAATTTCTCGTGGCCGCCGTGAATGTAAACCGCATCCTCGCCGTTCAGCGCCGCGCCCAGCGTGCGCGTCACCGCGGCCTGGGCCACGCCGAGCGCCGCCGCGCGTTGGCGGTCGACGGCGACGATGTAGCGTTTGGTCGGATCTTCGACCGAATCATCGACGTCGACGATGTCGGGGGTGGCTTCAAACATCCCGTGCAGGAGTTTGGCGAGTCGTTGCTGGCCTTCGTAATCGGGGCCGTAGATTTCCGCCACTAGCGGCGCCAATACCGGCGGGCCGGGCGGCACTTCGACGACTTTCACGGAAGCGCCGTAGGCTTTGCCGATTTCCGCCAGGCGCGGGCGCACGGCCAGCGCGATGGCGTGACTCTGCCGGCTGCGCTCGTGTTTCGGCGTTAGGTTGACCTGGAGGTCGCCGACGTTCGGGCCGCTGCGCAGATAATACTGGCGCACCAGGCCGTTGAAATTGATCGGCGCGGCGGTGCCGGCGTAAGCCTGATAGTCGGTCACTTCCGGCACTTGCGCCACGGCGGTGGCGAGTTCCCCCAGCACCCGTGCGGTTTTTTCCACGCTCGTGCCTTCGGGCATATCGACCACCACTTGAAATTCCGATTTGTTGTCGAAGGGCAGCATCTTGAGCACGACTTGCTGCACCGCGGCGAGGCCGGCGGCGGCGAACACGGCGGCGGTCACCGCGAGCAACAACAATATCCGCCACACTCGCCCGCGCCGACCGCGCAGAAAGGGCCGCAACAGAAAGCGATATAAACCGTACAAGGCCGGCCGGTCGGCGTTCTCCGCCTGCGGGTGGTGAGCCTGTCCATGCTGGGTGAGCAACTTCAGGCTCAGCCAGGGGGTCACGACCAAGGCGATGAGCAGCGACAGCAACATGCCGATGCTGGCGTTGATCGGAATCGGCCCCATGTACGGCCCCATCAGGCCGGTGACGAACGCCATCGGCAGCAGCGCGGCGATGACCGTGAAGGTCGCCAGAATGGTCGGGCCGCCGACCTCATCCACCGCCGCCGGGATGGCTTCGCGCAGGGTTTTGACACCGAGGCTGCGGTGGCGGTGGATGTTCTCTACCACCACGATGGCGTCATCCACTAGGATGCCGATGGAGAAAATCAGCGCGAACAGCGACACCCGGTTCAGGGTGAAACCCCAGGCCCAGGACGCGAACAGAGTGACGGTCAAGGTAAGAATCACCGCCGCGCCGACGACGATGGCTTCGCGCCAGCCGAGCAGTATCAGCACCAGCACGACCACCGCGGCGGTGGCGAAAATCAGTTTGTGGATCAGTTGGGTGGCTTTTTCATCGGCGGTCTGGCCGTAGTCGCGGGTGACGGTGAACTCGACGCCTTCCGGGATGAACGTGCCTTTCAGTTCGTGCAAACGCCGGATCACTTGGCTGGAAATATCCGCCGCATTGGTGCCGGGTTTTTTCGACACCGCGAGCGTCACCGCCGGCGCTTCGCCTTTGAGGTCTATGCCCTTGCCGTGCGCCGCCACGCCCGCGCCGAACCAGACGTAGCGCTCCGGCTGGTCGGGACCGGCGATGACCTCGGCAACGTCTTCCAGAAACACCGGGCGGCCATCGTGCAGGCCGACGACCAGTTCCGCGATCTGATCGCGATTGGCGAAGAATTCGCCCGCCTGCACCGGGATCGCCTGGTCGTTCGCCACGATCTCTCCGGCGTGGACGGCGCTGTTGCCGGCCAGCAGTGCTTGGCGCAAATCGTCGATGGCAAGCCCGTGGCCGCTCAGGCGCTGCGGATCCAGGCGCACGTGCACGACATTGTCCGGCGCCCCGATGGTATAGACATTGCGGGTGCCGGGGATGCGCTTCAGCTCGGATTCCAGCGCATGGGCGACCAGCGCGAGTTCGTGCGCACCGCGCGCGGGGTCGGCGCTCCACAGGGTGGCGGCGACGATGGGCACGTCGTCTATGCCCTTGGGTTTGATCAGCGGCTGGCCCACGCCGAGGCTGGGTGGACGCCAATCCTGGTTGGAATACACCGCGTTGTAGAGGCGCACGATGGCTTCGGTGCGCGGTTCGCCGACTTCGAACTCGACGCTGAATACCGCCATGCCGGGCCGCGACGCCGAGTAGACGTGCTTGACGCCCTCGATCTCGGCGAGCACTTGTTCCATCGGCAGGCTCACCAGACTCTCCACTTCGCGGCTAGCGGCGCCTGGAAACGGCACGAACACATTGGCGAAGGTCACGTCGATCTGCGGTTCTTCCTCGCGCGGCGTGACGATCACCGCGAACAAGCCGAGCAGCAAACCCACCAGCGCGAGCAACGGGGTGATGGCGTTGGCCTGGAAGCGCGCGGCGACCGTGCCGGCGAACCCCAGCTTATCGGCCATCGGCGTCACTTTCCTTGAGGTATTGGGCGGCGCGCACCGGATCGACGGCGACGGTTTCGCCTTCCTGTAATCCGGCCAGGATTTCGACGCGCTCACCGAAGCGGTTGCCCACCCGCACCTGGCGGAACCGCACGTCGCTGTCACCGCCTACCACATACACGCCGCTCACTTCGCTGCGATACACCACGGCGCTGGCGGGAATCAGCAAGCGCCGCGCGTCGCCGATCACGAACGCGGCTTTCACCAACATACCCGGATACAAGCCTTGGGTGCCACTCGGTAAATCCAGGCGCACCCGGAACGTGTTGCTGGCACTGTCGGCGTAGGGAAAAATCGTGATTTTCACGACCGCGACGCGCGCCGCCGCGTCCGGGGTGAGCACGGCCGCCTGGCGAATCCGGCGCACCGCTTCGATCACACCCTGCGGCAGATCGACGCTGACACGCAAATCGTCGAGCGACAGGCCGGTCATCAGCGGCTGGCCGGGGCTGACCGTTTCACCGATTTGCACCTGGCGCGCGGTGACGATACCGGCATAAGGGGCGCGCACCACGGTGTAATCGACCTGTTGGCGCGCGCCGGTGAGCGCCGAACGGGCGGCCTCCAGGCGCGCGCTGGCGGCATCGCGGCGTGCGATGGCCTGATCCAGCTCGGAGCGCGGCAACAGTTTGCGGTCATACAATTCGTTGACGCGCTCGAAGTCTTTGCGCGCTTGGGTGAGCGCGGCCTCGGCTTCCTTGAGGTTGGCTTCGACTTGTTGCTGGGAGGCGCGCTGTTCGACATCGGTAAAGCGCACGATCACCGCGCCGGCCGGCACATAATCGCCGATGTCATAGAGGATTTCCGCGACCCGCCCGGCGGTCTGCGCCGACACCGTGGCCTGGTTGATCGCCTCCACCCGCCCGTCCCACAGCCGTTCACGCGCCGCCGCCTCGAATACCACCCGCGCGGTGGCGAACGGCAGATCGGCGGCGGCGGCGCTTGCCATGGCCGCAACCAAGGCCAGCAACGCTCCCAGCCGAGGTTGGACGCTTCGGGCGCTTCCGCGCGTGCTCATCGCTCGATTCCGGCTATTGCGCACCGGGAAGCGCTTTGCTCGCGCAAAACGCGGCGCCTGATCGTACTCCGAGCTTAGCCAGGATCGAGGCCAGCGGGCAAAACCCGGTGAACGACGCCTGGAGCAGGTTCGCGCCGACGAAGGCCGTGAACCATAGCCAGTAGGGGCTGTGTATCTGCGCCAGGACCAGCGACAGGAGCACGAACAGACCGGCGAAGCGGAACACTAATGTGTCGACGTTGACGCCGGATTCGGATGTTGTGGTTGCGAGAGTCGTCATGGTTTTTCCTCTAGGTTCAGGTGGGCTGATGGTTGCGGGTCGGACGGCGATGCCATTGCGCCGCAGAAATGGCTATGCAGCACTTGGATGATCGCCAGTGCCGGGCCGGGCTGCACCCAGTAATAGATGGTTTGTGACTCACGGCGCGTGCTCACCAGCCCTTCCTCGCGCAACACCGACAGGTGCTGCGACAGCGCTGACTGTGACAAGGGAATGCGCTCGTTGAGCGCGCCGACCGACAACTCGCCCTCGCCCAGCACGCACAGAATCATCAGGCGGTGCGGATTGGCGAGGCTGCGGAGCAGGGCCGATGCGCTTTCGGCATGCCGGCTCATCGCTTCGACCTGCGGTAAGCGCGCGCTGCGCTCGGACCAAGATGGCATACGATAATTTAATCATTGCTAAATTAGATTTTACTAATATAATGGAAACAGCTATTCTTCGCAAGACCCTTGTCACGCACCACAGGAGGCGCGTATGGCTCGCATCGTGGTTCTCGGCGCAGGCATCGGCGGCACGCCGCTGGCTTATGACCTCAAGAAATCGCTTGGCAACGGCCATGAGGTCGTCTTGATTGGCGCTTCCGAGCATTTTCAGTTCACTCCCAGCAATCCTTGGGTCGCCGTTGGCTGGCGCACGCCTGCGCAGGTGCAGGTGGCAATCCGCCCGCACCTGGAAAAGAAAGGCATCCGCTTTATCGCACAAACCGTGACCAAACTCGAACCAAGCCAGAATCGCTTGACCCTGGCCGACGGCCAGGCCCTTGGCTATGACTATCTGGTCATCACCACCGGGCCAAAGCTTGCGTTCGATGAAATCCCCGGCCTGGGCCCGGAAAGACATACCCACAGCGTGTGTACGACCCTCCACGCTGAAAAGGCACAGCAGGCTTACCAACAGTTTCTCGCTGAGCCCGGCCCGGTCGTGATCGGCGCGGTGCAGGGTGCAAGCTGTTTCGGCCCGGCTTACGAATTCGCGATGATTCTCGACGCCGACCTGCGCAAGCGTAAGCTGCGGGACAAAGTGCCGATGACGTTTGTCACCAGCGAACCTTATATCGGCCACATGGGTTTGGGCGGCGTTGGCGACTCCAAGGGCTTGCTGGAATCCGAACTGCGCCAGCGGCACATCCAATGGATCACCAATGGCAAGCTGCTGGAGGCCAAGAACGGTTCGGTGCGGGTAGCCGAGCACAACGATAAAGGCGAGGTCATCAAGGAACAAGAACTGGCTTCACGTTTTACGATGTTCATTCCCGCCTTCAAGGGCGTGGATGCGGTGGGGGCCGTCAAGGAGATGTGTAACCTGCGCGGCTTTGTGTTGGTCGACGAGCACCAGCGCAACTCGAGCTATCCGAATATTTATTCGGCGGGCGTATGCGTGGCGATCCTGCCGGTGGAAGCGACGCCGGTGCCGACCGGCGCGCCCAAGACCGGTTACATGATCGAGTCCATGGTCACTGCCATCGTGGAAAACATCAAACTGGAACTGCAGGGCAAGCCGCCGATCCAGAAAGCAACCTGGAATGCGATCTGCCTCGCCGATCTTGGCGACGACGGCGTCGCGTTTGTCGCGCTGCCACAAATTCCACCGCGCAACGTCACCTGGGCCAAGCAGGGGAAATGGGTTCACCTCGCCAAGGTCGCATTCGAAAAATATTTCCTGCGCAAGATGAAATCCGGCGGCACCGAACCCGTTTATGAAAATACGTGTTGAAGGCGCTGGGTATCGTGCGCCTGAAAACCAGCCACTGACGGGCCAACGAAACCGCGCGCTCACTGGCGGGTGAGCAACACCTGCTGCACCAGCGCCGCCAGCGAGCGCGCGCCCATCTTGTCCATGATCCGCGCGCGGTGCAATTCCACCGTGCGCGGGCTCAGTTCGAGTTCCAGGGCGATCACTTTGTTGGCCTTGCCTTCCAGCAGCTTGTCCAGCACTTCGCGCTCGCGCGGGGTGAGGTCCTGCAAGCGGCTGCGAATCGCCTCGCGTTCCGCCAGCACACCGCGGCGCTCGGCGTCCTGCTGTAACGCCTGCTGGATGCGATCCAGCAAGTCCTGGTCGCGGAACGGCTTGGGGATGAAGTCGATGGCGCCCATTTTCATCGCCGCCACCGCCATCGGGATATCGCCATGGCCGGTAATGAAAATGATGGGAAGCGACAGTTTACGCTCACGCAAGCGCTCGACGAGTTCCAATCCGCTCATGCCCGGCATGCGCACATCGAGCACCAAGCAGCCGGAGCGGCAGCATCAAAAGCGTCCAGAAACTCTTGCGCCGAAGAAAAAGCCTCCGCATCCAGCGCGACCGAGCGCATCAACAGACTCAGCGAATCACGCACCGCCTCGTCGTCATCGACGATGAAAACCGTTTGCTTGTCAGGCATGATCGGCCACTGCAAAAGGCAGGGTAAAGTAGACGGTGACGCCGCCGCCAGGATTCTCGCTGATACCCATGTGCCCGCCGTGCGCGGCGACGATGGAGCGGCTGATCGACAAGCCCATGCCGGTGCCGCTGGCCTTGGTGGTGAAAAACGGCGTGAATAACTTATCCTTGGTGCCCGGCGCGAGGCCCACGCCTTGATCACTGACCGCGATCCGCGCGCATTCGCCGGCGCTAACTTCGGTGCTAATGATGATCATGCCACTCTCTTTGCGTTTAACTTCTTGGATGGCTTCGATCGCATTGCGAATCAGATTCAATAGCACTTGTTGAATTTGCACGGGGTCTACGGTCACCGGCAAGGCCAGCGGCGCCAATCGCGTTTCGATCCGTAAACCATGGGCGCGGATATCGGTCTCGGCGAGCACCAAAGTGTAGCGCACCAGCGCGTTGAGCTCGCAGGCCTCGCGATGGGTGTCGCGTTTCTTGACGAATGCGCGCAAGCGTTGGATGATTTCGCCTGCGCGTTGCGCTTGGGCGCTGATCTTATCCAGAGTGGTCAGCAATTCCTGCGGTTCGCCCTTGCCCATGCTGAGCAGCCGATGACAGGCGCGCGCATAAGTGGTGATGGCGGTGAGCGGCTGATTGATCTCGTGGGCGATGCCGGTCGCCATTTCCCCCATCGTGGCGAGCCTAGCGACATTGGCGAGCCGCTCGCGGCTCTGGCGCAATTCCTCCTCGCGCTGGCGCAAGCGTTCTTCGGCGAGCTTACGTTCGCTCAAATCGCGGATGATGCCGGTGAAGTGGTGGATACCATCCAGTTTGATCTCGCTGACCGCGAGCTCCATCGGAAACAACGTGCCATTTTTGCGCTTGCCCGTGACTTCGCGGCCGATGCCGATGATCCGGCGCTCGCCGGTGGCAAGGTAGCGGCGCATGTAGCGGTCATGCTCGGCGCGAAACGGCTCCGGCATGAGAATGGCGATGTTTTGGCCGAGCACTTCCGTGCCACCATAACCGAAGATGCGCTCGGCCGCGCGATTGAACGACTGAATCAAGCCGGCCTGATCGATGGTGATGATGGCATCGACGGCCATATCCAACACCGCCTGGGCATGCGCCTCCGTGGCGCGTAGTTCCGCCTTGACCGCGGTGGCGCGCTTGTGCTTGGCCGGTTTCATCGAACTGGCGCTTCTCCCCGATGTGGAGTATCGCTAGTGACAAGGTCATGAGCACAGCCTACCATAGGAGCTGTCTCGCTGAGTGCAAGTGAGTTGTATAACCAACCGCGTCTATCGGGTTTCGGACTCTGAAAGAAAAGGATGGATTGACTGCCATGACAACAAACGTATCCGTGCCGGAAGATTCCATATTACGGCGTCACTATGAACACATGAAAGGCACTGGCGGCATCGGGGGTGCAGACATGATACCCGAGGATTCCATATTGCGCCGCCATTACGAGCAACTGCGCCAAGCCGGCCCCGCCAGCGCGACTCCGGCCAAGGCGCCGGCGCCCGCCGCGCCCGCCCGCCCCGCGCAACCCGCCGGCGCGCAGGCAGCCGCGCCCCGGCCCGTCCCCGCCCCTGCGGCGAAACCCCAAGCCGCGCCTTTGCTTTCGCAGCCCCCCGCGCAACACGAGGGCTTTTTCGCGCGACTGATGCGCAAACTGTTCGGCGGCTAGCCCGCGCCAACCGCCTTCGGCATATGGCACATGCGGGCATATTTCGGCCTAGGCTCGAATCTCGGCGACCGCCACGCCCATCTACGCCGCGCCGTTGAGCGCCTGCGCGAGGCGGGATTACGCATTATTCGGTTGTCGCCGGTAGTCGAATCGCCAGCGCTGCTGCCGAAATCCGCGCCGGCGGCGTGGAATCTGCCATTCTTCAATCTGGTGGCGGAAGTCGAGGTCAGTGAATCGCCCGCCGTGTGGCGGCAGCGCTGCAAAACCATCCAGGACGCATTTGGCGAGCCGCCGGCCTCGCGCTGGGCGCCTCGCCCCATCGACATCGATATCCTGCTGTGGGGAGATACGGTCTGCGCTGATCCGGATTTGACCATTCCCCAGCGCGATCTGGAGAAACGTCCATTCGTGATCTCGCCGCTCGTCCACTTGCAGCCGCGCCTGCGCTTGCCGGGTTTGGGTGATAAAACCGTGCTGGAATGGTCGAGGCAGCTTCCCTACCATCTGCCGCTGTGGATGGGGATACTCAACATCACGCCCGACTCGTTCTCGGATGGCGGGCGCTATACCGAATGGAATCGCATCGACCCCCATCTCACTCAGATGGTCGAGGCGGGCGCGCACATCATCGATATCGGCGCCGAATCCACCCGCCCCGGCGCCGCGCCGATCACCGCGGAGCAGGAATGGCTGCGCCTGGAGCCGACACTGGCCTGTGTGCTGGACCGCTTCAAGGGCATGCTGCTAAAGCCGCTCATCAGCGTCGATACTTATCGCCCCGCTACCGCTGCACGGGCGTTGGCGCTCGGCGTCGATATCATCAATGACGTGAGCGGCCTCGGCCAGCCGGCGATGGTGGAACTGGCCAAAGGCAGCGGCAAGGACTGGATCGCCATGCATCAGCTTACGTTGCCGGTGGACAGCAACATTACCCTGCCGCCGGATTGCGACCCATACGCCGAGGTCGAGCGCTGGCTAATGCAAAAACTGGAGTACTGGGACAAAGCCGGACTAGACTTCAACCGCATCGTGTTCGACCCCGGCATCGGTTTTGGTAAGAACGGGTTGCAATCGCTCGCCATCCTGCGCCGCGCCGGAGAACTCCGTCGCCAGGGCCTGCGCCTGCTGATTGGCCATTCGCGCAAATCGTTCCTGAAGAATTTCACCGCGCTGGCCGAACTCGACAAAGACCTCGCCACCGTGGGCGCATCCATGCAACTCTGCGGGCAGGGCGTGGATGTCGTGCGGGTGCATCATATCCCGCTCCATGTCGCGGCGTATAAAGGCTGGGTACACCTGCAGCCCGAATCCGCGCAACTCGATGGTATCTTGCAGGGCGCGTCGCCAAACCAAGCGTTGGATGCGAACTATACTTGAGATCTGTAAATCAGATTCGGCGCGTATAATCCGCCGACCCTGACCCTTTGGCGTCGTTTCAACGCACGAGGCATCATTTAATGAGGAGTATCCATGGCTTCCGTAGAAGCGCTTAAGATCTACAAGTCCTATGGCCGCACCGAGGTCATCCACGGCATTGATGTCAGCGTCAACGACGGCGAATTCGTGGTGCTGGTGGGTCCTTCGGGTTGTGGCAAATCGACGCTTTTGCGCATGATCGCCGGCCTGGAAGAAATCACCGGCGGCGAAATCGCGATCGATGGTCGGGTCGTCAACCGAGTGCCAAGCAAGAACCGCGATATCGCCATGGTATTCCAGAATTATGCGCTGTATCCGCACATGAAAGTGCGCGATAACATGGCGTTCAGCCTCAAGCTGCGTCGCGCCAAACGCGCTCTGATCCGCGAGCGGGTGCGCGAAACCGCCGAGATCTTGGGGCTCACCGAATACCTCGACCGTTATCCGCGCGAACTCTCCGGCGGCCAGCGCCAGCGGGTCGCTATGGGCCGCGCCATTGTCCGTAATCCGCAGGTGTTCCTGTTCGACGAACCGCTTTCCAACCTCGACGCCAAGCTCAGAGTGCAGATGCGCACCGAACTGAAGGAGTTGCATCAGCGCCTGAAAACCACTTCGATTTTCGTCACCCACGACCAGACCGAGGCCATGACCATGGCCGATCGCATCGTGGTGATGAACAGCGGCAATGTCGAACAAATAGGCTCGCCGCTCGAACTTTATCAGCGCCCCAACAATACCTTCGTCGCCGGTTTCATCGGTTCGCCCGCCATGAATATGCTGCCCGGTCGCGTGCGACGCGCGAATGGCTCGGCCCATGTCCTCAGCGACGATGGCTTGCAGTTGCCATTGCCCGCGCACTTGTCCGCCGAGGACGGCAGGCCGGTGATTTACGGTATCCGCCCCGAGCACCTGGCGGTGGCCGGTCAAGGGTTGCCCACCGAAGTCATCGTCGTGGAGCCGACGGGCGCGGAAGTGCAGGTCGCTGGTCGCCTCGGCAAGCACGAAATCCAGGCGTTGTTCTGGGGTTTGCAGAGTTTTCGTCCAGGTGAGCGCATCCACCTCGCTCCTACTCCTGAACATATCCATTTGTTCGACGCCGCATCTGGCCAGCGGCTCGCCTGAATCCTTGCCCTTTATAACCATTGCTAGGAGGAAGTCAGCATGTTGCAAAAAACCATCAAGGCTTTGCTCGGTGGCGCTGTTCTGGCGCTCGTGGCCGGAACCGCCGCCTGGTCAGCCGATCTGACGATCTGGTGGAACAAGAGCTATTACCCCGAAGAAGATCAACGCTTCACCGAAATCGTCAAGGATTGGGAAAAGCAGTCCGGTAAAACCGTCGATCTGTCTTTTTACACCAATGAGGACGCGCCTAAAAAAGCGGTCGCCGCTTTGGACGCTGGCACTCCGCCCGATTTGGGCTTCGGCTTTCTCTATGATTTCGACTACACTCCGCGCTGGGCCTTCGAGGGTAAGCTCGAAGACGTGAGCGACGTGATCGCCGCGGTCAAGGACGACCTCACCGACACCGCGGTGAAATCGGTTTATCTTTTGAATGGTAAAACCGGTAAGCGCTCTTACTACGCGATGCCGACCCAGCAGCAAACCGCGCATATCCATTATTGGAAAGACCTGATCGAAGAGGCGGGCTTTAAAGAGAGCGACATTCCCAGTAAGTGGGAAGATTTCTGGGCGTTCTGGTGTAAGGCGCAAGCCGAGTTGAAGAAGAAAGGCAAACGCGTCTACGGCATGGGCCAGACCGTTTCCAGCGCCGCCTCCGATACTACGTTCCACTTCAATATGTTCCTCAACGCCTATGACGTGAAGTTCATGGACGAAGACGGAAAACTCTTGGTTGACGACCCCAAGGTACGCGAAGGCATCATCACGGCGATGAAAGACTTTATCGCGCCCTATCAAAACGGCTGCGTGCCGCCCGGTGCGGTGAACTGGCAGGATTCCGATAACAACGTCAATTTCCTAAACAAAATCACTATCATGACGCCCAACCCATCGCTCTCTATTCCGGCGTCTCAGAAAAATGCCAATCCCGATGCCTATGCCAACAAAATGCGCACCATCGGCTATCCGGACGGACCCAGCGGCAAACCCATTGTCTACATGACTTCCATCAAGACCGCGGTCATTTTTGCCCAGGGAAAAAACAAGGAACTTGCCAAGGATTTCATGAAGTTCCTCTATAAACCCGAGCACTTAGGCCCTTATCTACAGGGTTCGTTGGGACGCTGGTATCCCGTGAACAAGTCGTTGCAGAAAGACCCTTATTGGACCGAGACTAAAGATCCGCATTTGCAGACCCATCATAAGCAATACCAGGAACACCAAACCGTGCCGTTCCAGATGATTTACAATTGGAAGTATTCGCAACTGCAAGCCGAACGCATCTGGGGCAAAGCGATGACGCGCGTGCTGCTGGAAGGCGCGTCGGTGGAAGACGCCGTGGATGAACTGATTGCCCGGATCAAGCAGGTCATCAACGGTTAACCCTCACCCAGCCCGCTCCCGCGCTCGCGGGGGCGGGGCAAGCGCAGCGCGGAGGTACTGGCTATGGCAACCACGCAACTCGATATCGGTGCCCGCTATCCGGCGGAAACTTACCACGGCCGATACTCGCCGGAGGCCACCTGGGGCATTATCCTGGTCATTCCGTTTTTGGTGGTTTTCTTGCTGTTCGTGCTGTTCCCGGTGCTTTACGGGCTATGGCTAGGCTCCAACCCCGCCAGTTACCACAAGCTGTTCGCCGATCCGGTTTATCGGCGCACCATCATCAACACCGCGATCTTTCTCGGCGTGGGCATCAATCTGAAGTTATTCCTGGCGTTGCTGCTGTCGGCGTATTTTGCCTCCACCAAGCCGTGGATCCGCTGGCTTGGCGTCATTTTCATCCTGCCCTGGGCGGTGCCATCGATTCCGACCATCCTATCGTTTCGTTGGATGCTGAACTCCGAGTGGGGCATGTTGAATAATCTGTTGATGCTGTTCGGCTGGGACAATCCGCCTTTCTGGCTGGTCAAACCGCATTTCGCGCTCGGCGCCGTCATCGCCGTGCATATCTGGAAATATCTGCCGTTCTGGACTTTGATTCTGCTCGCCGGACGGATGGCGATCCCGCTCGATTACTACGAGGCCGCCAAAGTCGATGGCGCGACCCCCTTGCAGCGCTTCACCTATGTGACCTGGCCGCAGTTGCGTAACCTCTATCTCACCAGCACCCTGCTTTCGACGATCTGGAGCCTGGGTGATTTCAACAGCGTCTACCTCCTCACCGGCGGTGGTCCAGGCGAACAGACCCATGTGCTGGCCACCCTGGGCATACGTTATGCGTTCAATCTCACCGAGATCGATACCGGCATTGCCACCGTCATGACCGCGCTGCCGGTATTGGTGCCGCTCGTCATCATCCTAGTCATGCGTTTGGGTAAGAGGGCGCAGCAATGAGCGCGAATGTCGAACGCATCGCCAGGACGGCGCCGATCGTCGCCGAGATTGGCGCCCTTGAGAAGCTTCGCGCCTGGATCGCCGAAGGCGGGCTGATTCTGGTCGGCGCGATCGTGATGATCTGGACGTTACTGCCGATCTACCACATGATCATGTTGTCGTTCACGCCGCTCGACGAAACATTCGCGGGGCGCTATTGGCCGGAACATCCGACCTTCGATAATTACCGCACGGTGTTCAGCGAGGGTCATTTCTTCCTCCAGCACTTCTGGCTGCAACTCTGGAATAGCGTGTTCGTGGCCTTCATGACCGCGCTCATCGTGCTGGTGATCGCGACCATGGCGGCGTTCGCGATCCGCCGGCTCAAACTCAAATTCGGCCATTACATTTCCAACATCGCCCTGCTGACTTATGTCATTCCAGCGGCTTTTCTGGCGATTCCGCTGTACCGGGTGATGGGTATTTATGGGCTATTGAACACCCAGTGGGCGTTGATCTTCTCGATGGTGACCTTCGCCACCCCTTACGCCATCTGGGTGCTCAGCCAATACTCGGAGAACGTGCCATTCGAGCTCGACGAAGCCGCCAAAGTCGATGGCGCAACGCCTTTGCAGATTCTTTACCTCGTCTATATTCCGCTGATCCGGCCCGCGCTGATCGCGCTCGGCACGTATGCCCTACTGCTGGCGTGGAACGAATACCTGTATGCGTTCTTGATGCTGAACAGCGAAACCGAACACACCATTCCGGTGGCGATGGGTTATTTCCTCGTCACCGACGATTCGCCCTGGAATCTATTGATGGCGACCGCGATCATCTATTCCTTGCCGCCAGCGGCGCTTTACTACGCGGTGCGCCGCTACATGGTGTCGGGTCTCACGGCGGGCGGTGTGAAAAGCTGATCAGAACTTCAGATCGAGTACGTTTGGCACCGGATCCGGGGTGCGCGGCTGCGGCTCCAAGCCCAAATAAGCGCGTTTGCGGCGTTTGGCGATGCCCTCCTCAAAAGGCGTATCTTGGGCTGTGGCGCCATCCTTGCCAGAAGATTTCGCCGTTCCCGGCTTGTTCTTGAAGCCGGGAAACAACGCCTGCGCCGCTTTTTGCTCCGCCGTGGCCGGTTGCGCGGCCCGCGCGTTGGCTGTCGAAGGGCTTGTTTCGTCCGCGCTTGGCGCACCTCCGTCCTCGGGCACCGGCTGCAAATCCGGCGGTGGCGGCGCGGGCGCCAGTTGCTCCGCCGCCGCCGCCGGTTTCGCGCTTTGTTGGGGCGAGGCGCAGGCGTAAAGCGTCAGAGCGCAGGCCAACACCGCTCCTTTGGCGAGCACCGCACACGTCTCATTCATCATATTCTCCCGTATCGTTCGTTCAGCCATAGGATGGGGGGTTACGCCGCGCTTGTTCGGCGCGAAATTCCGCGATGCGTTCGAGCAACCAGCCCCAGGCTTCGCGTTCGCGCGGCCCGGCAGTCTTGTCGATCGCAATCCGCAAATAATCGATCTCGCGGTCGATCTTGTCCGCCGGCAATACATGCAAACGGCTCACCAGAATCGCCGCTTCCACGACCGCCGCCTGGGCGCGGTTGAAACCGCGAAATGGCCCATGCGTGGCGGCGTACACCTCGCGGCAGAGAAACCGCGGGCGGGTAGAGTCGTCCTCCAGCCGCTCAACGGTCAATTCACGGTGCGAAAGCGCACCCTCCAGCACCCAGCCTGCGATTGTCTCGGCGCGCCGCACCGGCCATTCGCGGCGCCCGCTGAGGCAGCCGGCGAACACGCGCACATCGTCGGTGAAATTGATCACCGCACATCCGCTGCGCGTCAGATTATCGAGCGTAGTCGAAGGCCGAAATGGCGCGAGCAAAGTCAACCCTTCGACTTCGCGGATGCCGAGCGGGGCGATATGGGGCACGCCATCGCCGCGCTCGGTGATCACGATGGATTCGTAGATCATGACCCGTGCCGCGCTTTCAGGGTTGCGCCCGCCTCCCGGTAGCCGTCATCCCGCTTGGCCGATGGCTCTGGTACGGCGACACCCCAGCCGAGTTCATTGTCTTGCAGGTAGCGTTTGCCGAGTTGCCAGGCGATCTGCGCGCGGGCGAGTTCCACGCCTAGATAGAACGCGTGGCCACCGTCTTGTTCCACGCCGAGATGGGAAAAAAAAGCAAATGGATCGGTGGCGATCTTCATGCCATCACGGTTGTAGACATGAATACCGTCGGCGCTGAGCTGGATGCGAAAGCTCGGATCCTTGATGGCGCGCGCGGTAGCGGCGATGTCTTCCGTCGTGTACGGGAACGGTTTGCGCTCTCGTAGCGCCATGAGGCCGTTGTGATAGCCGCGCGGCAAGCGCCCGTCCTGTTTGGCGGCATGCATGATGCGCCGGCCGATATCGGCTTCGCGCACCGCGCTCTTGGCGTGCGGGCTGACCTCGGTGGTGAGAATGGCCTGCACGCCGAGCTCCGAGATCACCCCCATCAACAGCGCGGTGACGCCGGTGGTGTCGGCATCGGTGAGTTCGGTGACATTGCCGGTGCCCATCATGATCGGTGCGGTGGGCAACCGCCGCCGGAGTTCATGGTAACGCACCACTGACTCGGTAAACCCGAAGTGAATCGGATCGAGGATGGAATCGGCGTAATAGTCGCGCCCTGGCCGGCGGCTCTCGCAGGCGCGTATCAGAGAATCCACGTCGCCCGCGTGCTCGGGGATCAGCACCGGCGCGCTCGCGACCTCGGCGGCGATCCACAATGTACTCTCCTTGAGCGACAGCAGGTAATCCGCGCCCGCTTTGCCGCCGCGCAGCAAATCTGCGCTCTCCAGCGAATCGACGCTGACCCGCAAATTCTCGGCGTGCAACGCCTGGATGGCCTCTTCCAGATGAGGAAACGGCGTTTCCGGCAGGCAGCCCAGGTCGATCACATCGGCGCCGTCGGCGCAGTAAGCGCGCGCGCGGGCCACGATGGCCTCCACGTTGGTCTGTGGGGCATCGACGATCTCGGCGAAAATTTTGACCGTGTGTTGGCTGAGGTCGGGTTTGCGGCCTTGCGCGCCGAAGTATTCAGGCAAGTCCTTCAAATCCTTGGGGCCGCGCTCCACCGGCACGCCAAAACGCTCGGCGAGCGCGGCGACGTTGCCGCTGCACAGCCCCGGCACCACGATGCGGGTGGCGCCGAACGTATCGTGCAAGCGGCGCTGGATCATGTCGGCGGTCATCAGCGCCGCGACCTTGAGGCCGAGTTCATGGACGTGATAAGTGAATGCGCGCTTGGCCATCGCCTCCAGTTCCCGGCACAGGCTGGCGTAAGCGAGCTTGCCGGTCAGGAACAGGATGTGCTCGGCCATCATCGTATCGCGCGCTCAGTCGTATTTGATGTACTTGAAACGCTGATCGTCGGGCGTGCCTTCCAGGGCGCTGCCCACGCCCGGTTTCCATTGCACGAATTCCTCGATTTTGTGGGCCAGTTCGAAATCCTTGTCGGTAATGCCCTTGGCGGCGTGATTCATGAGCTTGACGATGACGAACGCATAGGACGCCGCGATGTCAGGGTGGTGCCAAGCGGCTTCGGCGAGATGGCCAACGGCGTTGATCACCATCAGCGTGCCTTTCCAGCCGCTGGTGCGGTATTTGCGGCGAATCCAGCCGTCCTCGTAATACCAGTGCGGTAGTTCGTGCGCGAGTCGTTCCTTGATTTCCGCCTCGTCATAAACGCGGTCGAGGCGCCGGTCTTTGTCGGCCATACTCATCGGAATCCTCCTGGGGTTAGGGTACAAGAGCAGCGGCCGGTGGAGCGCCAACGCCGAACCATAGCGCCAGGCGCTCGCCGTCATCCGGACCAAGGCAGAATACCGCGCAACGGGTGCTAGCGGCATATTCCGCGAACGCAAGATCGACCACGCCTTGGCGCACCAACTCGGCGATGCGCGTCTGTGGCGGCACCGCCACCGCTTTGATCACCGCCAGTTGGCGCGCGCGCAGCCGTCCCGCCAACCACAGCGCCAGGCTATCTGATGCAGGGATCCGCCACGAGGCTTGATACGCGGCGCCACGTCGGCACCGGTAGCCACACCGGCGTCAGCCGTTCGCCGCGCGGATCGCGTTCGACTGCAGGCAGCGACAGCTGCAATCCCGCGCCATATCCAGCCGTATTGTACCATCGCATGAAGCGCCATCTGATGGGCGCTCGCATCATCGAAGCGCCATTCGGCCTGGGATGCGCATGGTGTCGGGCGAACTGTCCGCCGCCGGGCCGATGACCGCCTGGCCCGCGCCTGGCTTCCGGCCAATATCGCCAGCCAAGCCTTGAGGGATGGCCCCTTCCATCAGGCTGCCGCCGAGCTCACCACCCACATCGCCTAAACTGAACCGAGGCAAGCAAGGCCAGCGCGCGGCAGGCGCGCAGTTCCCAGCCGCCTCCGCCAATAGGCCTTGGCCCCAGTACATGCGCCGAATCGACGGTGGCGTGGGCCAGACATCGGCCACCTTGCCAGGTTGTGACCACCCGGCTGCGGCATCACCGGCATCGCGGCAATGGTGACCCGCGACAGCAGCAAGTCGAGACCTCGAATCAGCCCCTGCTGCCGGCGCGCGAGATAAGCGGCGAGCTGCCGCCATTCCCACGGTTCGCCCCATGTCGCGCCCTGCGCATGCGCCAGGCTGCTTTCGGCCTTGCTTTTGCCGCGCCCGTTTATAGCGGCCTGATCGGCGCCTTCCAGGCAAGGCATCCAATAAGCGGTACACATCGGCCATGGTCGCGAAAACTTCCGCGGCGAGTGTCTGCCACTGGCCGCGAACGGCGCGCGCGCCGGGTGACGAGCGCACACCGGCGTGCGCACCACGGCAAACCAGCTCGCCCGTAGCTTGGGCGATCGGCGTTTGTGATGTCGGATGCCGCTGGTGCGCCATCGGCGATGGGCACGATATCGGCCGTGGTGCTGCCGATATCGATGAACAACGCATCCGGCACCGTTTTGGCGGCAAACTCCACGCTCGCCAACCAATTGGCCGAAGCGACGTGTTCCACTTGGCGGCGTGCGACGCCGGAACTCCACCCCGCGCGGCCCGCGTAAACTTCGACTACGGTGCGCCAGGCGGCTCAAGCATGGCGCCCCGAAATCGAGCCACGCCGTGCGCGGGTCGTGGAAGAGACTTCGCGAGTCTGCTGGCCGGTCATCGTCAGCGCATGGCGAGGCAGCGGGTTGCCGCCAGCACTGCGCAAACGCGTCTTCTGATTTGCCTCGCCACAGCGGGCAAGGCAGTTGCACCACTGCTTGCAGCCGCCCGGATTCGGCGAGCGCCGCCAGGTGCGCGCCGCCGACGCCTTGTGCCAGGTGATGGCCGTTATACCCGCATGGCGCCTGCAAAAATCAATGGATCATCACGCAATACCGCCAAAACAACAGCATTGTCATCATCCCGTCGGCGCGCAGAAAATCGCGGCTGCGATAGCCGCCCGGCCCCACATGATCAACGTATTATCCGGTTGGTGGAATGAGAAAGAATTACGCGGGCGATTCTACCGACCAACGCGAACACCGCTGGATTCGCGCCGACATGCACCGCGATGTTGACCGCAAGCGGGACCAACAAGGCCGTCGCGCCGACATCTTCCGACATGACTTGGGTGAACACGGTCGCCAATAGCCACCAGCGCCTGCATCACCCATTGCGGAACGCCGCGCAAAGCGTCCACGATATGATAAGCGATCCAGGCGGCCGCACCGGTATTCTCGACGGCTTGGCCGAGCGGTATCAAACTGGCGAGCAAGAACATGGTCGGCCAGTGCACCGCAGCGTAAGCCTCGTCCATCGACAGCACCCCGTTCACCACCATGCCCATGGCGCCGACGAGCAAGGCCAGCGCGAGGCGCACATCCGTAAACAGCGCGAGGCCAAGGGCGAAAATGAAGAAAAACAAGGCGTGGACGACTTTGTGCCGGCGCACTTCCTGGTGCGGATATTCGCTGGTCACCACCACGAAGTTAGGGTCCCGCCCAGGCGCGCCAGATTTCTCCAGGCGCTGTGACACACTAGCGTATCGCCGGCCTTGAGCAGATCGCGCACGCCGACCCGGATAGGCGTTTCCTCCGCCACGGTGAATGGCCAGCACCGCCAGGCCGTAGACGCCGCGCATGCGGACTTCGCGCACGGTTTTACCGATCAGATTGGAATTGGGCGGAATCACGACCTCGGAAATGCCGGAACGCGTGTGCATCAGGGCATCGGCGAAGATGATCAGGTATGGCGCGCTTCCAGCGCAAAATGTTCGAGAAAATTCTTCATCGCTTCCGGCCTCGCCATCACGCCGAGCATCGCGCCGCCCTCGATAGCGCGGGTGCCCGCCGGCGCCACCAGGTTTTCGCCGCGCGAGTAGTAGGCGATGATCCGCACTCGGCTGGCGCGCTCGACCACGTCGATGCGCCGCCCGACCAGCCGGCTATGGCCCAGCACCCGCACCTCGAAGATGTCCGCCTCCAATCCATAGACGCGGCGAAAGTATTCCGCGGTGCGCCCACCCCAAGTGATGGCTTCGGTCTTGGCGATCGGCAGCACATAGCGGCCCGCGTACACGAAATAGGCGACCCCGGTCGCCAACAAGGCGAGGCCGATGGGCGTCACGGAAAACAACGTGAATTCGGCGATCCGCTGGGCGGGGACGAGCATGGCATTGGAATTCCGCACCAAATCGTTCAGCAGGATCAGCGGGCTCGAACCGACCAAGGTCATGGTGCCGCCGAGAATGACGCAAAACGCCATCGGCATTAGCAAGCGCGTGACTGGTACCCCGCTGCGAGCGGCGAGGCGCGCCACCACCGGCAAGAACAACACGATCACGGCGGAGTTCTGGATGACCGCCGACACCAGCCCCGCGCTCGCCGCCACCGCCGCGATCAGGCGCCGCTCGGAGCCACCGCCCACGCGCAGGATCAGATTCGCCACCCCACCCATCAGGCCGGTCTTGTCGAGTCCGGCGCCCATGATCATCATCGCGCCAACCGCAAACACGGTGTTACTGGCAAAACCATTGAACAAATCGGCAATCCTGACGATGCTATCGAGGCCGGGTACGGTGGCTAGCAAACCGAGCGCCAGCATGACCAGGATCGCCGCCACGTCCACCCGCACGATTTCGCTGACGAATAAATACACGCTCAAGGCCAACAGGCCGAATACACAACACATTTCGGGGGTAAGCGCCGGCGCGGCAATCATGATGGCGAAGTGGCATCCTCCAGGCGTTCCAGCCTGAGCGGCGGGCACTCGCGCAACAGAGTCATCAGACTGCCGCGCCCCGGAACCTCCAGATTGGCGGGTGCGATATCGCTGAGCGGGTAGAGCACGAACGCGCGTTCATGCAGCCGTGGATGGGGTAGGATCAGGCGCGGGTCAGTTTGGTGCAAATCGTCGTAAAGCAGTACGTCGAGGTCCAGCGTGCGCGGCCCCCAGCGCAGCGTGCGCACGCGGCCATGGCGTTGTTCAATGGTTTGCAGTGCTTCGAGCAGCGCCAGCGGCGCAAGTTCGGTATCCAGCGCGGCGACGGCGTTGATATAGTCGGGCTGGCCGGGCGGGCCCACCGGCTCGCTGCGATAGAGTGGTGAGCGCTTGACGAGCCGAGTCTGGGGAATGGCATCAAGTTCAGCCAGTGCCGCACGCACGTTTCGCAGAGGCTGGTCCAGATTGCTGCCGATGCCGATATAGGCGCGCGCGGCAATCATTTTAGCTTTGGCGGTCCTCGCGCACGGCAATGTGAGCAGGCGCATCGTCCACAGGCGGCCGGCGCTGGCGGCGCTTTCTAACTTTGCTGGCATCACCGCGCGTGGCCTGCTCTCGCTCCTGCTCATCGAGCGTCTGAATCCGCGTCCACCACTCCGCCAACTCTCCAACATCCTCTACCGCTTTGGCACGCAATAGCAAGAAATCGTAAGCCGCCCGAAACCGCTCGTGCCCCAAGAAGCGCGCCACTCCTTGGCCGGAACGCTTGGAAAACCGCGACTGTAGCGCCCAGATCTCGCGCATCGGCATACCGAATCGCCGCGGCAGGGCGATGCGCTCGTTCTGCATTTGAATCAAACTGTCGGCAGCGAGCGGCAAGGCCTCGCGTTCGTTCATGCCGCGCGCTTCCAGGCGCCGCATACGCTCGCGCAACGGCTCCCAGAGCAGCGCGGCGAATAGGAACGACGGCGTCACCGACTTGCCGGCGGCGACGCGCGCGTCGGTATTGGCGAGCGCACACTTCACCAACATTCTCGGAAAACCATTGCTCTGGCCGCGCAAGGTGCGCTCGGTGTGCGGGAACAGATGGCCGAACAAGCCATAAAGGCGCAGTAGCTCGAAGGTCTGCACCGCATAACCGCCCTGCAACAGTTTGAGCACTTCGTCGAACAGACGCGCGGGTGGCACATCTTCAAGCAGATCGCTGAGCCGCGCGAGCGGCGCCTCGCTGGCAGGGTCGATGCGAAACCCCAATTTGGCGGCAAACCGCACTGCTCGCAGCATTCGCACCGGGTCTTCGCGATAACGGCTCTCGGGATCGCCAATCACACGGATCACCCCGGCTTGCAGGTCTTTCATGCCGTTGGCGTAATCCAACACCGCGAAGGTTTCGATATCGTAATACAGGGCGTTGATCGTGAAATCACGCCGCTGGGCGTCTTCCTCGATGGTGCCGTATATGTTGTCGCTGCGCGCTGGGCCAGGCTCTTCAACCGTGTCATCGTCATCGTCATCTTCCTCCTCGGCAGGTCCTTGCGCGGCGCGAAACGTCGCGACTTCGACGATTTCATCGCCGAACTGCACATGCGCCAGACGGAATCGCCGTCCGATCAGCCGGCAATTGCGGAATAACTTATAGACTTGCTCGGGATGGGCGTCGGTGCCTACGTCGAAATCCTTGGGCTCGCGCCCTAGCAGCAGATCGCGGACACCGCCGCCGACCAAGCAAGCGCGAAATCCGGCACCGCTCAGGCGATACAGGACTTTTAGCGCATTCGGGCTGATCTTGGCGCGAGAAATCGGATGCTCGGCGCGGGGAATGACAAGAGGTTGGAGGGCGGGGGTCGTGTTATCCAACAGAGTGGTCGTAACGGTTCTTGTCCATGAGGATTTAATGCATAATAATAGCACTTCACCATTCATCAGGCACTAAGCCTTCCCCAGCTCCCTTCGTCTAGTGGCCCAGGACTCCGCCCTCTCACGGCGGCAACAGGGGTTCGAGTCCCCTAGGGAGCGCCATTAAATCAATGGCTTAAAAATCTGGACAGGCCGCTTGTCTCAGATTTGTCTCATTTGTGAGAATAGAAATAGTACGTGAACGACATCGAGAAAAGGCTTCTTGAGGTCGAGCAACGAGCAAGATGGTTGCAGGAACAAAACCATCTGCTGTTAGGGTTTATAACGGCGCCACCCACAGCGGGGCCAGAATCTCCTCTACCTGAGAACGTGATTCTGTTT
>JAXMFZ010000021.1:0-64514 GCA_046347515.1 Gammaproteobacteria bacterium | reverse complement strand
AGCATTTACACAAAATCGTTGACAGACTCAGCCGGTCTGCTCGATCGGCGCGCCTCTAGGAGACCTCCACTCATCCCACGCCATGGCCTTCCTAGAAAATTAATGCTAATTTGATTAATTATTAAGCAACAACAGTACCCGTAGCAGCCAACCAAGGGTGGGAGCGCGCGATGTCGGTCAGGGCGATCTTGTGTCTGTTTTTGGTAGCGCTCCCCGTCTTGGGCTGGAGCCAACCGCGCTATAGCGTACTGGTGGACACCGACAACGACGCGGCGACGGGCTGCACGGTCACGATAGGCAGCGCCGGGACGGTCGCGGGCGTTGAACAACGCCTGAGCGCTTTGGTCTCCACCACCCCCTCTTTCCAAGTCACCACCCTCAGCCTGGAAAACTGCGCAGGCGGTGCGTTTGGCGCCCCCATCCATCTCCCCGGCACCCCCTACCCCGTGGGTCTGAACAGCGGCAACAGCGGCGCCGACGTCGTGGAACTGGCCGCCGCCCGCGCGCTCCTTGCTCCCGGTGGGGGGCCGGTTAGGCTCTACTTCAGCGCCCACAGCGGGGCGAGCGCCGACCTGCTCGCCACGGCGGGCGGCATCAGCGCCGGCGCCCCCATCCTCTTCGACTTCCAAAGCCCGACCCCGATCCCGACCTTGAGCGGCGTGGCCCTTTTGCTGCTCGCCCTTCTGCTGCTCACCCTCACCCTCGGCCAGCGCCACCGCCTGCCGCCGACCCTGCTCAGCGTAGCGCTCCTGCTCCTCGTTGTGATCGGCGTGGTGGGCGCGGCCCACTTCTCAGCCGACGGCCAAATCAACGACTGGAGCGGCCTCGCCCCGATCGCCAGCGACCTCAGCGGCGACAGCGCCCCGGCGAGCGACCTCACCACCGTATATGCCGCCGAAGAAGCGGGCAACGCCTTCTTCCGCCTCGACATCACCGACACCGACGCCCCGCCGGCCCCGAACCAAGCCCCCGCCTTCACCAGCACCGCCCCCACCACCGCCACCGTCGGGAGCCCGTATACCTACGCGGTGAGCGCCACCGACCCCGACGCCAACGCGCTTACCCTCAGCGCCCCCACACTCCCCGCCTGGCTCACGCTCACCGACCACGGCGACGGCACCGGTGTACTCTCCGGCACCCCCTTGGACACCGACCGCGGCGCCCACCCCGTGGTCTTACGCGTCAGCGACCACGGCAGCCCCGCGCTTTCCGCCGACCAGAGCTTCACGATCACCGTCAGCACCACCGGCGGCAACGGCGCCCCCACGGCCACCCCCCAAAGCCTCTCCACCCCCGAAGACAGCGCCCTCACGATCACCCTCTCCGGCACCGACCCCGAGGCCGACCCGCTCACCTTCGCCCTCGCCAGCGCGCCCGCCCACGGCACCTTGAGCGCGATCACCCCCGTCAACGCCACCCGCGCCAGCGTGACCTACACCCCCAACCCGAACTTCAACGGCGCCGACCCCTTCACCTTCACCGTGAGCGACGCCAGCGCCACCTCCGCCCCCGCCCCCGTCGCCATCACCGTCAGCCCCGTCAACGATCCGCCCAGCGCCAGCGCCCAAAACCTCGTCACCGCCCGAGACACCGCCCTCGCCCTCACCTTGAGCGGCACCGACCCCGACAACGACCCCTTGACCTTCGCCATCGCCACCAACCCGACCAACGGCACCCTCAGCGGCACACCCCCCGCCCTGACCTATACGCCTCACACCGGCTTCACCGGCACCGATCGCTTCACCTTCACCGCCAACGACGGCGTCCTCACCTCGGCGCCGGCCACCGTCACCCTCACCGTCGGCGGCGGCAACGCCCCCCCGGTCGCCAACGGCCAGAGCGTCAGCACCCTCGAAGACACCGCCGCGGGGATCGTGCTCACCGGCAGCGACCCCAACAGCGACCCGCTCACCTTCGCCGTTGTGACCCCCCCCACCCACGGCACCCTCTCTGGCAGCGCCCCCACCCTCACCTACACCCCCAGCGCGGACTTCAACGGCTCGGATAGCTTCACCTTCACCGTGAACGACGGCACCGTCGCCTCGCCCCCGGCCACCGTCACGATCACCGTCACCGCCGTCAACGACGCGCCCAGCGCCAGCGCCCAAACCCTCTCCACCCCCGAAGACAGCGCGCTCACCATCACGCTGACCGGCGCCGACCCCGAAGCGAGTCCCTTGACCTTCGCCATCGCCACCGCGCCTGGCAACGGCACCTTGGGCGCGATCACGCCGGTGAACGCCACCCGCGCCAGCGTCGTCTACACCCCGGCCCTCAACGTCACCGGCCCCGATAGCTTCACCTTCACCGTCAACGACGGCGCGCTCACCTCCGCCCCCGCCCCCGTCACCATCACGGTCGGCGCCGCCGCCGACGCCCCCGTCGTGGACTTGAACGGCCCCGGCGCCGGCCTCGATTTTGCCGCCAGCTTCAGCGAAGCGGCCGCCGTACCGGTCGCGATCGTCGCTAGCGCCGCCCTCACCGTCAGCGACCCCGACAGCGCCACTCTTGCCTCGGCCACCGTCACCCTCACCAACCTCCTCGATGCCGGCGTCGAAGTACTCGCCGTCGATCCCGCGACGGTCGCCCCCAATACGCCTATCGTCGCCGTCTATGACACCACCACCCCCGGCCAGGGCGTGTTGACCCTCAGCGGCGCCGCCCCCCTCACCGACTACCAAGCGGCCCTGCGCACCCTCACCTACGCCAACACCTCCGCCAACCCCACCGCCACCGACCGCCTCGTCACCGTCGTCGTCAACGACGGCGGCCTCACCAGCGCCCCCGCCACCAGCACCATCACCCTGGTCACCCAGGACGACCCGCCCACCGCCGTGGCCGATACCGCCACCCTCACCGAAGACGCGCCCGCCACCGCCATCGACGTACTCGCCAACGACACCGACCCCGACGCCGGCCCCAAGACCATCGCCAGCATCACCCAGCCCGCCCACGGCACGGTCGCCATCACCGGCGGTGGCACGGGCCTGACCTACGCGCCCTCTCCCAATGACTGCAACACCCCGCCCGGCACCCCGCTGGATACCTTCACCTACACCTTGGCCCCAGCAGGAACAACGCCGACCGCCACCGTCACCGTCACCGTGAACTGCGTGAACGACGCCCCGAGCTTCACCGCCGCCGCCCCGCCCGCCGTCCTCGAAGACAGTGGCGCGCAGACCGTGAGCGGCTGGGTGACGACCTTCAATCCTGGCCCCGCCGACGAAGCCGCCCAAACGGTGCTCGCCTACACCGTGAGCAATGTCAGCAACGCCGCGCTCTTCGCCGCCGCCCCCGCCGTTGCGACCAACGGCACCCTCACCTACACCCCCGCGGCCAACGCCTTCGGCGCCTCCACCTTCCAAGTGCGCGCGCAAGACTCCGGCGGCAGCGCCAACGGCGGCGTCGACACCTCCGCCGCCCAGACCTTCACGATCACCGTCACCGCCGTCAACGACGCCCCGAGCTTCACCGCCGTCGACCCGCCGGCTGTCGCCGAAGACGCCGGCGCGCAGACCGTGAGCAACTGGGCGAGCTTCAACCCCGGCAATGCGCCCGAGTCCGCCCAAACGGTGCTCGCCTACACCGTGAGCCATGTCAGCAACGCCGCACTCTTCGCCGCCGGCGGTGCGCCCGCCGTCGCTGCCAGCGGCACCCTCACCTACACGCCGGCAGCCAACCAAAATGGCACCTCCACGTTCGATGTCGCCGTCCAAGACTCCGGCGGCACCGCCAACGGTGGCGTGGATACCAGCAGCCCGGCCCAAACCTTCACCATCACCGTCACCGCCGTCGATGACCCGCCCACTGCGGTGGACGACGCGGCGACCGTCAATGAGGACGACCCCGCCAGCGCCATCGCCGTGCTCGCCAACGACACCGACCTCGACGCCGGCCCCCAGAGCATCGCCAGCGTCACCCAACCGGCCAATGGCGCGGTCGTCATCACCGGCGCCGGCACGGGCTTGACTTATCAGCCCAACCCCAACTATTGCAACAATCCCCCCGGCACGACCCTAGACACCTTCACCTACACCCTCAATGGCGGCTCAACGGCCACCGTGAGCGTGACCGTCACCTGTGTCAACGACGCGCCCGTGGTTGATCTCGACGGCACGGCCGATGACCCCGGGGGCGATCGCGACTTCGCGACGACGTTCACCGAAGGCGAGGGCGCGACCGCGATCGTCGATAGCGCCAACCTCACCGTCACCGACCTCGACTCCGCCACCCTCGCTGCGGCCACCGTGACCCTCACCAATCTCCTCGATGCCGGCGTGGAGGTGCTTGCGGTTGATCCGGCGACGCTGACGCCCAATACCCCGATCAGCGCCGCCTATGACACCACCACGCCCGGCCAAGGCATCCTCACGCTCAGCGGCACCGCCACGCTGGCCCAGTACCAAGCGGCGCTGCGCACGGTGACCTACGACAACCCCTCCGCCAACCCCAACACCAGCGCGCGCAGCCTCACCTTCGTGGTCAATGACGGGGCCGCCGCCAGCGCGGTGGCGACTTCCACCGTCGCCATCGAGAGCCTCAACGCCGCCCCGAGCTTCACCAAAGGAGCGGATCAGACCGTGCTGGAAGACAGCGGCGCACACACGGTCAACCCCTGGGCCACGGCCATCAACGACGGCGATGGCGGTGGCCAGACCCTCACCTTCACCATCACCGGCAACACCAACCCGAGCCTGTTCTCGGCAGGGCCGGCAGTGAGCCCCACGGGCGTACTCACCTACACCCCCGCCGCGAACGCCAACGGCACGGCCACGATCACCCTCACCCTCCAAGACAACGGCGGCACCGCCAACGGCGGCGTGGACACCTCCGCCCCGCAGAGCTTCACCATCACCGTCACCGCCGTGAACGACGCCCCCTCCTTCACCAAGGGGGCGAATCCCACCGTCCTCGAAGACGTCGGGGCGCAGACGGTAAATCCCTGGGCCAGCGCGATCAGCGCCGGGCCCGCCGATGAAGCGGGCCAGACGCTGACCTTCACCGTCACCGGCAACACCAACGCCGCGCTCTTCAGTGTCGCCCCGGCGGTCTCGCCCACCGGTGGGCTCACCTACACCCCAGCGGCCAACGCCAACGGCACCGCCACGATCACCCTCACCCTCCAAGACTCCGGCGGCACCGCCAACGGCGGCGTGGACACCAGCCCCACCCAGACCTTCGTCATCACCGTCACCGCCGTGGACGATCCCCCGGTCGCGGTGAACGACAGCGCCACCGTCTCTGAAGACGACCCCGCCAGCGCCATCGCCGTGCTCGCCAACGACACCGACCTCGACGCCGGCCCCCAGAGCATCGCCAGCGCCACCCAACCGGCCCACGGCGCGGTGGTGATCACCGGCGCCGGCGCGGGCTTGACTTATCAGCCCAACCCCAACTATTGCAACAACCCCCCCGGCACCACGCCCGATACCTTCACCTACACCCTCGCCCCGGGCAGCAGCAGCGCCACCGTCTCTGTCACCGTCACCTGTGTCAACGACGCGCCCGTGGTTGATCTCGACGGCACGGCCGATGATCCCGGGGGCGATCGCAACTTCGCCGCCACCTTCACCGAAGGGACACCGAAGGTGATCGTCGATGCGGCCAACCTCACCGTCACCGACATCGACAACACCACCCTCGCCGCGGCCACGGTGACGATCACCAATCTCCTGGACGTGGGCCAAGAAACCCTGAGCGCGACACCCTCAGGGGCAATCGTGGCGGGGGACATCGTCTATGCCGCGCCGACCCTCACCATCACCCATGCCGGAGCGCCGCTCGCCGACTTCCAGGCGGTGCTACGCACGGTGACCTACAACAACACCTCCCCAAACCCCAACACGACGGCACGCAGTGTGAGCGTTGTGGTCAATGATGGGACGACGAACAGCGCCGTGGCGACCAGTACGGTGACGGTCATCAGTATCAACGCCGCCCCGAGCTTCACCCCAGGGCCGAACCCCACGGTCAACGAAGACGCCGGGGCGCAGACCGTGAACCCCTGGGCCACGGCCATCAACGACGGCGATGGCGGTGGCCAGACCCTCACCTTCACCATCACCGGCAACACCAACCCGAGCCTGTTCTCGGCAGGGCCGGCAGTGAGCCCCACGGGCGTGCTGACCTACACCCCGGCGGCCAACGCCAATGGCAGTGCCACCATCACGCTCACGCTCTCGGATAACGGCGGCACCGCCAACGGCGGCGTCGACACCTCCGCCCCGCAGAGCTTCACCATCACGGTCACGGCGGTCAATGATGCGCCGAGCTTCACCCAGGGCGCCAATCCGACCGTACTCGAAGACGCCGGGGCGCAGACGGTAAATCCCTGGGCTAGCGCGATCAGCGCCGGGCCCGCCGATGAAGCGGGCCAGACGCTGACCTTCACCGTCACCGGCAACACCAACGCCGCGCTCTTCAGTGTCGCCCCGGCGGTCTCGCCCACCGGGCGGCTCACCTACACCCCGGCCCCGAATGCCAACGGTACGGCCACGATCACCCTCACCCTCCAAGACTCCGGCGGCACCGCCAACGGCGGCGTGAATACCTCAGCGCCGCAGAGCTTCACCATCACCGTCACGGCGGTGAACGACGCCCCCTCCTTCACCAAAGGGGCGGATCCGACGGTGCTGGAAGACGCCGGGGCACAGACGGTGAATCCCTGGGCCAGCGCGATCAGCGCCGGGCCCGCCGATGAAGCGGGCCAGACGCTGACCTTCACCGTCACCGGCAACACCAACCCGAGCCTGTTCTCGGCAGGGCCGGCGGTGGCCGCCAACGGCACGCTCACCTACACCCCGGCGGCCAATCAAAATGGCAGTGCCACGATCACCTTACGCGTGCAAGACAACGGCGGCACCGCCAACGGCGGCGTGGACACCTCCGCCCCGCAGAGCTTCACGATCAACGTGACGCCGGTCAATGATCCGCCCACGGTGACGCCACCGGCCAACTACGCCGCCCAGGCTCACATCGGCATCGCCATCCCCGACGGCCCGACCGATCTCTTCGATGGCTCGGTCATCACCGATGTCGATGGGCCCGGCACGCCCCCGCGACCGTTCACCCTCACCGCCGCCACCGTGGCCTCTGCCAACGGCGGCAGCGCCACCGTCAACGCCAACGGCAGCTTCAGCTACAACCCCCCGGCCAACTTCCCGGCAGCGGGCGTGGCGAGCGCCAACGACACCTTCTCCTACCAAATCTGCGACAGCGGCATCCCGCTACCGAGCCAATGCACCACCGCCACCGCCACCGTCGTGGTCAGCGGGCCGCGGGTGTGGTTCGTGAATAACACCGGCGCGGCCGGCGACGGCCGGCTCTCCAACCCCTTCAACACCCTGGCGGCGGCGGACACGGCAGCCAACGGCACTGGCGACCGCATCTTCGTGTTCACCAGCGCCACCCCCTACACCGGCGGCTTTACCCTGCTCGACAGCCAACGCTTGGTCGGCCAGGGCGTGGTGGACACCGACTTCGACACCGCGCTCGGCATCACCCCCCCCGCCACCAGCGTCGCACGCCCCGCCATCAACGGCACTCGGCCCACCCTCAGCGGGACGATCGTGCTCGCCCCCAATGTCCATGCGCGGGGCTTCAACGTGAACAACACCACCGTCGATGGCATCACAGGCAGCGGGGCGAGCGGCCTCACCATCAATCAGGTGAGTGTGGCCGTGACCACCGGCACGGCGCCCACCGGTTCGGCGGTGAGCCTCGTCAACTCCGCCGGCACGGTGAGCTTTACCAGTATCTCGGCCAACGGCGCGGCCAACGGTATCGTGCTGAACAATACCACCGGAAGCTTCACCGTCACCGGCACGGGAGCGGCGGGGACGGGCGGAACGATCCAAAATGCGACTGGCCCGGGGATTTCCCTCACATCAGCCTCGAATGTCAATCTCTCTTCCATGAATGTTCAAAACGGCGGCGATGACGGGATCAATGGTTCGAGTGTCACAGGCATCACACTGAACGCCCTATCCGTAACCAACAACGGCAACTCGACAACCGACGAAGGCATTGAGTTATTGAACCCAGCCGGCGCCATGGTCTTCACCAATGTGACCGTCACCGGCAACGCTCACAATAACGTCTTCATTGACGACACCAATAACACTGGCGGCAACAGTTCTCTGACTGTCTCGGGAGGAACGATTGGTAATCACCAATTGCCCGATCCGGCAAACAATGGCAACAGTGGCATGTTAGTCACGATTCGCGGCACGGCGACGCTCGGCGTCTCCACGATCTCCGGGACGACCTTTGAGAACAACCGAGTGCTCGGTTTGCAGGTAACGGGCGGTGATACGGCGAACATTAGCGACCTCACGGTGAGTGGCAATATCTTCAGGGACACCGGCACCGGCAACAGTCAGGAAATCTCAGTGGATTTCTCCAAAGCGCAGACCTCATCAATGACGGTCAAGATGCTGAATAACACCACGATCATGAACCACAACTCACACGCAATGAATTTCTTTACTGGTGCCGACGTTGTTAATCCCCCTGCCGGCACGTATAACGCCCGGATCGAAGGAAATATCATCGGCAATACGGCGGTTGCCGGATCGGGTTCGCGGATTGGCAATTGCACGCGTATCAACAACAATGGTGGCACCGACACGGCGGTTTTGGTGAACAACCAAAATATGCGCCAGTGTCCAAACGGTCGGGGAGTCGAAGTGATCAGCCGCAATGGGACAGGCGGGATCGATATTACGATTACAAACAACGACATCAATCCGCAGGATACCAGTGGTTTTCCGTTGTCGGCGATCCTTGCTCAATCGAATACGGTAACCGTTGGCAATACCTTACGCGCTGACGTGCGGGGCAACACAGTTCCGTCTGGAACAACTACCGATCTGCTGACTGGTTATATCTCGCTCGTGGAGACTAGCACTTCGACGCTTGAGTTGGTGGACACACCTTCTGGGCCTGGTGGTCAAACCTGCGCCCAGCAGCTGGCGGCAGCGTCGCCCGCCAATACCGGTAGCGTAGCTGCCAGTGCGGGCTGCGCGCTGATCCCGGGACCGATTAGCACACCCCCATAGCATGAAAATAGAGGTATACAATGGCAGAGCCATTTTTGAGTGAAATCCGCATCATGAGCTTCGGCTTCCCACCAAAGGGCTGGGCGCTGTGTAACGGGCAGCTTTTGCCCATCAATCAAAACCAGGCGTTGTTCTCACTGCTCGGCACCACTTACGGTGGCGATGGGCGTGTGAATTTTGGCTTGCCCAATCTCCAGGGTCGAACGCCCATCCATGTCGGCAGCGGTCACACGTTAGGCGAGCGCGGCGGCGAACAAGCCCATACGCTGTCGATTTCAGAGTTGCCGACCCACACCCATGTGCTGAGCGCAACCTCCAATACCGGCACGGCTTTCGTACCACCTGGCAATCTGCTCGCGACTGCTAATCTCCCGGCTTACCACGCACCGGACAACGGCCTTGCCGCGATGAACGCGGCGTCTGTGGCCAATGTCGGCGGCTCACAGGCACATTTGAATATGCAGCCCTTTTTGGTCTTGAACTTCTCCATTGCTCTACAGGGCATTTTCCCTTCGCAGACCTAAAGGAGACACTCCATGGCGCAACCCTATGTCGGTGAAATCCGCATGTTCGCCGGAAATTTCGCCCCCGCTGGCTGGATGTTTTGCGAAGGGCAACTCCTGCCGATTTCCGAATACGAAACGCTGTTCAACCTGATCGGCACGACTTACGGTGGCGATGGACAGAGCACATTCGCATTGCCGGACTTGCGCGGGCGCATCCCGCTTCATTTTGGCAGCGGCTTCACCTTGGCCGAGACCGGCGGTGTCGAGGAAATTACGCTCACCGTCAACCAGATTCCCGCTCACTCTCATCCGTTACTCGCCACGACATCAATTGCTTCCGACACCAATCCCAGTAAACGACTCGCGGCGCAAACCTCGACTTTCGACTTCTATCAGACCAGTCCTGGAGCCTCCCCAATGGCGCCACAATCGATCTCGGCAACCGGCGGCAGCCAGCCGCACACCAACTTTCAACCGTATTTGTGCGTCGATTTCATCATTTCGCTGTTCGGTATCTTCCCGTCACCGACTTAGAGGGAAAGCATCATGGATCCATTCGTCGCCGAAATTAGAATCTTTCCGTTCAACTTCGCGCCCAAGGGCTGGGCCTGGTGCGATGGGCAAATCCTGCCGCTATCGCAGAATACGGCGCTGTTCTCGCTGTTGGGTACGACGTATGGCGGTGACGGCAAGAGCAACTTCGCACTCCCCGACCTGCAAGGCCGGACGCCCATGCACCCAGGGCAGGGGCCAGGATTATCGCTACATGATCTCGGCGAAACCGGGGGGAACGAGACCGTGAGCTTACTCGAATCGGAAATACCCTCTCATGCGCATGGGCTGATGGCGCAAGGCGCACCCGCCGACGCTCCAACACCGGCAGGCAATGCCTTTGCGCGAGTGATCGGCGCCACGCCTTACCTTCCGCCGGCCGGCGCCTCTTTGGTGTCGATGGCCGATCAGGCGCTTGCTCCCGCTGGCGGCGATCAACCGCACAACAACATGCAGCCGTATCTCACGCTGTATTTCAACATCGCGCTGCAAGGGGTATATCCGCCGCGGACGTAGGAAAAGCGCGCGGTGGAGCACGGCGAACCAGCCCACGCCAGCGGTGTTGGCATGGGGCTTTCGCCCCATCTGCCCGCGGGCGTCCGGCTACGCCCCGAAACCGCCGCCGATTGGGAGTTCATCGTCGTCCTTTACGCCGGCGTGCGCGCGGAGGAAGTCGCGCCCGTGCCTTGGCCGGAGGAAGCCAAACAGGCGTTTCTACGCTCGCAATGCGAATTGCAGCGCGACCACTACCACAAGCACTACCAGGGCGCGGAGTTTCTCATCATCGAACGCGGCAGTACACCCATCGGCCGGCTGTATCTCCATGCCGGTGCGCAGGAACTACGGGTGATGGACATCGCCCTAGTGCCCAGCGAACGTGGGCGCGGCCTGGGAACCCTTATCATGACGGCCTTGCTCGACTGGGCGCGCGCGCGAAAGGGCTCTGTTACGCTGCATGTCGAACCGCTCAACCCGGCGCAACGGCTTTACGCGCGGCTCGGCTTTCAACTCGCTGAGGATCGCGGTGTATACCATTTTTTGGAATGGCGGGCGGAAATCAGTTGAAGATGACCTCGTAGCGCATCCCGCGCGCATCCGGCCCGATCGGCACCATGAACAGATCGAGCACACCCAGGCTAGGGTGGTGAAAACGATAAATACCCTGTGGCAACATCACATCGTGCGCGGCGTGTAGAATCAACGCGAACGGCGTTTCGGGCCGTTCGCTGTGCGGGGTAAAGGCGCGCACTTGGGTGACTTGCACCGTGTAGGAATGGCCGCTGGCCTCCAGGGGTACCGGTTTGTCCTGGATGGCGCGGAACTGATCGCTCGAAATGTACTGCAACATTGCTATTCTCAATAGGGTGGGCAGATAACCATAAACCTAGCCGACTCACACTCGAAAGCACTATGAACCGACGCATCTTCTTGAATCTTGCCGCCTGTACCGTCGCACTGCGGGCGCAACTGGTCTTCAACTTTGCCGAAGCCGCTCGGCCAACGCCGCTCAGTCAATCCTTCAGCCTCGATAACTTCAGGGCGCATCAAGGCGAGAAATTCGCCGTATCCGGCGGCAAAGGGCTACGCCAGGTGATTTCGCTCCACATCGTCGAAGTCATCGAGGGCCGTCGTGACGCCCACACCGAGAACTTTAGCGTACGCTTCAAAGGGCCGCGCGATTATACATTGGACAAAAATGTCTATCGCTTCACCGGCGCGGATGGTGACGAATTTCAACTATGGATAGAGCTCGGCGGAGAAGATGCCGAAGCGCGTTATTATCGAGCTGATTTCAATTTGTTGCGCTGACTAAAAAACGCTGTATGGCATTTTTATTGCTAGAGAAATAAATCGCGTTTCCAGGAGAATAATGATGATAACAAGGCGTCAATGGCTTCTCAGCATCGCGAACATCGGCGGTCTGGCCTGTATTCCCGCGCTGGGGCACACTGCAACCACCGCGCCGAAACCTCCAGTGAGCTTGCGTGGGCCGCTGCGCAAAAATATCTTCCTGGCACTGTTGGGACAGACATTTTCGGTCACCGGCGGCAATCGTGGACAATATCGGGCCAAGATGACGCTGATCGATGTCTACGATGATTTCCAGGATGTCGAAACCGAACAATTCAGCGTGGTCTTCCAAGCACCCCGCAGCATCGCCTTTCCGCCGGGCATTTACACCTTGCGCCATAGCCGCGCTGGTCAAACCCTGCTGATGCTCCAGCCGGGTGAGCACGATGCGAGTAGCCGATACTACGAGGCTGCGTTCAATCTGCTGATTTAGGGCGAAGACGAGCTCAGCGCTGTTCCGCCGGCGCCAGTGCTTTGATGCCGAGGGCGTGAATGTCTTTTTGCATCATATCCTGGAGCGCGCCATACACCATCCGGTGGCGCTCCAGTCGGGATTTGCCCATGAACACCGGAGCGATGATCAAGACATTGAAATGCCCGGCCCCGCTCGCGGCGCCCGCATGGCCGGCATGGGCTGCGCTGTCATCGACGATTTCGATGGTGGCAGGGTCAAAAACCGCGCGTAGGCGCTGCTCGATACGGGCGATGCGCTCCGTGCTCACGCCGGGAATACCTTGCGAAAGGGCTTGATCTCGACGCTGCGATAAACGCCGGCAGCGACGTAAGGATCAGCCTCGGCCCAGCGCTTGGCGTCGTCCAAGGCCGGAAATTCCGCCACGATCAAGCTGCCGGTAAATCCCTTCAGACCAGGATCGGGATTGTCAATGGCGGGGAAGGGCCCGGCCAACACCAGCCGTCCTTGGGTTTGCAGCGCTTGCAAGCGCTCTAGATGCGCGGGTCGGGCCGCTTGGCGTTTCTCCAGACTGGCGGGGGCATCATGGCCGACAATGGCGTAAAGCATCGTTATTTTTCCTCGGAGGGCAGGTCGGGTTTCAAGTAGCGAGACATATAAAACCCTTGTAATACCACGAACACCAGCGTCAAACCGAGTACGCCATAGAGCTTGAAGTATACCCAGGTCTCGGTGTCGAAATTGAATGCCACGTAGAGGTTGACAAACCCCATCAAGACAAAGAACACGGCCCAGGCGAGGTTGAGCCGCGCCCACACCGACATGGGGAGTTCCAACGCGCTGCCCATCATGCGTTCGATGAGGGTCTTGTCGCCGATGAATTGGCTACCCAAGAACACCAAGCCGAACAGCCAGTTGACAATGCTTACTTTCCACTTGAGATAAACCTCGTCGTGTAGTAACAATGTAATACCGCCAAACACCAGCAGCAGTGCCAGCGCGATCAACGGCATCCGCTCGACGCGGCCGTGGCGATACCACGTCCAGGCTACCAGCAAGGTGGTGGCAACCATGATGGTGCCGGTTGCCAGAAAAAAATCCTTGGTCATCTGATAGACAATCACAAACAATACGATAGGAAAAAAATCTGCCAGCATTTTCATAACGACTTCGACTCAGAATTGTCTCGCAACGATGGAACGTCGCGGCGCATCGCCAAGCGATAAGCTACCCGACCTGCCGCCTTATCCCGCACCATCTCCCAATTGTCCGGCACGGTGACCGCTTCGTTCTTCATGGTTTCCAGATAAACCCGCGCCGCCGGCGCCAGCCACCCGCCGGTTTCCAGGGCCAGGCATGCGGGTGCGAGCAAGCCTTGACCGAAGGGTGGATCGAGGAACACGACATCGAAGGGCCGTGCGCCGCTTCTCAGCCATTTTAAGGCATCCATTTGTTCTACCCGTGGGTTGATAGCGCCCAGCGCTTGTAAGTTCTTCAGCAGGCATTGTACGGCATTTGGATGGCGCTCGACGAATACCGCCTCGGCCGCCCCGCGCGACAGGGCTTCGATGCCCAGGGCACCACTGCCAGCGAATAAGTCAAGGCAACGCGCGCCTGCGATCACCGGGCTTAACCAATTGAACAGGGTTTCGCGCACCCGGTCGGAGGTAGGGCGCAAACCCTCGACTGCGACAAACCGTAAACGCCGCCCTCGCCACTCGCCGCCGACGATGCGCAGCTCGCCGTTATCAGCGGATACTGAGGGGGGTCGGCCACCGCTGTTACAAGGTCGATGGCTAAGGAGCTTCGCGTTCAAATGTCGAGGTTGGTGGCCATCAACGCATTTTGTTCGATGAAGTCGCGGCGCGGCTCGACTTGATCGCCCATCAACGTGGTGAACACTTCATCGGCGGCGACTGCATCCTCGATGCGCACCCGCAGCAAGCGCCGAGTGTCGGGATTCATGGTGGTTTCCCACAGCTGCTCCGGATTCATCTCGCCCAGCCCCTTGTAGCGCTGCACATGCTGGCCTTGCTTGGCTTTTTCCAGTAGCCAATCGATCGCGTTCTTGAGGTTGGCGATAGGTTCGCTATCGGCACCGCGGCGCACCTCCGCGCCCTCGCCGAACAAGCCTTCGACTTTTACGCCCAACCGAGTGATCGCCTGGTATTCGGGCGAGTCAAAAAATTCCAGATTCAGGCGGATATGCTTAGCCAGCCCATGGTTACGCCGGATGAGCGCGATAGCGAAATCGCGCCGCCCTTCACGCACCTCGGGTTTAGCCTCGTAGACCAGCTTTTCGCCCCGGCCCGCGTTCAGGCGTTTAGCCAGTTCCGCGCTCCAGGTCTCCAAGTAGGCGAGATGATGCAGGCGCTCATGATCGAGCCTGGGCAAATAAATGAGCTGCTCCAGCAATTCACCGTCATAGCGTTGGCCGAGGCGGCGGATCATTGCCATCACCGCCATATGGCTGCGCGCCAGATCCTCGAAACCAGTGCCGCTGAGCGGCGGCGAATCGCCATTGACGATCAGAGAAGCGCCCTCCAGTCCACTCAGGAGGAGATGGGAAGCGAGTTCGGCATCATCCTTGACATACTGCTCTTGCTTGCCTCTTTTGACTTTGTAGAGCGGCGGCTGCGCAATATAGACATGGCCGTGTTCAATCAACTCCGCCATTTGCCGGTAGAAAAAAGTCAGCAACAGGGTGCGGATGTGAGATCCATCAACATCGGCGTCGGTCATGATAATGATGCGATGGTAACGAAGTTTGGTGCGGTCAAACTCCTCGCGCCCGATGCCACAGCCCAAGGCGGTGATCAAGGTGCCGATCTCGGCAGAGGATAACATTTTGTCGAAACGCGCTTTTTCGACGTTGAGGATCTTGCCTTTCAGCGGCAACACCGCCTGAAAGCGGCGGTCGCGTCCTTGTTTGGCGGAGCCGCCGGCGGAATCCCCCTCGACGATGAACAACTCGGAGGCCAGCGGATCTTTTTCCTGGCAGTCGGCGAGTTTGCCGGGCAAACCCGCGATATCCAGCACCCCTTTGCGCCGGGTCATCTCGCGGGCGCGCCGGGCGGCTTCGCGGGCGCGGGCGGCTTCGACGATTTTGCCTACGATGGCGCGCGCTTCCAACGGATTTTCGAGCAAGAATTCCTGGAGTTTCTCGGCAAGCACCGATTCGACGACGGGTTTGACTTCGGACGACACCAGTTTGTCCTTGGTCTGCGAGGAAAAGCTTGGATCCGACAGCTTGACCGACAATACCGCCGTCAAACCCTCGCGGGCATCGTCGCCGCTGATGGCGATTTTGGCCTTTTTCAGCACCCCTTCCGCTTCCATGTACTGGTTCAGAGTACGGGTCAGGGCAGCGCGAAAACCTGCCAGATGGGTGCCGCCGTCGCGCTGCGGAATGTTATTGGTGAAACAAAACATGTTTTCCTGGTAGGAATCGTTCCATTGCAGAGCGACTTCTACTTGGATGCGGTCTTTTTCGGTATTGCAATAGAAAACACTGGCATGCAAGGGAGTTTTATTGCGATTGAGGTGCTCAACGAAAGCGCGGATGCCGCCCTGATACTCGAACGCATCGTTTTTGCCGGTGCGCTCGTCGAGCAGATGGATGCGCACGCCGGGATTCAGAAACGAGAGCTCGCGCAAACGCCGCGCCAACACATCGTAATGAAATTCGATGTTGGTGAAAGTCTCGGCGCTTGGTTTGAAGTGAATTTCAGTGCCCGTCAGTTCGCTGTCACCGATGACCTTGAGCGGAGTTAAGGGATCACCCATCCGATAATGCTGTTCATGAACTTTGCCATCGCGGCGGATGATGAGATGCAAGGCCTCGGAAAGCGCATTGACGACGGATACACCGACACCATGCAGACCGCCCGAAACTTTGTAGGAATTGTCGTCAAACTTGCCGCCGGCATGGAGTAGGGTCATGATGACCTCGGCAGCGGACCGATCTTCCTCCTCATGGATGTCAACCGGTATGCCGCGACCATTGTCGATTACCGTGATCGATTCGTCGGTATGGATGGTGACGCTGATCTCAGTGCAATAACCGGCCAGTGCTTCATCAATGGAGTTGTCCACCACCTCGAACACCATGTGGTGCAAACCTGTGCCATCGTGGACATCGCCGATATACATGCCGGGGCGTTTGCGTACTGCGTCCAGGCCCTTGAGCACCTTGATGCTGGATGACGTATAGTCGTTCATAGAGTCCGTTGCCGAAAAAAAACTATTATACCACTTCTTCGATAACCCCATTGACTAACTTAATGATTCTTCGCTCGGCGCACCACACTGAAGTATCTAACAGAGCAGGTTCAAGCGCACTAATGAATAACTGGGTGTCCAGGGAAACCAGACATTCCATGATTCTGCCGCGATGCAGCGGATCGAGTTCAGCCGGCAGATCGTCAATCAACAGAATACAGGGTGCATCGTGCAGTTCACGATAAAGCTGAGCCTGCGCCAATACCAGCGCCACAACCAGCAATTTTTGCTGACCGCGGGATAAATAATCGGATGCTACATGCCCGGCTACGCTTACCATGAAATCCGCTCGTTGCGGTCCTGATCGGGTGTAGCCGCATTGGCGATCTTGCTCGTATCCTGCACGCAGCACATCAGCCAGTTCCCGTTCTCGATTCCAGCCCCGATAATATTCCAGTTCGATGCTAAACCCTGCGCCCAGAGTAGCCGCTAGCAACGGTGACAACGCCCCCGTCAGGCGGCGACAAAACTCACCGCGCAAGCGATCCAGAATATCCGCAGTTGCTACCAGATCGGCATCCCAGGCAGCGACGCCGCGCCGCTCGGTGCCCGCTCTAAGCGCCGCATTGCGCTGCCTGAGTGAGACCTGATAACGCTTCCAAGCCGGTAAGAAAGCCGGATCCGCATGAAACGATCCCCAGTCCATGAAACGCCGACGCTGCTGCGGACCATCTTCCAATAAACGATGGCTGGCGGGGCTCAGCAACAACACCGGCAACCGTACTGCCAATTCCGCGAGCGCTCGTATGGATTCACCATCAATGCGAGCGATCAACTGCCCAGCGCTGCGCTCCAAACCCACCGGCACATGCTGGCCATCAGCCCGATGCAGCATCACCACGATACGAAACGCGGAGGCGCCGGAATGAATCAAATCAGCCGGAGTCTGGGTACGAAACGAACGCGCCAAGCTGATGTAGTAAATGGCTTCGAGAAAGCTGGTCTTCCCTGCCGCATTGGCGCCAACAATCATGTTTAGACGCGGCGAGCAATCGAGCGAGATCTGGCGTAGGTTACGGAAATTAATGATGTTGATAGTAGCGATGGGCATCCGTAAGCAGGTATTCCTCACAACCGCATTGGGCTGATGACGTATTTGCAATCATCGGCTTCCGCCTCCTGCAACAAACAGCTATTGTTGGCATCGGCAAAGAACAGGAATTTAACCCGTTCGCCAGTCAACCCACCGAGCGCATCCAGCAAATAACCGACATTGAAACCAATTTCCAACGATTCGCCGCGATAATCGACTTCGGTGGAAACTTCTCTTGCTCAAGTTGTGCTGCGCTAACAATAGCCCCTTGCTTAATTGCAACCGCACTCCACGATTTTCATTGGCGAGGATCGCGACCCTAGACAGCGCATTGCGCAGATTGATCCGGTCGGCCACTACCATCCGCTCGCCCTCTTTAGGGACGGCGCGCTGATAATCAGGGAACCGACCGTCGATGAATTTGGAAGTAAAACGAATAGCGCCAAGACTGACCTGAATATGGTTAGCACCGACCTTGAGATCGCAACGCTTTCCTCTTCTTCGCCGAGCAGGCGCGCCAATTCCTGAACACCTTTGCGCGGTACGATGACTTGGCGCACCAAGGTAGTCTCCGTTACAACCGGTTTGTCGCACAGCGCCAGGCGATGGCCGTCGGTCGCCACCGCTCGCAGCCGGTCGCCATTCATATCCAGCAGCAAACCATTTAAATAATAGCGCACGTCCTGCTGCGCCATGGCAAACTGGGTGCGTTCGATCAGATTCTTCAACACCGCCTGGGGCAAGCGCATCTGTCCCTCAGCCGGTAGTTCTTCCTGACTTGGCCATTCATCCGCTGGCAACGCCGCCAGGCTAAAGCGACTACGTCCGCAACGCAGCAGCGCCTTGTTTTCTTCGACCGCCAACACTACCGCAGTGTCATCTGGCAGGGCACGAAGAATATCCAACAGTTTGCGAGCGGGTAGTGTGGTTCTACCTGGTGCTTGGATCGGTATCTGGACATAAGTGGAAAGCTCGACTTCGAGGTCGGTTGCGGTGAACACCAGCGCATCGCGTTCCGCCACAACCAGCACATTGGACAATATCGGCAAAGTCTGACGCCGTTCGACAACGCCTACGACGTGCTGGAGCAATTTGAGGAGTTGTTCGCGTTGAGTTTCCAGCTTCATGGCTTTGTTCTCTTCAGTATTATTAATTATATATATTCTTTATATATATATTATAGGAGGTAGTTTTCTGTGGATAACTTCTTTTGTTTCTATAATTTTCAATTGCTTAAATCCTCTTTATCCTGTGGATAAACCTGTGGAAAACCTGTGGATAAAATGTGGATAACTCGGTTGGGCAAAGTTATCCACATTTTATCCACAGCTTTATCCACAGGAAATGGGCTACTTATCCACAACTTTATCCACAGGCCTAAATTCATGTCGATAGGGTGATTAATAGGTTAGTGAAGTCTTCGCGTATCGTTTCGTCGATTTGCTGCAACTCTCTGATTGTACGGACAGCATGCAAAACCGTGGTATGGTCTCGCCCGCCGAATGCTTCGCCGATTTCCGGCAAACTATGCTCGGTGAGGTCTTTCGCTAAAGTCATCGCGATTTGGCGCGGACGAGAGATTGCGCGCAGGCGGCTGGAAGAGCGCAAATCGGCTACGCGAATCTTGTAATAATCGGCAACCGTTTTTTGGATGTTCTCCATCGTAACGAGCTTGTCTCGCAAAGTCAGCAGATCGCTCAACGCTTCCTTAGCGAAAGCCAAGGTGATGGCTTTCCCCGTAAATTGCGAATTAGCGTGTACGCGGCGCAGTGCGCCTTCCAAATCGCGTACATTGGAGCGGATACGTTGGGCGATGAAAAATGCAACCTCGTCGGGTAATTGGATATTGGTCATCTGCGCTTTTTTCATCAAGATAGCGACACGGGTTTCCAGTTCCGGGGGTTCGATGGCCACCGTCAAACCCCAACCGAAGCGAGATTTCAAACGCTCTTCCAGTCCGTTGACCTCCTTGGGATAGCGATCACAGGTCAGAATGACTTGTTGCCGTCCTTCCAGCAATGTGTTGAAAGTGTGGAAAAACTCTTCTTGTGATCGTTCCTTGCCAGAAAAGAACTGGATATCATCGATCAACAATGCATCCAGCGAACGGTAATGCATCTTAAATTCGCCGATGGCGTTGCGCTGCAAGGCGCGCACCATATCGCCGACGAACTGGTCGGAATGTTGGTAAACGACCTTGGCCGCGCTATTACGCTCTCGCAACATATTGCCGACCGCATGGATAAGATGGGTCTTACCAAGGCCAGTGCCGCCGTATAGGAATAGTGGGTTATAAGCTTTTCCCGGATTATGAGCGACTTGCAAACAAGCAGCGCGGGCAAGTTGATTGGATTTACCTTCCACAAAATTATCAAACGTAAAATCCGGGTGTAAGTTGCTGCTTTGCGGGGCATTATCAGCAGGTACTTCGACGATATAGGTTTTTTGCGCGGCGGTCGCGGATTTCTTGACGGGTGGCTGCCGGCTGCTGCCGATTTCGAGATGCACTTCGATGGCACGGTCTGGATACAATTCCTGGAGCGCACGGCTGATGCTCTTCAAATGATGTTCCTTAACCCAATCGAGGACAAACCGGTTCGGCGCCAGCAGCCGCAAATCGTCGTTCTCTTCCAGCGCGTGCAACGGTCTGATCCAGGTATTGAGTTGTTGTTCGGAAAGCTCGCGCCCTAGATAATCCAGGCACGTCTTCCAAAGCGAAATTTCCATCACCGCCCTCATCTGAACAATCCGCCAATGAGTTTAGTTGATCGCGGGTGCGGATATCCACGCTTGTGTTTCAAGCTTATTAAAACGATGAACTTGACAGAAAAGGGTATTGCACAGTACCTTTTCGCGCCTTCAGCCGGACTAAATTGGGCCGTGCCCCCGGCCTTATCTCATTGAGCGAATACTGACATGAAGCGGACTTTTCAGCCTAGCATACTGCATCGCAAACGTACCCATGGATTTCGTGCGCGGATGGCGACTAAGAATGGTCGGCTGGTACTCAAAGCACGACGTGCCAAGGGCCGGGCTCGGTTGATCCCTTGATCTCTAGTGGGTAAAGCGTGCTTTACACGGCGTGCACGCTTGGCGAGTAAGGCTGAGTTCAGCCGAGTCTTCGATCAACCTGATAAAACTACCGGTTATTGCTTTGCGGTGTTGGCGCGGACCAATGGCTTATCTTATCCGCGCCTAGGTCTCGCCATTTCCCGTAAAGCTGTGCCGTTAGCGATTGCCAGAAATCGGGTCAAGCGCTTGGTTCGAGAGAGTTTTCGTTGCCATCAGCAGGTGCTTGGCGGTGTTGACATCGTCGTGGTCAGCCGTTCCGGGGTGGCTGAACGGCCAAGCGCGGTTATCTTCAAATCTCTTGAACAGCACTGGCAAGAATTGAGTGGAATGAGCAAGAGATGAATAGAATTTTGATTGTTTTAATTAAAATTTATCGCCTGCTACTAAGCCCTTGGTTGGGCAGCCACTGCCGTTTCTTTCCAAGTTGCTCGCAATACGCCATAGAAGCGATCGAAACGCATGGCGCTGGCCGTGGCCTGGAACTCGCGATTCGCCGATTGCTGCGTTGCCATCCGTGGTGTCCGGGCGGTGTCGATCTCGTGCCCGGACCCCATTGCAAGACGATCCGATGATGGAAAATCAACGATTGTTTTTGGTTCTCGCCCTAGGCTTTGTGGTGTTTCTCATCTGGCAAGCTTGGGTCGAGGAGGAGATGGTCAAGAATGCTCCTCCCGTTGCCGCGACGACTCCAATCACGCCCTCGGCGATAGACACTCCTGCTGCATCCGCTACGCGGGCGACCACACCCAAACCGGGCGAGATTCCCACGGCACAGAAAGCGGCCGGGACTACGGCGGTACAGCCATCTGTGCTCACCAGCGCCGAGCGAGTCCAAGTCACGACTGATGAATTCCTGGCCGAGATCGATCTCTTGGGCGGCAATCTCGTCCATGTCGGATTGCGCAAATATCCCGAATCCCTTCAGGACAAGAACAATCCTTTTGTGCTGATGAGCGACAGCCGCAGCGAAATTTTCATCGCGCAATCGGGTCTGCTCTCCAGTACTGGCGCGGCCCCCGATCATTTCCAAAAATTCACCGCAGCGCAGAGCGCATATACCCTGGCGCCGGATCAGGATACCTTGGAAGTGCCGCTCACTTGGAGCGACAGTTCCGGCGTAAAAGTGACAAAAACTTATATATTCCATCGCGCTAGCTTCGTCATTGATCTAACGCAACGGCTCGACAACGCGAGCGCCCATGATTGGCGCGGCCGCCAGTATCGGCAATTTCAGCGCAGCGCGCCGGCCAGCACTTCCAGGATGACGGGCGTCTATACGTATACGGGCGGCGTTATTTCGACACCAGAGAAGAAATACGAAAAAATCGATTTTGGCACGATGGCCAAGCAGAACCTTAAACACCAAGCTGAAGGCGGCTGGATCGCCATGATCCAGCACTATTTCCTTGGCGCTTGGATACCGAAGAGCAATGAAAGCAATGAATTTTATTCGCGATCGTTGGGAGACAATCTTTACGTGTTGGGTTTAGACGGCAAAGAACAAACCGTTCCGGCGGGTGGCACAGGCATTTTTCAAACCCAGCTTTATGTCGGTCCAAAGGTTCAAGATAAACTCAACGCGCTGGCTCCGCTCTTGGGCCGTACCGTGGATTACGGTTGGCTGTGGTTCATCGCTGAGCCGATATTCTGGTTGCTCAAAGCGATCCATAATCTGGTCGGCAACTGGGGATGGTCGATCATCTTGTTGACGATCCTGGTGAAATTGTTGTTTTTCAAGCTGTCGGAAACCAGTTACCGCTCCATGGCCAACATGCGTAAGCTTGCGCCGCAGTTGCAGAAATTAAAAGAGCGTTATGGCGATGACCGGCAGAAAATGAATCAAGCGATGATGGAAATCTACAAGAAGGAAAAAATCAATCCGTTGGGTGGTTGCCTACCCATCGTGGTGCAAATTCCGGTGTTCATCTCCCTCTACTGGGTATTGCTGGAAAGCGTAGAGCTGCGCCAATCACCCTGGATTGGCTGGATTCAGGATTTAGCCATCAAAGATCCTTACTTCATCCTGCCCATCATCATGGGGGCAACCATGTTCTTCCAGCAAAAGCTGAGCCCAGCGCCACCCGATCCCATGCAGGCGAAGGTCATGATGGCTTTGCCGCTGGTGTTTACCTTCATGTTTCTCTGGTTCCCCGCGGGTTTGGTATTGTACTGGGTCGTCAACAATACCCTTTCCATAGCCCAGCAATATGTGATCACCAAGCGTGTAGAGGCCGCTGCGACCGCTAAAACATGATGGTATTGATCGCCGGCTAGCCCGGTACGCCGATGGCTTGGGCGCATCGGTCATGGCCGACGACACCATCGCCGCTATCGCCACCCCGCCAGGCATCGGCGGAGTCGGTGTCATCCGTGTCTCCGGTCCCGCCGTCGCGGCCATCGCCCTGGCCTTGACCGGCGCTTTGCCGAAGCCTCGCCATGCCACTTTTCGGCGTTTTTGCGACCGCACGGGCGGTCTTTTGGATCAGGGGATAGCGCTGTATTTCCCCGCACCGCATTCCTACACCGGCGAAGATATCCTGGAACTACACGGCCACGGTGGTCCAGTGGTACTCGACTCACTCCTGCAACAGGTGCTCGCATTGGGCGCGCGTCCGGCGCGCCCTGGTGAATTTACCGAACGTGCTTTTCTCAACGACAAACTCGATCTTGCCCAAGCCGAAGCCGTCGCCGATCTGATCGCGGCGGGCAGCGTCGAGGCCGCGCGTGCGGCTCTGGCGTCCTTGCAAGGCGTGTTCTCGGAGCGCGTCAATGCATTGTTGGAAGCGCTGATACAATTGCGCGTATACGTCGAAGCGGCTATCGATTTCACCGACGAGGACGTCGATTTTCTCGAATCAGGTCAGATCGGCGAAAGGGTACAAGCGTTGCAAGCTCAGCTTCATGGCTTGCTCGCCGATGCCGGCCAGGGCCGCTTACTGCGCGACGGCATGACGGTGGTCATCGCGGGCCGTCCTAATGCCGGTAAATCGAGCCTGCTCAATCAACTTGCCGGACATGACGCGGCTATCGTCACCGCCGTTCCCGGCACCACCCGCGATGTGCTGCGCGAGCATATCGCCATCGATGGCATGCCGCTGCACGTCATCGACACCGCAGGATTGCGTGAGAGCAGCGATCCCATTGAGCAGGAAGGCATCCGCCGCGCGTGGCGGGAAATCCAGAACGCCGACCGCATTCTACTCGTGATCGATGACCAACTGGGGATCACCGCCGAAGATCAAGCGTTGCACGCGCGCTTTCCGGCCGCAGTAGGGACTACCTTGGTGCGTAACAAAATCGATCTTTCAAGCGGGCCACCGGCGCTCCGAGAAGAGCCGCAGGGCATCACCGTCAGCCTTTCGGCAAAAACCGGCGCGGGGGTCGAATTGTTGCGCGAGCACCTGAAGGCTTGCATGGGTTTCCGCAGCGCCGGAGAGGGATTGTTCATGGCGCGCCGCCGGCATTTGCAAGCGCTGGAAAGCGCCAGTGGGCATTTGGCTCGAGCCGTCGAGCATTTCGATCAGCGCGCTGGCGAACTGGTTGCGGAAGAACTACGCCTTACGCAGAATGCGCTGGGCGAGATTACCGGTCAATTTACCAGCGATGATCTGCTCGGGCGGATTTTCGCGACGTTTTGTATCGGTAAGTGACAGCGTCGGATGATCATCGTTTTGGTCGTTTTCCTCGCCGTCTACATCGGCATGGCCCTGGGCCGCTATCCGGGCCTGCAGATCGACCGCACCGGCATTGCCCTGCTTGGCGCCATCGTATTGTTCACGAGCGGCGCCATAAGCGGCGAGCAAGCGCTGGCCGCCATCGATTTCCCGACGCTTTTCATATTATTCGGTTTGATGATTTTGTCGGCGCAATACGCCGCAAGCGGATTTTACGATTGGTGTTCGGCGCATATCGCGGCGGCGGCGGGTACGCCGCCACGCTTGCTAGCGATTACCGTCGTAGTCGCCGGCTTGCTGTCGGCATTGCTTGCCAACGATGTCGTGGTATTCGCGATGACGCCGCTCTTGTGCATGGGGCTACGGGCGCGCGGCCTCGACGCCCGCCCTTATTTGATCGCGCTGGCGGGTGCCGCCAACGAGGGTCGGCGGCGACCATGATCGGCAATCCACAAAATATTCTCATCGCTCAACTGGGTAATCTGCAATTCTGGCCGTTTACGCTAGCTTGTGCAGTGCCGGCGCTGTTCGGTTTGTTCAGCGTTTACCTGGTGGTGTGGCTGACGTGGCGCCGGCATCTCCACATAGCGCAAATCGCGCGGCCGGCGCCGCCCTTGCCCGCGCTGGATCGTTGGCAGTTGGGCAAGGCGGTGGTGGCAACGGGGGCCCTGCTGGTTCTGTTCACCCTGCCATTGCCTCATGCCACCGGCGTACTCATCGTCACTGGCGCGATGCTGGTGAGCCGCAAATTAGCGTCCCGCATCATGCTAGGCATGGTGGATTGGCATCTGTTGGTGTTGTTCGCAAGCCTGTTTATCGTGACCGCCGCGCTATCCCATACCGGCTTAACCGCGCGCGCGATCGCCCAGCTCGTCGCCGCCGGCTGGCTGCCCGATCGCCTCGCGGTGCTGGCGCCGCTCGCTTTGGCCGGTAGCAACACGATCGGTAACGTGCCGGCGGTCATGCTGCTGCTCGCAGTTTGGCCCGATCCGAGCGCCGCCGCTCTTTATGGCCTCGCCGTGTTTTCCACCCTGGCCGGCAATTTCTTACTGGTTGGCAGCATCGCCAATCTGATCGTCGTGGAACGCGCCAAGGATGTCGGGGTCAGCCTGGGATTCATCGACCATACCCGTTGTGGAGTCGTCATGACGCTACTGGCGATGGGGTTCGCCTGGTGCTGGTTTTGGCTGACCGGCATGATGCCGATGTAAACAAGCCTTCGCGAGCGCGTGTTACACTACCCGGCTGTTTGCAACTGGTAGCGGGCGCGATGAGTGTCGATTAGCGAGGTATCGTCATGGATAAATCATGGTTATCGGCCTTAATTGTTTGCGGCGGCTTGAGTCTGCGTCTGGCAGCGGCGGATTCTCTGACGGCGCAGACTATGCCCGCGGTGCGTCTTGCCGATGGCGCCCGGTTCGAATTGATCGCCGCGCCCACGGAAGCCCAACTCAACAGCCAAGCGATCACGCTCTGGACGTACAATCAAGCGTTGCCTGGGCCGCTATTACGGGTCAAGCAGGGGAGCCGTGTCAACGTGAGTTTCGTAAACCATCTCGAGCAAGCCACCACCGTGCACTGGCACGGTTTGCGCCAGGATTACCACTTCGATGGAGTGCCAGGAATCAGCCAGCAGCCAGTGGCGCCAGGCGGACGCTTCGATTATGAGCTCGCATTTCCGGATGCAGGCTTGTTCTGGTATCACCCGCATATTCGCGAAGACCTCCAGCAGGATCTCGGTTTGTATGGCGCCATCCTGGTCGAGCCCAATGACAGTGCGGCCTGGGGGCGTTTCGACCGCGACGCGGTGGTCATTCTGGATGACCTCCTCACCGCCGAGGATCGGCTCGTTCCGCATGACCCGCGGCACGCCGACCACGCGCTGATGGGGCGCTTTGGCAATACGTTCCTGGTCAATGGTTCGACCGCCGCCCGGTTCGCGCTGCGCGCCGGCGAGGTGATGCGGCTTTATTTCCTGAACGTCGCCAATACGCGCACCTTCCGAATCAGCATTCCGGGCCTCAAGCTCAAGCGCGTGGGCGCCGACCTCGGCCGCTTCGAACGCGAGGAATGGCTGGATGACTTCGTCCTCGCGCCTGGCGAACGGCTGATCGTCGATGCGCATTTTGCCGAAGCCGGCGTTTACCCGCTGCGTCATCGCGGCGACGCCAACGCGGCGGTGGATCTCGCCCGCTTCGAGGTTGGCGCCGGCGCCACGGCATCCGTCGCCTCGACTGCGCGCGAAAACAGCGACCTGAGCACGGATTTGCGCTCTTTGGATCGATTCCTCGATCGGCTGCCGGCGCAAACCATCAGCCTTCGCGTGCGCCGCGCCGAGGGCGCGCTGGCGGACCCTCATGCCGGTCACCACATGGCCGCCATCGAATGGGAAGACAACATGGGCGAAGCCAACGCCGCCGCCACTTCCGCCGATACCCAATGGATTCTACGCGATGAGGCCAGCGGCAAGGAAAACATGGACATCGATTATCACTTCAGGCGCGGTGAACAAATCAAGATTCGCCTGCGCAATCCGCTCGATGGCGGCCATCCCATGCAGCACCCGATCCATTTTCACGGCCAGCGCTTCGCGGTGTTGGCGGTGGATGGCGAGCCGGTGTCGAATCGTGCGTGGAAGGATACCGTGCTGGTTCCCGCTGGAGCCGAGGTCGATATCGTTCTGGATGCCAGCAATCCTGGCAAATGGATGGCGCACTGTCACATCGCCGAGCATCTGAGCAGTGGCATGATGCTGGGATTCGAGGTCGTGAATTGAGGACTCGGGCGTTCCTGTTATCATCCACTCGACGCACGTTCCGGCAGCAAACGCAGGGCTTGCGTTGACTAGAGTTCGAAGCCGAGGAGGCGTTTGATGTTGACCCGACAGTATGGCGTGACGCTGTTAACGATACTACTATTGCCATTCGCGGCATCGGTATGGGCCGAGGAATATCCAAAACCGATCAAGCACCTGATGGAGCGCGGCATCGAAGTCGAGAAGAGTTTTATCGCGCCTGCCGGACTCACCGGCTATGTGGTCAAGTATCAGGGCCAGCGCAGTGTGTTGTATCTGCTATCGGATCGCAAGCATGTCTTGGTGGGCAATCTGCTGGGCGAAGACGGCCAGGATCTCACCGCTGAGCATTTAGTGGAAAACAGCCCCAAGCAAGATCTCAACGTGGTCTGGAACAAGCTCGAAAAAGCGACCTGGGTAGCGGAAGGCGCCAAGGAGCCCAAGAGTGTCGTTTATGTCATCGCCGATCCTTACTGCCCTTACTGCAATGCGTTCTGGCAAGCCAGCCAACCCTACAAGGCGGCAGGCTTACAACTGCGTTGGGTGTGGGTATCGTATCTGCGTGAGGACGGCGAGGCCAAAGCCGCTGCCATCCTGGAATCGGCCGACCCCGGAGCGGCGATCGCACAGCACGAGTCGGCATTCAAGGCCGGCGGCATCGCCCCCCTCGCCAACCCTAAAACGGAAACGCTGGCGGCCATTCGCGCCAACAGCGCGTTGATGGATGAATTGGGTGTCAATGGCACACCGACCTTGTTTTATCGCGACGCCAAGGGCGAAGTGCGGGTGCAGATGGGCGGTCCGCAGCCTGATGAAATGGCTAAAGTATTTGGCCTGCCGGAACAACCGGCGCAATAAGCCGTAGAGCCGACGGTAAGCGCATCGGTCAGCGGCGATTGATGGGAGTCTCGCCGGCATCGCCGCGGAACGGCTGAAGCAGCATTCGGTCAAACCGCAATTCCGCGGGATCGCGGAATTGCCGGATGCCGATGGTCATGTCGTCATGACCGGCTTCGGGCTGGGCACGGTAGGTGCCGCATAGCCGATCCCACCAGGATAGATTAAAGCCGAAATTGCTGTTGGTCTCGTGCGGGATGATCGAATGATGGACCCGATGCATATCGGGCGTGACTACGAACCACCGCAACCAGCGGTCAATGGCTTGCGGAATCGCGACATTGCTATGATTGAATAGCGCAGTGGCGTTCAGCATGAGCTCAAAGACCAGCACCGCGAGCGGCGGCGCGCCCAGACTGGCGATGACGACAAGCTTGATGATGGCCGACAGCAGGATTTCAACAGGGTGAAATCGCACACCGGTGGTAACGTCGAAATCGAGGTCGGCATGATGCATGCGATGCAGCCTCCAGAGTAGGGGCACGGCGTGGAACATCACATGCTGGAGGTAGATCGTGAGGTCTAAAGCCAACACCGCCAGCGTCAGCGCCAGCCCATAAGGCAGATCTAATAGCGCCAATAATCCCCAGCCTCGGCTTTCGCCGATCACCGCCACGCCCACCAGCGTGGCGGGCAGAGTGACGCGTTGCAGCAAGGCCGCACTGGCGGCAACGCCGAGGTTGCCCGGCCAGCGCAGGCTGCGCGACAGGCTGCGTTCACGGCGCGGACGCAGGGTCTCCCACCAAGCCATGCCCGCCAATACAGCGATGAAAAATCCCAGCCGCAATTCCAGCTCCATCTTCAGTATGATGTCAATCATGGCGGATTTCTCATTGCCTCCTCAACCCTACCGTACAGGAGATCGGCATGCCTTCGATACTGCTCATCCTATTGTTGTTAATGGCGACGCTGGCGGGAGCCGCGCAGCCCGCGCTCTCCCCAGTCGACAGTACGCGCGCCGCGCCCGATTTCAAACTGCCCGATATCCAAGGCAAGACCCATGCGCTGGCCGATTATCGCGGCAAAGTGCTGGTGGTGAATTTCTGGGCGACCTGGTGCGCGCCCTGCGTCAAGGAAATGCCGTCCTTGCAGCGGGCCTGGGAACAACTGCGCGGCGACCGGGTCCAGGTGATCGGCATCAATCTGGGCGAGGAGGCCGCGGACATTACCCAATTCATCGGCAAGTACCCCATCGAGTTTCCGCTGCTGCTCGACGCCGAAATGGCGCAGCAAGCGGCGTGGGGATTGAAGGGATTGCCGACGACTTTCGTGGTCGATCCCAACGGGCGCATCGCTTATACCGTGCTCGGCGACAAGAACTGGGACGATCCCGAAATCCTCAAGCAGATACGCGCTTTGCAAGGCGGCTGAGGGGTCAGTGCCGAGATCGGCCTAGCGGTTGACCGCCATCGCCCCGGAAAGCCTCCACGATCGGGCAGGGCAGATTGGCATCGCCCGCCTCGCACGCTTCGACCAACTGCCGCAGCGCCGCGCGCATCGCTCTCAAATCCGCCACGCGTTGGTCGATCTCCTCGATTTTTCTGACCGCCAAATGGTGCGCTTGCTGGCGGTCGCGCGTGGCGTCCAGGGTAAACAATAGGGCGATTTCCGCCAATGTGAATCCCAAGCGCTGCGCGCGTTTGATGAATTGGATACGCTCCAATTCGGCATCGCCATAGCGCCTGATCGATCCATACGGGCGTTGCGGCGCAGCGAGCAACCCAAGGCGCTGATAGTAGCGGATGGTTTCGACGTTGACCTGCGCCGCTTGCGCGAGCTGGCCGATGGTCATGGGCGGGGTTGTGCTCATCTTGACTCTGTAGTTAGGTACGGAATTTAGAATACCCCATCGCCATCAACTCGTAACCCCCTTCCGCCGCGATGAGAGGTTTATCATGACATCCCTCGCAACTCTTGATCATCCCGTCCGTGATCCGGGTTCGGCCGTCGATCCCGTGTGCGGAATGAGCGTCGATCCCGCCGGCGCGCCGTCCTTGGAACACGCCGGTGGGCGCTATTACTTCTGCTGTAACGGCTGCCGCGACGCCTTCCAGGCCGACCCCGCGCGCTATCTGGGCAATATGGCGCCGGCCAAACCCGCGCACCGTGACCATCACCCCCACGGCGCGGCCTATTATTGTCCGATGTGCGCGGGCGCGGAGCAGGATGCGCCGGGCCATTGTCCGCAATGCGGCATGACGTTGGAGAGCGCTATCCCAGTGGCGGATGCGCAAGCCGAATACACTTGTCCCATGCATCCGCAGATTGTGCGCGGTGAGCCGGGCAACTGCCCGATCTGCGGCATGGCCCTGGAGCTGCGCACGGTAACGGCAACACACCAGGAAAACCCCGAACTCGCCGATATGATACGGCGGTTTTGGCTGAGCGTGGCGCTTGGCGTACCGTTGCTGGTGATCGCGATGGGCCATATGCTCCCCGGCAACCCGTTCGCGCATGGTGTCGCGCCGTCAACGCTGAACGGCTTGCAGTGCGCGCTCGCCACGCCTGTGGTGTTATGGGGCGGGTGGCCGTTCTTCGTGCGCGGCTGGCGGTCAATCGTCAAGCGTAGCCCCAATATGTTCACCTTGATTGCCCTCGGTGTCGCTGTGGCTTATCTCTACAGCCTCGTCGCCACCCTGGCTCCCGCACTATTCCCCTCCGCCCTGCGCGATGCCCATGGTCAGGTGGCGGTGTATTTCGAGGCCGCCGCCGTGATCATCGCCCTGGTATGGCTCGGCCAGGTGCTGGAACTCAAGGCGCGCAGTCGTACCGGCGCCGCCATTCGCGCATTACTCGGCCTCGCGCCCAAGTCCGCACGGCGGATCAAGGCCGACACCACGGAGGAGGATATCGCCCTTGCCCTCGTCCAGCCCGGCGACCGTTTGCGCGTACGGCCGGGCGAGAAAGTACCGGTCGATGGCGTGGTGCTGGAGGGCGCGAGCGGTGTGGATGAGTCGCTGATTACCGGCGAAGCGATGCCGGTCGAGAAGAATCCGGGCGATACCGTGATCGGCGCGACCGTGAATGGCACCGGCAGTTTGATCATCGAAGCGCGCAGGGTCGGTGCGGACAGCCTGCTTACCCAGATCGTGCAGCGGGTCGCCGAGGCCCAGCGCAGCCGCGCGCCGCTCCAGCGCTTGGCGGATCGCGTGTCGGCCTACTTCGTGCCGGCGGTGGTGACGGTTGCGGTTCTCACGTTCAGCGCCTGGGCGTGGTGGGGGCCGCCGCCGGCAATGGCTTATGCCATCGTCAACGCGGTCGCGGTGCTGATCATCGCCTGCCCGTGCGCGTTGGGCCTGGCGACCCCGATGTCGATCATGGTAGCCATGGGCAGAGGCGCGCGCGCCGGCGTGTTGTTCAGGAACGCCGAGGCGCTGGAGCGCCTATGCGAGATCGACACGCTGGTGATCGACAAGACCGGCACCCTCACCGAGGGTAAACCGCGGCTGGTGAGCGTGGAGGCCGTCGCCGGCATGGACGAGGCCACGCTGCTCGGCCTGGCGGCGGGCCTGGAGCGCGCCAGCGAACATCCCTTGGCCGCCGCCATCGTCAAAGAGGCCGAAGCACGGGGCTTGACGCCCAACACGGCCGAGAAGTTCCAGGCCCTGCCCGGTAAGGGCGTCAGCGGCCGGGTCGCCGGGCGGCGGGTCGCGCTCGGCAGCCTCGCGCTCATGCGCGATCGCGGCATCAACCCAGGTTCCCTGGCCGAGCGTGCCGAAGCCTTGCGCGCCCAAGGCCAGACCGTGATGCTGGTCGCGGTGGACGGCAACAGCGCCGGCTTGCTGGGCGTCGCCGACCCAATCAAGGCGAGCGCGGCCGAGGCGTTGCACGCATTGCGCGCCGCGGGGCTGCGTATCGTAATGTTGACCGGCGATAGCGAAACCACCGCGCGCGCGGTGGCGGAGCAACTCGCCATCAATGAGGTCATCGCCGGCGTATTGCCCGACCAGAAAGCCGCCAAGATTCGCGAGCTGCAAGCGCAGGGGCGACGGGTGGCGATGGCGGGCGATGGCGTCAATGACGCGCCCGCGCTCGCCCAGGCCGAGGTTGGAATCGCCATGGGCACCGGCGCGGATGTCGCGCTGGAGTCGGCCGGGGTCACCCTGGTCAAGGGCGATCTCAATGGTTTGTTGCGCGCCCGTGCCCTCAGCCGAGCGACGGTAAGCAACATCTGGCAGAATTTATTCTTCGCCTTCGTCTACAATGCCATCGGCATCCCCATCGCCGCCGGCGTGCTGTATCCGCTGACCGGCTGGTTGCTATCGCCGATGTTCGCCGCCGCCGCGATGAGCTTCAGTTCGGTGTCGGTGATCACCAACGCGTTGCGATTGAGAAGAACGGCATTGTAAATGCTGCCCCTCATGCCTTCGCCGCGCGCGCGCGCAGGCGCTTGTCCAGGGTTTGCTGCGCCGCATCCGAGCCGTCATGGAAGGTGCCGAACCACTGATCGAGTGGCACCGAGCCGTCGGCGTAATTGCACTCGAAGTATTTATGGTGAAGATAATGGGCAAAGCAGTGGCTGTCGAAGCTGGTATGCGCACCGATCACTATCCGATCGAAGCCGGTATGGCCGGGCGCGGGGGAGAGTCCAGCGTGGAATAGGTGAAAAAGGGCGTGAATAGGGTGCGAAGGCACGACCCAATGCAAGAGCACGCCAGAAAAATACAGCAGATGCTCGATGGGGTGCATGGACAGACCCGACCACGGCCCCGGGTTGACGTTGAAGTGATGGAGTTTGTGGGCGATGCGGTAGAGCGGCGGCCAGTGCAGCAGGCGATGCACGAAGAAGAAATGGCATTCGCGCAGCAGCGGGATGACCAGCATCAGCGCACCGCAATACAGCGGCTGTGTCCGCCAATCGACGTAAGGAAGATAACCATTGGCGTAGGCCCAGAGCGTCAGGGATTCATAGGCCGTCCACATCGGCACCCCGCTCGCGAGCGACCAAGTCATGTTGTCCAGCGTCTGGTTGCGGAACAAAAAATCGGGTTTGTCGGTGGCCGGCCAGCGGGGGTTGTATTTGAACGCCTGGCCCTGGGCTTTGCGAACGTAGAGCCAGGCATGGAAAGCGCCGAAAAACAGGAGCGCCATGACCAGGTTGCACGCGAGAAGATACGCGATCCAACCGGGCGCCAGCGTCTTCATCGTCGCGAGCGGCGGCGTCAGAACCAGCCAAAACAGCAGCGCCAGCCCGGCATAAAGAAAATTCCACGGCCAGAGGTAAGCGGGCAGCCATTTCAGGATAGCCAGCGGCCGCGGCGGCCACACGAAAACCTTGGGGTATTCGACCCGCTGGAACGGCCGCCAATGGCCGCGTTTATCGCGTTGCCCGAATGCAGTGTCATCCATCGTATGTCCTCCCCGGCAAGGGCGAACGGCATCACGCCGTCCGCGTGATCGACGCTCATCGGCGAAATAGTTTGCCTCATTTTCATTCCCATTTCCGATGTTTTGAAGCCTAAGCGGGTTGTGGTCCCACACTCGGGCGTGGTGGCTGGCGCAGTGCAGCAATCCCTGGCATGATGCGGAAATCATCACGCCAACAGGTGACCACCATGTCCAATACCGCTGCGTTCCAATGGGATGACCCTCTGCAACTCGACCGCCAACTCTCCAGCGACGAACGCATGGTGCGCGACAGCACCCGCGAGTATTGCCAGGAACGGCTTCTGCCGCGCATCTTGGAAGCGTTCCGCCACGAGCGCTTCGAGCGCGCGATCATGACCGAGATGGGGGATCTGGGCTTGCTCGGCGCATCGTTGCAAGGCTATGGCTGCGCGGGCTTGAGCTATGTGTGTTACGGGCTGATCGCGCGCGAGATCGAGCGCGTGGATTCCGGCTATCGCTCGGCGATGAGCGTACAGTCCAGCCTGGTGATGTTCCCCATCCATGCCTACGGCAGCGAGGCGCAGCGCGAGAAATACCTGCCCAAACTCGCCAAGGGCGAATGGGTGGGTTGTTTCGGCCTCACCGAACCCGATCACGGCTCCGACCCCGGCGGCATGAAGACGCGCGCGCGCAAGACCGCCGGCGGCTATCTCCTCAAGGGCGCCAAGATGTGGATCACCAATTCGCCCATCGCCGATGTGTTCGTGGTGTGGGCGAAAGACGATGTCGACGCCATTCGCGGCTTCATCCTGGAAAAAGGCATGAAGGGGCTCTCCACCCCCGCCATCGAGGGCAAATTCAGCCTGCGCGCCTCGATCACCGGCGAAGTCGTCATGGACGATGTGTTCGTGCCGGAGGCCAATCTGCTGCCCAATGTCTCCGGCCTCAAGGGGCCGTTCGGCTGCCTCAACCGCGCGCGTTACGGCATCGCCTGGGGCGCGATGGGCGCCGCCGAGGCTTGCTGGCAGGCGGCGCGCAACTATGTGCTCGAACGCAAACAGTTCGGCAGGCCGTTGGCCGCCAATCAGCTCATCCAGAAGAAACTCGCCGACATGCAGACCGAGATCGCGCTGGGGCTACAGGGTGCCCTGCAAGTCGGGCGGCTGATGGACAGCGCCGGGGTGATACCGGAAGCCATCTCGCTGGTGAAACGCAATAACTGCGGCAAGGCGTTGGACATCGCCCGCACCGCGCGCGACATGCACGGCGGCAACGGCATCGCCGACGAATATCACATCATCCGCCATGTACTCAACCTGGAAGCGGTGAACACCTACGAGGGCACCCACGACATCCACGCCCTGATCCTCGGCCGCGCCCAGACCGGCATCCAGGCCTTCACTGGTTGATGCCGCCGCGCGGGTGGCCGAAGGCGTTGTAACACCTCCGGCGGTCGATGGCGGGCGCCTGACCGCACGCGAGTATTGGGAGAGCCGCTGGGATCGGGTGCGGCTGCCGTTCGTATTCGATCCCGCCCGGCGCGACCCGGTGGCGCGCGAAATTGCCAAGATATTCGCCGCCGTGTTGCCGCGCCAGGCGGCGCTGGATGTGCTCGAAATCGGCGGCGCGCCGGGCCAGTTTCTGGCTTATCTAGCGCTGGAATACGGGTTTCGGGCGCATGCACTCGATTACTCCGCCGTGGGCTGCGCCAAGATTCGCGAGAATTTCGCGCTGCTCGGGCGCGAGCTCGAAGTCTACGAGCGCGATCTATTCGGCGATCTCGGCGATCTGCCGCGTTTCGACATCGTGCTGTCGATGGGATTCATCGAACATTTCGATGATTTCGCGGCGGCGGTCGTCAGGCACGTCGGCCTCCTCAAGCCCGGCGGCCTACTGGTGCTCGGCGTACCCAATTACCGCGGCGTCGCGGCCTGGGCGATGCGCCGGCTTGCGCCGCGCCATCTCGCACTGCACAACTTGGCGGCGATGGACGAGCGGAACTGGACAGAGTTCGCGCGCGCGTTCGGCCTGGACACCGTGTTCCAGGGCTATATCGGTGGAATCCAGCCCCAGAACTGGCGGCGTTGCGAGCGCCCGACCCTCGCCAACCAAGCGCTACGGTTCAGTTTCAAGTTGGCTGCCCAGTTGACTCGGCGTTCGGCATTCCTGCGGCGTTACAACTCGCGGCACTGGAGCGCTTATTTGCTGGGCGTTTACCGCAAACCAGCGTCGGGGTGACGGAAATGGTCGATTTTTTGGCCAGCGACAACACTTGGCATTAGAATTTGCCATCGTGGAGATTTATAAGATATTGTTATAATTATGGATTAGATATCGGATGCTTTGGCTTGCGGCTTGCATGAAATGATTCAACTTGCCGAATACCTTCCCTGATCGATGATTCTCATCACCCTTAAACGCCATCGCGGTTTGACGCTGGTCGAGTTGCTGATCGCGGGAGCCATTTTGGCGTTACTGGTCGCCATCGCCATGCCCGCCTATACCGGCTATCGCGATAGGCTTTGCGTCCAGCAGGCCATCGGCGACATCATGGAGATGGAACTGATGATCCAGCGCAACTTCACGAAAACCTTTAATTTTCCTGAAACGCTCGTGGAAGTCGGCTTGGATGGCAAACGCGACTGCTGGAATCGCCCCTATGAATACCTCAAGATCGCCGGCAAGAAAGGCAAGGGAGGCAACCGCAAGGATCGCAACGAGAATCCGCTCAACTCCGATTACGACCTCTACAGCGTGGGCAAGGATGGCCAGACCAATCAATCGCTGCGCCCCAAGGTGAGCCAGGACGACATCATCCGCGCCCACGATGGCGGCTACATCGGCCTGGCCGCCGATTTCTGATGCCAAGACCATGAAAATCGAACGCGGGTTTTTGCGCAGCCGGGTCGCGCGCCGCATCTTGGCGCGTTTCATGTTGTCCGCCTTGATTCCGATCCTGATCGTGGCGGCGCTGTCGTTCTGGCAGGTGACCAAAATGCTGAGCGCGCAGAGCGGCGCGCAGCTCCAGCACTTCAGCAAGAACTACGGCATGGCGGTGCTGGAGCGGCTCCAGTTCGCGGCGGCGGGATTGCGCCATTCGGCCGTTTATCCGAGCGCTCAGGCGTCGCTGGGCGAAGTATTCGCCGGTGAACTGAAGAATGTATTCGCGGCCGTTGCCCCCCTCGACTCCGCGCGGGATACACCGCCTTTCGGTGGCGCGGCGCTGGCGCAGGCATTGAGCCACCATGAGCAAGAACCGCTCACGACACGGCTCATCGTCCTGAATGACTCGGCCCAGGGGCCGCGGCTGTTCATGAGCTTCGCAGCCACCGGCGGGCGGCGCTTGCTCGCCCAACTCGAACCCGATTACGTGTGGGGCGGCGAAGACAGCCTGCCGTTCATGACCGATATCTGCGTGCTGGATAATCGCTGGCAAGTGCTGTTTTGCTCGAAATCCGAGCTTGGACCAGCCATGGGCGATCTTGTGCCGCGCCTGGTGTCAGGCGCCACGGGGCCGCTGGAATGGCGCTACCGGGGCGAAGAGGTTCTTGTCGGCCAGCGCGAACTGTTTCTGGAAGCACAGTTCCACTATTCCAAGTGGACGGTGCTGGCGGTGCAGCCACGCACCCAAGCTTTTGCCCCGATTCAGATGTTCAGCCGGGTTTATCCGGCTGCCATCCTGTTGTCGATACTATTCGTCGTGTTTCTGAGCATCGGCCAGATCCGCATCAGCCTGATTCCCCTGGAACGATTGCTGGAAGGCACGCGTAACCTCGTCAATAAGCGCTTCTTCAGCCCCGTCGCCGTCACCAGCAACGACGAATTCGGCACGCTGGCCGAGTCCTTCAACGCCATGTCGAACCGCATCGGCAGGCAGTTTCACGCCTTCCACATCCTCGCGCAAATCGACAGACTCATCCTCACCAAGCCCGATTTCGAGCAAGTCGCCAAAATGGTGCTCAAACATTTACCGACGATTGCCCCCAGCGACTGCGCGGGCTTGCTCGTCATCGGCGCGGCCGGCCAGGGGCAGGCTTATCTGAAGGACTACCGGCGCGACGGCGAACAATGGATCGAGCCCCTCGCATGGCTCGCGGCCGAGGCTCAAGCGCCAGCCGCCGGCGCCCAGCCGTTGCGGCGGGCCGCGGTCGGCCCTGCTTACCTGGCGCCGTTCGCCAAGCTGGGCGCGCAAGTTTGCGATGTATTCCCCATCGTTTCCGGAGAGCGCCCCGCCGGAGCTATCGTATTGGGGTATCGACAAGCGCCGGCGCCGGACGCGGACGATGCCGCCCAGGTTCGCGATTTGGCGGACCGCATGGCGGTCGCGCTGGCCGCGGTCGAGCATGAACGCCAGCTTTACCACCAGGCCCACTACGACGCCTTGACCCATCTGCCCAATCGCCAGTTGCTGATGGAAATCTTGCAGCGCGAACTCGCCCATACCCAGCGCCAGGATTACCTGACCGCGCTGCTGTTCATCGACCTCGATCATTTCAAGAATGTCAACGATTCGATGGGGCACGCCGCCGGCGATCAACTGCTGGTGCAAGTCGCCGAGCGGCTGCAGGGTTGTGTGCGCGAAGCCGATACCATTGCGCGCCTCGGCGGCGACGAATTCACCGTGGTGTTGTCCGATCTGGCCAAGCCGCGTGACGCCGGACGGGTGGCGGAGCAAATCCTCAAGGCGCTGACCGAACCGTTCTCCATCTATGGGCAGGAGCATTTTATCGGCGCCAGCATCGGCATCGCCGTTTATCCTTACGACGGCAGTTCGGGTGCGGAACTGTTGCGCAACGCCGACACCGCCATGTACCGCGCCAAGCATGAAGGACGCGGGCGCTATCTGTTCTTCAAGGAAGAGATGAACGCCGAAACCATGGAGCGCCTGCGGCTGGAACGCGATTTGCGTCAAGCCCTGCAACGCGACGAACTGCTCCTCTATTTTCAGCCCAAGCTGGAGGTGGCGAGCGACATCGTCGTGAGCGCCGAAGCGCTGTTACGCTGGCGTCACCCCGAGCGCGGCATGATCTCTCCCGCGCTATTCATCGCGGTGGCCGAGGACACCGGCTTGATCGACGCGCTCGGCGCTTGGGCTCTGCAAGCCGCGTGTCGCCAGTTCCTGGCGTGGCAGGCGCAGGGATTAGGGTTGGAGCGGATCGCCGTCAATGTCTCCGTGCGCCAGTTCAAACAGCGCAACTTCGTCGATCAAGTGCGCGCTTTGCTGGCGGCGACCGGCATACCGCCGCAAGCCCTGCAACTGGAGATCACCGAGAGCTTGTTCTTGGAGGACCTTGGCTATATCACGCGCACCCTCGAAGGGCTGCACGAGTTGGGCATTCAGCTCGCGATCGATGATTTCGGCACGGGCTACTCGTCGCTCGGCTACTTGAACCGTTTCCCCATCCATACTCTGAAAATCGACCGCTCATTCATGCTGCGGGTGCCGGAAGATGGCAACGCCACCGCGTTGGTGAAGTCGATCATCGCGCTCGCGGACAATTTGCGCAAACACATTGTCATCGAGGGCATCGAAACCGAAGCGCAAATGGCGTTCGCACGCACCAGCGGCTGCCGGGAGGCGCAGGGTTATTATCTCAGCCGGCCGCTGGCGGCCGAGCAGTTCGCGGAATTCGTGGCGCAATACAATGGCATTTTGCCCAAAGCCGCGCGCTCGGCGTAAACTGTGAAAAAATGAAGAGGGGCTCGGATTGCAACGAATCGGATGGTGCGCTTGGGTAGGGTGGTTGTGCATGGCGCCGGTCGCGGCCAATGCCGATTGCTTGCCCGCCATCGAGGCCGATCTTGTCCAGATGATCAACCAGTATCGCGCGCAAAACGGCCTGGCGGCGGTATCGGCGAGTGCGAGCCTCGCCACCGTCGCGCGCTGGCATATCTGGGATCTGAACACGAATCATCCCGATGTCGGGCAATGCAATACCCATAGCTGGAGCCATGCCCGCCCCGATCTGTGGTCGGCGGTTTGTTACACGCCCGATCACGCCCAGGCGGCGGGCATGTGGGCCAAACCGCGCGAGATCACCGGCGTTTACCCCAGCGAAGGTTTCGAGATCGCGTTCGGCTGTTCCGGCTGCGCCGCGACCGCGCAGGCCGCTTTCGATGCCTGGCGGCGCAGCGCGGCGCACAACGACGTCTTACTCAACCAAGGGGTATGGGCGCGCTTGCCGTGGCGCGCCATGGGTGTCAGCCTGGGTCAAGGCTATGCGGTGGCGTGGTTCGGCGCATCGCGCGATCCGGCGGGTGAGCTGAGCGAGTGCCAAACGCAGCCCGACGCTATTTTTCAGAGCGATTTTGAAAACTGAGCCGCGCGTCCTGCATGTATTGTCCGACGACCAGTCGGCGACGCCGGTTCTGCAGGATTTGATCGGCGGGATCGCCGCACACGGTATACGCCAGTGGCTGTGTTTTCTGCAAGGCGGCGAGCACGCCCGCGCCCATCCGCTCGCCAAGCATGGCCTTGTCATTACCGCGCTGCAATCGACCCAACCCAGGGCGTTGAACCCGCTGACCATCGCCAGGCTCAGCCAGTTCATCCGCGCCAATGCCATCGATATCGTCCATTGTCAGCGCCATAAGCCTACGGTCTACGGTACATTCGCCGCCTGGTTCGCGGGGCCGGCGGTCAAGGTCATCGCCACCGTGCGCGGGCGTGAGCGCACCCGCAATTGGCGCCGCCAACTGCTCAATCAGGTTTTGTTCCAGCGCGTGGCGCGCATCACCACGGTAGCGAACGCGGTGCGCGAGGACGTCCTCGCCAGCAATCCCGGTCTGTCGCCGAGCAAAGTCATCACCCTTTACAATGGTATTGACACCCAACGCTTCGCCAATCCCGGCATAGGCCGCGCCGAGGCTCGCGAACGCCTGGGCTGGAGCCAGGATGCGTTCGTGTTCGGCAGCATCGGCAGGCTCGCCAAAGTCAAGGCCCAGCATTTATTGCTCCAGGCTTTCGCCGAGGTTGGCCGGCGCTATCCCGCCACGCGCCTGGCGCTGGTCGGGCAGGGGCCGCTGGAAGCCGAACTGCGCGCGCTGGCCGCCGCGCTCGGAGTCGCCGAACGCGTGCGCTTCCTCGGCCAACGCCAAGACATACCGCAAGTTCTCGCGGCGCTCGACGCGTTCGTGCTGTGCTCGCTGTCCGAAGGTCATCCGCTGGCGCTCCTGGAGGCGATGGCGGCGGGCGTGCCGCCCATCGCCACCCGCGTCGGCGGCGTGCCGGAGATCATCGTCGATGGTGCGCAAGGGCTTGTCATCGTAAAACCCGATTCGGCGGCTGCCCTGGGCGCCGCCATGCTGGATTTGCGGGCGCGCGACCAGGCTGCGCTCGCCGCCATCGGCGAGGCTGCCCAGCGCCGTCGTAGTCGCAAGCTTCAGCAAGAAAGCCATGGTGGATGCGACTTGCTCGATCTTTACCAGCGTTATGATGCTCGCGCTTCATACCGTGACGTATTGCCGATCCCGCCCGATCCAGCGCTGGATCAGCGCCTCGGCGTTGGCGGGATGATCGCCGAGCAATGCGTCGGCCGCCGCGCGCACCGCAGGCAGCAAATCCTGATCGCGCATCAGATCGGCGATACGCCACTGTAACGCGCCGGTCTGACGTGTTCCCAAGACTTCGCCCGGACCGCGTAATTCCAAGTCACGGCGGGCGATCTCGAAACCATCGTGGCTATCGCGCACTATCGCCAGCCGCGCGCGCGCCGGTTCCGACAACGGCGGGCGGTAGAGCAGAACGCAACTGCTTGCCACGGCGCCGCGCCCCACCCGCCCACGCAACTGATGCAATTGCGCGAGCCCGAGGCGTTCGGCGTTGTCGATGATCATCAGGCTGGCGTTTGGCACATCGACACCGACTTCGATCACCGTGGTGGCGACCAGTACATCGATCGCGCCCGCCGTGAACGCCGCCATGACTTCCTCCTTGGCGCTCGCTTTCAAGCGCCCGTGCGCCAGGCCGATGCACAAGTTCGGCAGTGCCTCGGCGAGCAGGGCAGCGGTGTCTTCGGCCGCCTGACAGGCAAGGATTTCGGATTCCTCGATCAGCGTACACACCCAGTAAGCCTGCCGCCCGCTTTGGCAAGCCAGGCGGATACGCGCGATCACTTCATCGCGGCGGGTCTCGGGCACTACGACGGTCTTGACTGGGGTGCGTCCCGGCGGCAGTTCATCGATGATCGAAGTGTCGAGGTCGGCGTAAACGCTCATCGCCAGGGTGCGGGGGATGGGCGTCGCGGTCATCACCAATTGATGCGGTACGTGGGCGCCGCTCTGGCCTTTCTCGCGCAACGCCAGGCGCTGGTGGACGCCGAAGCGGTGCTGCTCGTCGATGACGACGAGCCCGAGAGAATGGAACATGACTGCCTCTTGAAACAGCGCATGGGTGCCGATCACAACCCGCGCCGCGCCGCTGGCGATGCGCGCGAGCGTCGTCGCGCGCGCCTTGCCTTGCAGTTTGCCGGTGTACCAGGCGGTTTCGACGCCGAGCGGCGCGAGCCAGCCATGAAAATTGCGGTAGTGTTGCTCGGCGAGGAGTTCGGTGGGCGCCATCAGCGCCGCCTGGAAGCCGTTGTCGAGCGCGCGCAGCACCGCCGCCGCCGCGACCACGGTTTTACCCGAGCCGACGTCGCCCTGCACCAGCCTGAGCATCGGGTGCGGTTCCGCCAGGTCGGTGGCGATCTCGGCGATCACCCGCTGTTGCGCCTGGGTGAGCGTGAACGGCAATTGCGCCAGAAAGCGGGTCAGCAGCGCGCCTCGTCCCGCCAGCGCCACCGCGGGCTGGGCGCGCGTCTGCCGGCGCAATTCGCGTAGGCTGAGCTGCTGCGCCAGCAATTCCTCGAACGCCAAACGCCGTTGCGCGGGGTGTCGGCCACCCATGAACGCATCCGCCAGTCCAGGGGGAGGGCGATGCACGAGGCGCAGCGATTCCACCAATTCGGGTAGGCCGAAGCGTGCGCGCAGCGCCGGCGGCAGCAGCTCAGGCAGCGCCGCATGGCTTTCCAGTAGCTGCAACGCCTGGTCGCTGAGATTGCGCCAAGTGGCTTGATACAGGCCCTCGGTGCTGGGGTAAATCGGCGTCAAGCGTTCTTCGGCGGGGATGGCACCGGCGCCGTCCATACGCCGATATTCAGGGTGAATCATCTCCGGCATGGTCGTGCCCGCGCGCGCCTCACCGAAACACCGGAGGCGCACGCCGCGCTCTAGGCTTTTCTGCATGCCGGCGTTGAAATGGAAGAAGCGTAGCGTCAGCGAACCGGTGCCGTCTTGCACCCGGCAATAGAGCGCCGGACGGCCCCGGCGATTGACTTCGGTGAGCACGACCTCGCCCTCGATGACGGCTTCCCGGCCGGGTTGCAATGCGCCGATCGGGGTGACGCGGGTGCGGTCTTGATAACGCAGCGGCAAATGAAAGAGCAGGTCGGCGACGGTGTGGATGCCGAGCCGGGCGAGGCGTTCGCCGAGTTTCGGGCCGACGCCTTTCAAGCTCCCGATCGCGATTTTTTCAGCTGAATCCGAAATGGGAATCGCTGCCCTGCCAAGAGCGGGAAAGGCGGTCTCCGGCCTAACCCGCCTTAAAACGCTATCGGTTTAATCCATCAACCCCGCAAACAGCGCGGTGCTGAGGTAGCGCTCGCCGAACGACGGAATGATGACGACGATGAGCTTGCCGGCGTTTTGCGGGCGCTTCGCCACTTCCAGAGCGGCCCAAACCGCCGCGCCCGACGAGATGCCGACCAGCAAGCCCTCTTCTTTGGCCATGCGCCGCGCGGTATTGAGGGCGTCGTCATTCTTGACGCGCACGATTTCATCGTAAATACCGGTGTTCAGGATTTCCGGCACGAAACCCGCGCCTATGCCCTGGATCGGATGCGGACCGCGTTGACCGCCGGACAGCACCGGCGAGGCGTCGGGTTCCACCGCCACGCATTGAAAGCTCGGTTTACGCGCCTTGATGACTTCGCCGACGCCGGTGATGGTGCCGCCGGTGCCGATGCCGGAGATGAGGATGTCACACTTGCCGTCGGTATCGCGCCAGATTTCCTCGGCGGTGGTTTTCCGATGGATGTCGGGATTGGCAGGATTCTTGAACTGCTGCGGGATGAAATAGCGCGGGTCGGTAGCGGCCATTTCCTCGGCGCGCTTGATCGCGCCCGGCATGCCTTCGGGGCCGGGGGTGAGCACCAGTTCGGCACCGTAGGCGCGCAGGATGGCGCGCCGTTCTTTGCTCATGGTCTCCGGCATCACCAGCGTGCATTGGTAGCCACGCGCCGCGCACACGAAAGCGAGCGCGATCCCGGTGTTGCCGCTGGTGGGTTCGAGGATGATGGTGTCGGGTTTAATCTTGCCGGCTTTCTCGGCGGCATCGATCATCGATACGCCGATACGGTCTTTCACGCTATGGGCCGGGTTGTAGAACTCCAGCTTGGCGACGACCTCGGCGGCACAGCCTTGGGTGAGGCGATTGACGCGCACGAGCGGAGTATTGCCAATCAATGCGGTGACGTCTTTGGCGATGTTCATGGAGTACCTCCCGAGATGAGAATCGATTCAGTATAACGCGGAAGACCCGCCACCGGACACACATCATCAGCGGCAGGCGACGGCGTAAACTTGCTCCGGGCCGTCCAGGCGCAAGGCGCTAAGCCGATGACCCCATACGCAGCCGCTGTCGAGGGCGTAGACGCCGGGTTCGCGGTAAAAACCCAAAGCCGCCCAATGCCCGAACACAATATTGAGCGCCGCGTTCCTGCGCCCCGGCGCGTGAAACCATGGCATGAGGTGGGGCGGCTGGCTGCCAGGAGCGCCTTTGTCGGTGAGCGAGAGCGTGCCGTCGGCGCTGCAAAAGCGCATCCGGGTGAAGATGTTGACGATGCAGCGCAGGCGCTCCACCCCGCGCAAATCGTCCCGCCAGCGTTGGGGTTCGTTGCCGAACATGCGCGCGAGAAAGTCCCGGTACGCGGGGCCGCGTAATGTGGTTTCTAGCTCCGCCGCGCAAGCGCACGCCTGCGCTAGATCCCACTGCGGCGCGAGGCCGGCGTGCGCCATGGTAAAGCCAAGTTCGGCGTCGTGGTGGAGCATGGGCCGCCGGCGCAGCCAATCGAGGAGAGCATCGCGGTCGGGCGCGGCGAGAACGTCGGCGATGGTGTCGTACGGTTTGGCGCGCTGGAATCCCTCGGCGATGGCAAGCAGGCTGAGATCGTGATTGCCGAGCACCATCACCGCGCAGGCGTCGAGCGTCTTGATGAAGCGCAACACCGCGAGCGATTGTGGACCGCGATTGACCAGATCGCCGGTGAACCACAGCCGGTCGTGGGCGGGATCGAAAGCGAGGGTGTCCAGAAGCCGCCGCAGCGGGTCATAACAACCCTGGATGTCGCCGATTGCATAGATGGCCATTGCGGTTAGCGCTGTTTTTCCAGGGCGATCTGGCGAAACCAGCCGCCCACCAGGGCGGGCCGGTCGACGACGATCTTGAATTCCGGCGTGCGCGCGATCAGTTCCTCGAATACGACATCGGTGCGCGTCGCAATTTGCCCGAGCAGCGGGCTCAACGCCCGGCGCAGCGGGGCTTTCTGGCCAGGATGAAGGAATTTGTCGAAGATCAGCAAGCGGCCATGGGGTTTCAGCACCCGCGCCGCTTCGCTCAGCGCCCGCTCGGCGTGGGGCACTACCGCCAGGATGAGATGCATGATGACTGCGTCGAAAGCGGCGTCCGGATGCGGGAGCGCATCGGCGTCGGCGAGCAACAGATTGATTTCGGCGCGGCTAAAGGCCGCGCGCCGGCGCGCGCGTTTGAGCATGGCGGGGGTAAGGTCGAGCCCGACATAGCGCGGCCCTTGCGGCAGCAAGGGAATATCCAGGCCGGTGCCGATGCCGACGATCAGTACATCGCGATACGCGCCGCCCTGTAGCCACACTAGGCTGCGGCGCCGCGCGCCGCGCGTCGCGGTGGCGATCAGGGTGTCGTAGAACGGCGCGATCAGCGTGTAACTGTGCTTCAGTCCCATGCGTTAGTGTAGCGTGCGCGGCATCGCCAGGGTAAAAGCCGGAATCTCGGCGGCGAACTGGGTGCCATCATCGGCGATCATCTGATAACTGCCGCGCATATTGCCGACCGCTGTTTCGATCACCGCCCAGCTAGTGTACTGGAAGGCTTCGCCCGGTTGTAGATGCGGCTGTTCGCCAACCACCCCGTCGCCGCGCACTTCCTGAATCTTGCCATTGGCGTCGGTGATGATCCAATGGCGGGTGAGGAGGCGCGCCGGCATGCGGCCTTCGTTGTGGATGGTAATACGGTAGCCGAACGCGTAGCGGTTCAATTCGGGTGCCGAATGGTCGCTGAGATAGAATGGCTCCGGTGATACACGGATGCGATAGGTTTTTTGATCAGCGCTCATCTTGTTGGTGGCCATGACCCTCCTTCAGTGGCTTGTGGATCGGATTCAAGCGGCCAGCGCCGCCGCTTTGGCGCCGATGGCATTGAGTAAATGGTCGAACGATGTACTGAACGCCGCCACCCCCTCGGCTTCCAAGCGCTCGGTGATCGCGCCGAGATCGATACCCGCTGCGGCCAGGGCGGCGAGCTCGGCTTGCGCCTCGGCCACGTTCGCGGTCAGCGTGGGCGCGACCACGCCGCGCTCGCGAAATGTCAGATAAGTCGCCGGTGGCAGGGTGTTGACGGTGTCCGGTCCGATCAGACCTTCGACGTATAACAGCTCGGGATAAGCGGGGTTCTTGGCGCTGGTACTCGCCCACAGGAGCCGCTGCGGGCGCGCGCCCAGCGCTCGCAACGCCGCGAAACGCGGTGTATTGAAAATGTCCTGATAAGCGCGATAAGCGAGCTTGGCGTTGGCGATGGCGATCTTACCCTGGAGTTCGGGGCGGCGTTCGGCCAGGATCGGGTCGAGCGCACTATCGACGCGGCTCACGAAGAAGCTCGCCACCGAGGCGATGCGCTCGACGGTTTCGCCGCGCGCATGGCGCTGTTCGAGACCGTGGATGAAGCGCTCGGCGACTTCGCGGTAACGCTCCAGCCCGAATAGCAAGGTGACATTGACATTGATCCCGGCCGCGGTGAGCGCCTCAATGGCGGGAAGTCCGGCGCGGGTGGCGGGCACTTTGATCATCACATTGGGTCGCGCCAGGCGGCGATGCAGCTCGCGCGCTTCGCGCACGGTGGCGGCGGTGTCGTGGGCGAGGTCGGGCGAGACTTCCAGGCTGACATAACCATCCACGCCATCGCTCGCGCGGTACACCGGCAGCAATTGATCGGCGGCGGCGCCGATGTCCTCGACTGCGAGGGTGAAGAACAACGCGCGGCTGGTACCGTCCGGATCGGCGTGCAACGCCCTGTGCAGCGAGGCGTCGTAGGCATGGCCGCTAGTAATCGCTTTCTCGAAAATGGTGGGGTTGGAGGTGATACCACGCAAGCCGTCGTCGCGGAGCATATGCTCCAGCTCGCCGGCGAGCATCGCGCGATGAATATTGTCATACCACACGCTTTGGCCGGCGGCGTTGAGCTGGCGCAAGGGATTGACGGCAGGTGGCGACATGGTGTTGGCTCCTCAGGGTTGATTGGCCATGGCTCGTGTTTGCGGCGCGCCCGGACGGAGCGGGCCGCTGGATAAGGCGTTGCTCAGCATGGCGAACTCGGCGAGGCCCAGCGTTTCCGCGCGCGCGCGCGGGTCGATGCCGAGCGCTTCCAGTTCGGCGCCGGCGAGCCACGGGCGCAGGCTGTTGCGCAGCGTCTTGCGCCGTTGTGAGAATGCTTGGGTGACCAGGGTGGAAAACGTGGCCTCGTCGGCGATCCGCACCGGCGGCAGCGGGTGCGGCGCGAGCCGCACGAAAGCCGATTCGACCTGTGGCGGCGGGTGGAACGCGCCGGGGCCGACTTGGAACAAGGGCTCGACCCGGGCCCGATACTGGGCCATGACCGACAAGCGCCCGTAGGCGGCCGTGCCCGGCCTGGCGGCCAGCCGCTCGGCAACTTCTTTCTGCAACATGAAATGCATATCGTCGATATGCTTGGCTTGCGCGAACAAATGAAACAGCAGCGGAGTGGAGATATTGTAGGGCAGATTGCCGACCACCCGCAGCCGCCGCTCGGCGCGACGCAAACCGCCGAGGTCGAAGGCGAGCGCGTCCGCTTGGTGAATGCGCAACTCGCCCAATCCTCGACAGCTGCGCGCCAGGAGCGGAATCAGGTCGCGGTCGAGTTCGATTGCATCCAGATAGCCGACGGCGGCAAGCAGATGGCGGCTGAGCGCGCCTCGGCCAGGGCCGATTTCCACCAGCGCGTCGCTCGGCCTGGGGGCGATGGCGGCGACGATACGCGCGAGCACGCCCGCGTCGTGCAGGAAATGTTGGCCGAAGCGTTTGCGCGGACGGTGGGCGGTGAACATGGCGGTGTTACAGACGGATCTCTACGTAAGCTTCCTCGCGCAAGCGCCTGAGCCACATCTCCCACTCGTCCTCGGCCTTGCGCCGGAACAGCGCTTCGCGCGCGCTGTTGCGCTGCGCTTCGTCGCTCGCCGCGCGTTCACGCTGTTCCATCACCTGCAAGATGTGCCAGCCGAAACGGGTTTTGAACGGTTGGCTGACCTCGCCGGGCTGGAGCTTGGCGATCTGTTCCTCGATTTCCGGCGGTGCGTTGCCGGGTGCGACCCAGCCCAATACGCCGCCGCGCGCCGCGGATTGCTTGTCGCTGGAATTGGCGCGCGCCAGTTCGCCAAAATCGGCGCCGGCCTTGATGCGCGCGCGCAGAGTGGCGAGGCGCTGCTCGGCTTCTTTGTCGCCGACTGGCGGCGCGATGAGGATGTGCCGGACCAGCGTCTGCAGCGAGGTCTGCGCGGTCTGCGCGTCGGCGCCGCGCGTTTCCAAGAGCTTGATGATGTGAAAACCGCCGGGGCTGCGGATGATGTCGCTGATTTCGCCAGGCTGTAGTTTCGGCACCACATCGGCGAACAGCGCGGGCAGTTGCTCGGCGCCGCGCCAGCCCAGATCGCCGCCTTCCAGCGCCTGGCGGTCATCCGAAACGGTGGCGGCCAAACGCTTGAAATCCGCGCCTTTGCGCAGTTCGATGAGCACTTGATCGGCTTTTGCGCGGGCGGCATCGATCTTGTCCGGGGCGACGCCTTCGGGTACGCCGATCAGGATTTGCGCGATATGGTATTGGCGCGCGCCCTTGACGAGTGCGCCATGGGTGAGCACGTTGCTGACTTCCTGGTCGGATACCTGGATGCCGTTGTCGACCACTTTCTGGCGCAGCCGCACGCCCAGCAATTGCTGGCGGATGGAGTCCCGATACTGGGCGAAGCTCATGCCGTCTTTTTCGACGCGCGCGCGGAGCTGGCTCAGGTTCAGGTTGTTGCGCTGGGCGATTTGTTCCAGCGCGGTATTGACGCTCTGGTCGTCGATCGTGATGCCGTTCAGTTCGGCGGCGCGCAATTCGAGTTTGCCCACGATCAGGCGTTCCAACACCTGGCGTTCCAGCGCTTCGACCGGCGGCGCGGGCGACTTGCGCTGGTTGATCTGCTGGCGAGCGTCGGCGAGCGCCGCGTTCAGTTCGCGGCGGGTGATGATGTCCTCGTTCACTACCGCGACGATGTTGTCCAGCGGATCACCCGCCGCCTGGGGTTTGGCGCCGGGGCCGGGGCCGTAGACCAGTTGCGCCGCCGCCGTCCCCACACTCAAACTCATGATCAAAGCCAACCATTTCATTGACGAAACCTAGCGATAAGGGGTGGATTGATAGCCCAGAATAGTGCGTTCCAGCAACTGGTCGATACGGCTGCCGATACCCGCCAGCCCTTTCAGTTCCAGTTCCAGATAAATCGAATTTTGCACTTCCGCGTCCTCCGGTTTATTGCGGTGCTGGCGCGCCAGCACGCTGAATGCCCAACAGCATTCCTCGTACTGCAAGCCCGCGAATACGTCGATATTGCGCGATTCACGCAGCGAATAATTCCACCGCCCCAGCGCCCGCCATTGCGGGCCTAGCGGCCAGATCAACGCAAGATCGACGTTCTCCAGGGTATCGCGCGCATAGCGGTGCGAGAAGTTGAGGATACGCCCGCTGCTCGGCTGATAGCTGATGTCGAAGGCGTTGCGCTGGCTGGCGTTGCCGTCGAGATCCCATTGCCAGGAGCCGCGTAGCGCCAAGCCGTTGTTGAAACTGACCTGGGTTTCCGCGAATAGGTCGGAGCTGAGGTCGTCGAGGCTGTTACTGGGGTCGTTCAGCTTGACTCGCGGCTTGTCGAAATAATGCACTTGGCCGACGCTCGCGCGCAGCCGCTCGCTGCCGTCTTGGGCGCCGAGGAAGCGAGTGGTCAAGGCGGTGCTGATCTGATTGGCGTCGCCCAGCCGGTCGGCGCCGGTGAAGCGGTTTTCCAAGAACAGCCAGGAAAAATTACGGCTGATTTCGGTGCTGTCGAACACCGGGATGGCGTCCTGATTGCGAAACGGTACATAGAGGTAAAACAAACGCGGTTCCAAGGTCTGGATGCCGTCGCCAAACCAGGGCCATTGCGTTGTCCGCTCCAGGTAAAGGCCGCTGTCAGCGCTGAGTATGGGCGCGCTGCGGGTGGGGCTGGCGTTGTCATTTTGCAGCGCCTGATCAAGAGTATAAGCGGTATAGCTGTAGCTCAAGCGCGGCGTCAGATAGCCCCAGGTCGCGGTGAGCGGTAGGCTGAGCCCGGGCTCCAGGTCGAGGCGCGAGCCGTTGATTTTCTTGGCGTGCTCGAAGCGCACCCATTCGTTATGCATTTCGTAATTGAGACCGAGCGCGCGGCCCGGCCAGAGCCCGTCGAAGCGCAATTGTGGCAGGCGATCATAAGGCGCGTTATCCGGCGTGAAAAGCGCGTTATCCAGGGTCTGGAAGCCCTGCACGCGGGCGAGCGCGGTCCATGCCCCGCCGTTGTAACTGACATCGAAGCGCCGTTCCAGGTAATTGGGGCTCAGTAAATCGAGGTTGTTCTGGATATCGTTGATATAGTTGTCGTCGGAGACATATTGGTAGAGTAAATCAGTGTAGAGGCCGGGCGTGAAATTGGAGCGGTGGATGATTTTGAAAGCGCCGCGGTCGGTTCCCGCTACGTTATCGTAAGGCAAGTATTCCGCGTCGATTTCGCCGCTGTCGTGGTGGTTGAGGAAGCGATATTCCGCGCCTAGCATGGAGCCGCGTTTGGTGAGAAAGCGCGGGGTGAGGGTGGCGTCTTGGTCGGGGGCGATATTCCAGTAAAACGGTGCGCTGACGTCGAAACCGCCGGTGTTGTGATAGCCGAACCGGGGCGCAAGAAAGCCGGTGTGGCGGCGATCGTCGATAGGAAACGACAGATACGGCAGATACAGCACCGGTACGTCTTTGATTCTGAGGGTGACATTGCGGGCGATGCCACGTCCCTTGTTTTGATCGAGGTGCAGCGAGCCGCTGTTGAGCGTCCAGAATTCATCGCCGCGCGGGCAAGTCGAAAACGTCACCTCGTCGAGGTCGCTTTGTTTCTGGCCGCGCTCGACTCGCACATCCTCACCCCGGCCCTGGGCATGGCGTTCGGGAATATAATATTCCGCGCCCTTGAACTCACCGGTCTCAGTGGCGAGATCGACATCGGCATGCGCGCTTTTCAGCGCGATGGTCGGCGAGGCGTAACGCGCATCGTCGGCCTGCGCGCGGTTGTGTTCGCGGTCCATGGTGATGCTCGGCGCTTGCAGGCGCTGATCCCCGGTTTCCACGACGACATTTCCCGAAAGCTTGGCGGTAGTCGGCGAAACTTCGGCGTTGTCGGCGCCGATGCGCAATTCAGACGTTGCCGGATTGGCGCCGGTATCGGGGGTAATGAATTCCGCCAGCGGATCGGCCGGGCATAACTGCCAAAGCCCCGACGCGGGTTTGACGGCGTGCGCCGCGAGGCTGCCACATAGCCCAAGGGCAATTGTCAAGCCCTTGAATAAGCACTTAAAGCGAACCACGGTTCCGGTCTATAATGGGTGGATGAATAATCTAACATGGTACAGTTTGACGCTTGCGGCAGATTGCGCAGCGGCGCGTAGGGCAACGGTGACTCCGCGCGAAGCGGCGCTGCGCGCCTGGACGCATGGCATTTTCCTCACGGATTCTTATACCCTCGCGCCGGCTTCTAGCGATGCCAGCGTGCGGCGCTATTTTCGCATCCGCTTGCCGGGCACCAGCTACATCGTGATGGATGCGCCGCCCGCCGCCATCGACAGCCGACCATTCATCGCCATCGCCGCCGCGCTGATCGACCTTGGCCTCAACGCGCCGCGCGTGCTGGACGCCGATCTCGACCAGGGCTTTCTGCTTCTCACCGACCTCGGTGAGCGCCAGTACCTGGCGGAACTCCATGATACCAGCGTCGAGCGGCTTTATGGCGACGCGTTGACCGCGCTACTGCGCCTGCAACTCGCCGGCGATCCTAGGCGGGCGGCGCTGCCGGATTATGACGAGGCGTTCGTGCGCCGCGAACTGGAGATTTTCCGCGACTGGTTTCTGCTGCGCTATCTGCGGCTGGATCTGAGCGCCGCCGAGCAAGACGCGCTGGACGCCGCCGTCGCCGCGCTCGCGGCGAACGCCCTGGAACAGCCCAGGGTGTGGATGCACCGCGATTACCATTCGCGCAATCTGATGCTGACCGAGCGCAATAACCCCGGCATCCTCGATTTCCAGGATTCGGTATGCGGCCCGGTCAGCTACGATCTCGTCTCGCTCCTCAAGGATTGCTATGTTGCCTGGCCGCACGCGCGGGTCGAGGCTTGGGCGCTCGCCCATCGGGCACGCTTGCAAGCGGCGGGATTCCGCGGCATCGAAGACTCGCTGCGTTTCCTGCGCTGGTTCGATCTGATGGGAGCGCAGCGCCATCTCAAAGCCGCCGGCATTTTCGCGAGGCTCCATCTGCGTGACGGCAAACCCGGCTATCTGCCGGATATTCCGCGCACCCTCGGCTATGTCGTGGACGTCGGCGGACGTTATTCCGAACTCGCCGAATTGGGTCGCTTGCTGAAGCGCTGGTTGCCGGCGCTCGATGCATGAGGGCCATACTTCTCGCTGCCGGGCGTGGTGAACGCATGCGCCCGCTCACCGACATGACCCCCAAGCCGCTCCTGATCGTCGCCGGCAAAGCGCTGATCATGCATCATCTTGATGCGCTGCGGGCGGCTGGAATCAGCGATATCGTCATCAACCTCGGCCATTTAGGCGAGCAAATCGCCACAACGCTCGGCGACGGTCGGCGCTTCGGCGTTGCGATACGCTATTCCTGGGAACCGCCTAGCGCGCTCGAAACCGGTGGCGGCATTTTCCAAACGCTGGCGTTATTGGGAACGGAGCCGTTTCTGGCGGTGAGCAGCGACATCTGGTGTGACTATCCGTTCCAGCGGCTCGTTGGCTTCCAGCCCTCTGGGCTCGCTCATCTGGTGCTGGTCGATAATCCGCCGCACCATGCGCAGGGCGATTTCGCCCTGCGCGACGGTCGGGTTGCGAATTCTGGTTCGGTACTGTTTACTTACAGTGGCATCGCGGTGCTCAGGGCCGCGCTGTTTCAAGGCTGCCAGCGGGGGCGCTTTCCGCTCGCGCCGTTAGTGCGCGAGGCCGCCGGCGCAGGCCAGGTGAGCGGCGAGCATCATGCCGGTGTGTGGAGCGACGTTGGCACGCCAGAGCGGCTGGCGCAGATTGGAGTGGGGCAATGACGAGAAGTGAGGCGCTGGCTACAGATACCATGCGCCCGACAAAATTCACAGGAGGCGCAAGCGCCCCCTGATTGGACTGCGAGGCGACTAGAACCTTAGCCAAAACGCCTGCGGTCAGATGGCTTATTGTCGCGCGGACGCGCGATATTGGCGGTCATCATCCGGCCTTTGAGCGAGCTACCGTTCAACCGCTTGATGGCGGCTTCTCCTTCAGCCTGCGTTGGCATTTCCACAAAGCCGAAACCTTTCGACTCGCCCGTATATTTGTCCTTGATCAGGCTGACCGAGGTCACTACGCCATCGGCCTCGAAAGCGGCTCTTAAATCAGCGTCCGTTACTTGATAGGACAAATTGCCGACATAAATATTCATAATCTTTTCATCTCGAAAATTAAAGTGTGTGCCACAACGTAATGCTCAGAGTCTCGACTTATGGCACGGAAACCAAGCCCTGATCTCGGCAAGTGAAGGCAAAAAGCCTTCGCTGAGCCGGAAAAACTTCGCACCCTCGAACGGACGCCGCTCACTCCTCCATGCTACTGGCGGCTCGAAAGCCAATCGCCTGCGCACATGTACGATCATAATCAGATGAGTGTGGAGGCTGGATGACGCCCAACGGTGATCGAATGGATAGTATCAGGCTACAGGCTGGCCACGTTATCGCTTTGCTGCGGACCGCGGACCACACGAAATGGCAATTAGCAGAAATGGTATGACCAACTTGGAGGATAGAGAATACAGTAAATACCATCATAGCATAAAATTCCGCGTCTGTCTCTTGGAAAGAACGGCTCGTTCGGCGGATGACGCCCAGCACGCCGACTGTTACCCGGTTCCATGCTCGCGGGTGGCGGTGAATTTCACTTCCGGCCAGCGTTCCTGCGTGAGTTGGAGATTCACCCGGCTCGGCGCGATGTAGACCAGCTCACCGTGGTGGTCGAGCGCCAGGTTATGATGGGCTTTATCTTTGAACTCCTCGAAGCGCTTGACATCATCGCTGTTTACCCAACGCGCGGTATCGACATTGACGTTTTCGAACTGGCACTCGACGCCATATTCGGCTTTCAGGCGATAGGCGGCGACGTCGAATTGCAGCGTACCCACCGCGCCCAGGATCAGATCATTGCTGGCGAGCGGGCGAAATAACTGGGTCGCGCCTTCCTCGCAGAGTTGCTGTAAGCCCTTGTGCAGCGCTTTCATGCGCAGCGGATCGCGCAAACGGGCACGGCGAAAGAGTTCCGGGGCGAAATCGGGTATGCCGGTGAAGGACAGATTCTCGCCTTCGCTGAAGGTATCGCCGATGCGGATCGTGCCGTGGTTGTGCAGGCCGATGATATCGCCGGGATAAGCCGATTCAATGTGCTCGCGCTCGGCGGCCATGAAAGTGAGGGCATCGTTGATCTTGACTTCGCGCCCCAGGCGCACGTGGAACACTTTCATGCCCTGGCGATAGACGCCGGAGCACACGCGCAGAAAGGCGATGCGGTCGCGATGGGCGGGGTCCATGTTCGCCTGAATCTTGAACACGAAACCGCTGAAGGCCTCCTCGGCGGGCGTCACCGTGCGGGTCGCGGTCGGGCGTGGCAACGGCGGCGGCGCGTAGGCGACGAAGCCATCCAGCATTTCCTGTACGCCGAAATTGTTGAGCGCGGAACCGAAGAACACCGGCGTCAGTTCGCCGCGTAAGTACGCTTCCAGATCGAATGTATTGCTCGCGCCCCGCACCAGTTCGATCTCGTCGCGCAATTCCCGGGCGCGGTCGCCCAGCATAAGGTCGAGTTCGGGGTTATCCAGACCCTTCACCACGTGGCCTTGATTGACGCGGTTGTTGCTGGAGGACTGATAAAAATGCACGAAGTCATCGTAGAGATGATAAACGCCCTTGAAGTCGCGCCCCATACCGATCGGCCAGACGATAGGCGCGCAGCGGATCTTGAGGATTTTCTCGACTTCGTCCATGAGCTCGATCGGCGGCCTGCCGTCGCGGTCGAGCTTGTTGATGAAGGTAAAGATCGGTGTATCGCGCAGCCGGCACACTTCCATGAGTTTGATGGTGCGCTCCTCGACGCCGCGCGCGCTGTCGATCACCATCAGCGCCGAATCGACGGCGGTCAGGGTACGATAGGTATCCTCCGAGAAATCCTCGTGGCCGGGAGTATCCAGGAGGTTTACGATACGATCCCGGTAAGGGAACTGCATCACCGAGGTGGTCACCGAAATGCCGCGCTGGCGCTCCAGTTCCATCCAGTCCGAAGTCGCGTGGCGGGCGGCTTTACGGCCTTTGACCGCGCCCGCGAGCTGGATCGCGCCGCCGAACAGCAATAGCTTTTCGGTGAGCGTGGTCTTGCCGGCGTCGGGATGGGAGATGATGGCGAAGGTGCGCCGTTTGTTCATCTCATTGAGAAAAGTGCTCATGGTCTTGATGACTCGTCGGAATAAGAAAAGGGGACTCACGCCCCCCTTTGCGTTGCCATTATATCAATTCAACGCACGCGCAGCAGCCGCGCGAGCATCGATGGGATAATGAGCGTGGCGAGCATCACCATCAGCACGCAAGCCGAGAATACTTGATCCGACACCGCCCCAACTCGCGCCCGACCATGATGAAGATCAGGCCCACTTCGCCGCGCGGCGTCATCCCCCAGCCGATCAGCCGGCGCTTGACCGGGCCGAGGGCGATGCCGACCAGCAGTTCGCCGAGCACCGCCGGCTGACCGATGCGCCGCTCGATCAGCGCCGCCAGCTTGGCGGTAAGCAGCATCGACGAGATCGCAAGAAACGCCTGGCTTGCATCGTCGGCCCCGGCGGCATGGGCGATGGCAGGCATCAGCGCGAGCAACGCCAGTAGCGGAAGCATCGCGCACCGTGATTTCATGGCTCTCAGCCTGTTTTGAGTTGCGCGCTTTGGCTGGGAGGCGCGAGCAGCGCGGCTTTATGATTGGCGCTGGGATGCCAACCCCACAGCGTAAGCAATACGAAAAAGCCGGCGATGTAAGCCAACGCCACATGCCAGCCGTGCTTGAGCCAGGCACCGACCGACTTGGTTTCCGGGTACATATTGGACAGCGCCACGCCGGCGGACGAACCGAACCAGATCATCGAGCCGCCGTAGCCCACGGTGTAAGCCAGCATGCCCCAATCATAACCGCCTTGTTTGAGCGCCAGCGCCGTGAGGGGGATATTGTCGAACACCGCCGACACGAACCCCAGCTCGAACGCGGTATGCCAGGAGGCGATGGGTAATTTTTCGACCGGCATGAGGGAGGCGCAAGTCACTAGCGCGAGGAGAAAAATCGCGCCTTTGAACGCATCGGGCAGCAATTTCCATTCCGGTTGGCGCAGCGGCGCGGCGACGATGAGCGCGGCCCACACCGCCGCGCCGATCACCGGAAATCGTTCTCCCCATTCCGGAAATTGTACATTCATGACGACGTTGGCGATGATCGCGGTGAGTAGAATGAACACCACGATGCCGACGCGCGCCCCGTCCACGCGCACGTCGGGGCGCGGTTCGGCGCTGATTGGGGCAAAGCGTTGCTGTTGCAACGCCGCGACCACGCCGGAGATGATCAGCGCGACGCTGGCGGCGATATACGCATGAAAGACTTGCAGTGGACTGACGCCGTCGATCCACATCATGGTGGTCGTGGTATCGCCGACCACGCTGCCCGAACCGCCCGCGTTCGACGCCGCGACGATGGCCGCGAGATAGCCGATGTGGAGCTTGCCGCGGAACACCACCCGCGCTACCGTGCCGCCGATCAGCGCGGCGGCGATATTGTCGAGAAAACTGGACAACACGAACACCAGCACCAGCAGCACGAAGCCGCCTTTCCAATCGTCGGGCAGAATTTTTGGCAGCACGGCGGGCACTTGGCTTTCCTCGAAATGGCGGGAGAGCAGCGCGAAACCGAGCAGCAGGCCGAGCAGGTTGGCGAGCAGCACCCATTCGTGCGCCAGATGCGAGAGCAAACCCGGCACGCCGTCGCCGTGCTTGAAGCCGGTGAAGATCAGTTTGTAGAGGACGATGACCGCAAGCCCGGCCAGTGCGACCTTGAGGGTGTGGTGGTGGAACAGGGCGACGCCCAGCAGAGTCAGCGCGAACAGCACGAAGTCGAATGGGATACCGAGCAGGGTGGGGCCATCGACGGCGGCCCAGGCGGCGCTGCTCGCAGCCAGCGCGAGCAGCATGAGATAGCCACCGATGCGCTTGTGCATCACAACAGCGGTACGATCAGTAACGCGACGATATTGATGATCTTGATCAACGGGTTGACCGCCGGACCGGCGGTGTCTTTGTACGGATCGCCGACGGTGTCGCCGGTGACGGCGGCCTTGTGCGCATCCGACCCCTTGCCGCCGTGGTGACCGTCCTCGATGTACTTCTTGGCGTTATCCCAGGCGCCGCCGCCGGCGGTCATCGAGATCGCCACGAATATGCCGGTGACGATGGTGCCGAGCAGCAAGCCGCCCAGCGCCTTGGGGCCGGCTTCCGGACCCATCAGCCAGGCCATGCCGAAAGCGACGACGATGGGCACCAGCACCGGCAGCAGCGAGGGCACGATCATTTCCTTGATCGCAGCGCGGGTGAGCATGTCCACGGCGCGGGAATAATCGGGCTTGGCGGTGCCCTCCATGATGCCTTTGATCTCGCGGAACTGGCGGCGCACTTCGACCACCACCGAACTGGCGGCGCGGCCCACCGCCTCCATCGCCATCGCCCCGAACAAGTACGGCACCAGGCCGCCGATGAACAACCCGATGATCACCGCCGGATCCGAGAGCAGGAACTCGACCGCATGGCCTTTGTGCAACTCCAGGCTATGGGTGTAGTCGGCGAACAGCACCAGCGCGGCGAGGCCTGCCGAGCCGATGGCGTAACCCTTGGTGACGGCTTTGGTGGTGTTGCCGACCGCGTCCAACGGGTCGGTGATATTGCGCACTTCCTTCGGTAGTTCCGCCATCTCGGCGATCCCGCCGGCGTTGTCGGTGATCGGGCCGTAGGCGTCGAGCGCGACGATGATGCCGGTCAGGGAGAGCATGGACACGGCGGCGATGGCGATGCCATACAGACCGCCCAGGTCGAACGCCGCCCAGATCGCGGCGCACACCGCGATCACCGGCCAGGCGGTGGCTTTCATGGACAGGCCAAGGCCGGCGATGATATTGGTAGCGTGGCCGGTGGTGGAGGCTTGCGCAATACCCTGCACGGGCGAGTACTGGGTGCCGGTGTAATACTCGGTGATCCACACCAGAAACGCGGTGAGGGCGAGGCCGACCAGCGCCGCGCCATAGAGGTGTATGACGCTCACCCCCTCGATACCGCCCATGAGGAGGTAGGTTACCGGCAAGAATACGATGGCGGAGATCACGCCCGCCACGATCAGGCCGCGATACAGCGCGTTCATGATCTTGCCGCCCTCGGTCGCTTTCACGAAAAACGTGCCGATGATGGAGGCGATGATCGATACGCCGCCGAGCGCGAGCGGATAGACCGCCGCCACGTCGGACGAGCCCTTGAGCAGCAGGCTTCCTAGCAGCATGGTGGCGATCACGGTGACAGCGTAGGTCTCGAACAGATCGGCGGCCATGCCGGCGCAGTCGCCGACATTGTCGCCGACGTTATCGGCGATCACGGCAGGATTGCGGGGGTCGTCCTCGGGAATGCCAGCCTCGACTTTACCCACGAGGTCGGCGCCGACGTCCGCGCCCTTGGTGAAGATGCCGCCGCCGAGACGGGCGAAGATCGAAATCAGCGAACCGCCAAAGCCGAGGCCGACCAGCGGCGCGAGATCGACCGGCTGGCCGGTCGCGGTCATGAGTTTCAGGATGGCGTAATAGCCAGCAACGCCCAACAGGCCCAAACCGACCACCAGCATCCCGGTGATCGCGCCGCCGCGGAAGGCGAGGGTGAGCGCCGCGTTCAGCCCGCCGCGCGCGGCTTCGGCGGTGCGCAGATTGGAGCGCACCGAGATGTTCATGCCAATATAGCCGGTCGCGCCGGACAGTACCGCGCCGAGCAAGAAACCAATGGCGGTTTTCCAGCCGAGGAAGAAACCGATGACGAGGAACAGTACAACGCCAACGATCCCGATGGTGGTGTACTGCCGATTGAGATACGCAGATGCGCCTTGCTGAATCGCCGCCGCGATCTCGCGCATGCGCTCGTTACCCTCGGGCTGGGCGAGAATCCAGCTTACGGAGCGCGCCCCGTAAACGATTGCCGCCACACCGCACAGTAAGGCGAAAATCAAAGCTGCTGAAACCATCGAAGAAACCTCGTTATGTGAGTCGTTGGAGCGAAGCCCTGCCGGCAGGGAGGAGGAAAAGCCCTAGCCGATAAAGGCCGTTCAGGGCCTTTGTTGCGAGCGCGAAATTCTACTTGGATTAGGTATAGGGCGTAAAGGCGTGATTCGCCAGCGATTGAGGTTTCGAGCGGCGCGAGCACGGCGCGGTTACTTTTCGGATAGAATTTGTTTCTTCTCTATGGCAGAAAGCCCAAACTCACATTTACCGCCGCCAAGGTGACTGCAACGACATCGAGATAATGGTGCGGATCGGCCAGGGCGACAAGAATGCCTGGATCGGCAAAATACAAACCGCTATCCCCAAAGGCAAGACTCCGATCACCCAATCTCTTCAGTTGGCCGCCGGCCAGGTCAAGCCAATCAGCCCCGGGTCAATACGCGGGCAATCTCACTCAAATTTAGTCCAGGACTCGACGGAAAAGCCGCCGGCGATCGAATCGGTAGGCCGAGAATCCGCGACGATCAAGGGTTACGACATCGCCAATCCCGAGGCGCTCGGCTAGCAAAACCAAGGTAGCATCCGCGTAGTCCATCGGTGTGTCGGCGTATTGCTCCATTAAGTAAGGTGGCTGTCGAGGCAGGCGACAACCTGCTCGTGTACGGGGTCGTTTGCGGCCAGGTAAGCGACCAATGGCCCGGTGTCCAACAACCACCACTTCACGACCGCCAGTTACGCTCCCGGAGCTGTTTACGCCACGGAGCGGCCGAGTCCGCCGGCAGCGTCAGCTTGCCTTTGTCGATGTCGCCATATTGAACACTGTAATACGATGTATTTATATATAAAACGCTGGCGTACGATAGCATACGGAAAGAATGCGCCCCAACTAACGGTGGTGATCTTGGGTGTTACGATGCTGAAACGCCCGCCCGTCCGCCGCGAACAGATGGAGCGCCTGGGCACCGGCGCCAACGGCCAAGGCATCGCCGACGCGCGCGCGGCTGATGCCGTTAGCGCGTACGGTGATGCGCCCGCCATCCCCGAGGTGGAGGTAGAGGTAGCTCACATCGCCCAGGCGCTCCACGACCTCGACCTCACCGCGCAGTTGGGCGCCCGCGCCCGCATCCGGCTCCGTGGTGAGGTGCTCGGGGCGCACGCCGAGGGTCACGGCGTCGCCGATCTTGGCGCCGTCAGCGGCCACGGGCAGCGTCGCCGAACTGCCATCCGCCAGTTTCACCGCAAGCGCCGAGTCACGGATGGCGGCGACCTCGCCTTTGATGAAGTTCATCTTGGGCGAGCCGATGAAGCCGGCGACGAATTGGTTGCGCGGGCGCTCGTATAAATCCAAGGGTGCGCCGATCTGCGCCACGGATCCCTGGTTGAGGACGACGATCTTGTCGGCCAGCGTCATCGCTTCGACCTGGTCGTGGGTGACGTAGATGATGGTTGTTTGCAAATCCTGATGGAGTTTCGCGATCTCCAGACGGGTTTGGACGCGCAGCGCGGCGTCGAGGTTGGAGAGCGGTTCGTCGAACAAAAACACCTTGGGTTGGCGCACGATAGCGCGGCCGATGGCGACGCGCTGGCGCTGACCGCCCGAGAGTTGCGCGGGTTTGCGCGCGAGCAACGGCTCAAGCTGCAACGCCCGCGCCGCCTCGCGCACCCGGCGGTCGATCTCGGTTTTGTCGGCGTTCGCCATCTTGAGGCCGAACGCCATATTTTTATACACCGTCATGTGCGGATACAGCGCGTAGGATTGAAACACCATGGCGATGCCGCGTTCGGGGGGCGTGAGGTCGTTTACCCGCGCGCCGCCGATGTAAAGATCGCCCGCGGTGATCGACTCCAGCCCGGCGATCACGCGCAACAATGTCGATTTGCCGCAGCCCGAGGGGCCGACGAACACCACGAATTCGCCGTCGGCGATATCGATGTCGATGCCGTGCAGGATTTCGCTGTGGCCGTAGGATTTCTTGACGTTCACGAGTTTGATGTCGGACATGGATAGCAAGCCTTTGTCGATTACTTGACCGCGCCGGAGGTGATGCCGCGGATCATCTGCCGGGAGAACAAAAGGTATAGGATCAGGATCGGCACGATGGCGAGCGTCAAGGACGCCAGCACCGCGTTCCAGTCGGTGACGTACTGACCGATGAACTGCTGCACGCCAAGGGTGACGGTCTGGGTTTTTTCGCCAGGCGCGAGGATGAGCGGGAACCACAGGTCGTTCCACACCGGCACCATCGTGAACATGCCGACGGTGGCGATCGCAGGTCGGATCAGCGGCAGGATAATCGCGAAGAAAATCTTGTATTCGTTCACCCCGTCGCAGCGCGCCGCCTCGATCAAATCCTTGGGGATCAACCGAATGAACTCACTCAGGATGAAGATCGCGAGCGGCAGGCTCTGCGCGGTATAGACCAGGATCAGCGCCGTGAGGGTGTTGATCAGGTTCAAATCGACGATGAGTTGCAGGATGCTCACGCTGCCGAGCCGGATCGGCACCATGATGCCGATGGCGAGATACAGCCCCAGCAGGGTATTGCCGGGGAACCGATACTCCGCTAGCGCCCACGCCGCCATCGCCCCGGCCAGCAGCACCAGCGCCAGGGTGATGACCGTCACGAACAGGCTGTTGCCAAAGTACAACTCGAAATGGGCTTTCTCCAACACCTTGGTGAAACCGACCAGGCTGAAAGTGTCGGCGTTGGGCAGCGCCATCGGGCTGCCGAAAATCGCTTTGCGCGCTTTGAACGAGTTGATGATGACCAGAAAAATCGGGTACAGCGCGATCACCGTGTAGGTGAGCAGGATGGCGTGCACCAACACCGCGCCGGAGGTTTGTTTCATACGCATGGCGGCTCTCCTAGAGGGCGTAGCGTTGCACGCGGCGCTGCACGCCGATGAGATACACCAGCACCCCGGCGAGGATGATCAGGAACATCAGCGTCGCCACGGTCGCGCCCATGGTCGGGTTGCCGACTTGGAGCTGATAGCCGAAGAACGTGCGGTAGAAAAGCGTACCCATGATATCGGTCGAGAAATTCGGCCCGGCGAGTGCGCCCTTGACTGCATAGATGAGGTCAAAGGCATTGAAATTACCGACGAAAGTCAAAATCGATACCACCCCGATCGTGGGTAGAATCAGCGGCAGTTTGATGTGCCAGAACACCTTCCAGTGGTTGGCGCCGTCGACGATGGCGGCATCCACCAGATCGTCGGGAATAGCCAACAGCGCCGCATAGATCAGCATCATCGGGATGCCGATGAACTGCCACACCGAGATTAAAGCCAGCGTAATCAGCGCGCTCCCCTCCTGCCCGAGCCAAGGTTGGAACAGCCCCGCCAGACCCACGCCGCCGAGCAGGGTCTTGCTCACCCCCCACAAGGGGCTCAGGATCAACTGCCAGACGAAACCGATGATCACCACCGACAGCATGGTGGGCATGAAGAGCAGGGTGCGGTACGTGTTGCGCCCGGTGAGCTTGGGCAGACTTAGGAGTGCGGCGAGCATGAGGCCGATCGGGTTTTGCACCAGCATGTGGATGACAAAGAACACGAAATTGTTCATGAGCGCATTCCAGAACGGCCCCGACCACTGCGGGTCGGTGAGCATGGCGACGTAGTTGGCAAGCCCCGCGTAATGGGTCGCGCCGCTCGTGTCTTGGGTATAAAAACTCAGCCGAATCGAATCGATCAGTGGGTAAATCATGAACAGCGTATAAATCGCCGTTGCGGGCGCGAGGAATACGACGAGGTGCGTCGGAAAACGGGTGCGGGTCATGGAATTGTCCCAGGAACTCGGAGGTAGGGTGGATTAGCCGCGTCAAGCGGCGTAATCCACGGTTTTATGGTGGGTTCGGCGCTGCGCGCCTTAACCCACCCTACCACTACAACATGGGTTACATCTTCGGTTTGTACCAGCTATCCAGCCCGCTCTGGATTTTCTTGGCGGCGTCTTCCGGGGTGAGCGTTGCGTTGATCACCTGGGCGCTCACGTTCCAGAGTTCATTCTCCAGGTTGGGCGTGCCGCGCGACAAAATCTGATAGGAATTGCGGATGGTGGATTCGCACTGGCCGCGCCAGCCCACGAACTCCTGCGCCACGGGGTCTTTCAATTCAACCTTGGCCTTTGAGAGCGAGAAGAAACCGGGGAGTGCGTTGGAATACAGATTGGCGAATTCGTCGCCCGCCACCCATTCCAGGAATACCTTGGCTTTGTCGATGTTTTTCGACTTGGCGTTGATGCCGAGGGCGATGTCGGTGTGGTCGCTGATGTAGCACTTGTCCTGGCCTTCCGGGACTGGCGGCGCGAAAGCGCCGAACTCGAAGCTAGCCTGGGTCTTGAAAGTGGTGATGTCCCAAGATCCCGCCGGGTAGATGGCGGCGCGGCCCAAGCTGAACAGGTTCTGACTATCCGGGTATTTCTGCGCTTTATAACCGTCGCCGAGATACGGCCCCCATGCCGCGAGTTCCTTCCATACCGCGACGTACTGCGGGTCGGTGAATTTCTCCTTGCCGGCGACCAGATTCTTGCGCCCGGCTTCGCCCTTCCAGTAGTTAGGGCCGATGTTCTGGAAGCCCATGGTCGCCGCCTCCCACTGGTCGGCGGTGCCCATCGCGAGCGGCGTGTACGCGCCGTTCTGTTTGATGGTCTCCAGCACTTTCATGAACTCAGCGACGGTCTTGGGCGGCGTCAGGTTCAGCTCCTTGAAGATTTCCTTGTTATACATAAACCCGTGAATCACCGATGCCATCGGCACGCAGAACGTGGTCTTGCCGTCGTCGGTTTGCCAGGCGCTCTTCGCGACATCGGAGAAATTCTCCATGCCTTTGAGGTCGTTCAGAGCGACCAGATGGCCTTTGTTGAACAAATCCAGCGAGGCGTCGAAGGGCCGGCAGGTGATGAGATCGCCAGCGGTGCCGCCGGCCAATTTGGCGTTGAGGCCGGCGTTGTATTCGGCGGGCGCGGTGGGCTGGAATTTCACCTTGATATCGGGGTGGGCTTTGCTGAAAGCCGGGATGATGGTGCCGTTCCAGATATCAATGTCGTCATTGCGCCAGGATTCGATGACGAGTTCGTCGGCGGCCAGAGCGGGT